>CAZPIN010000227.1:0-2257 GCA_964586735.1 uncultured Rhodobacterales bacterium | reverse complement strand
GCCTGCAGGCGGTACGTACTGGCGGTAGCGCCAGTGCTTGGCGTAGCGGGGTCAGGTGCCAGAAACCATAGACGTAGCAAGACGTAATCCGCATGTCCGGGTGCGCGGGGCAGGGTGGAGACAAGGTGAACAGGGGGGTGTTGACACGACTCCGCCGCCCGCATAGAGTGGCGGCCGAGCACAGTGGGAGCGTGGCCTTGACGGGTAGCGCCCCCCATCCGAGCTTGGGGATACTACTCAGATGAACACATCGAACGTTGGGGGACTGCGTCCCGCTTGCCCGCCGTCCCGCAGGCCAGACGCCGGCTGGGCGTCCCGCTGCATGGCAGCCTGGAGGATGGTCGCGACAAGATTCCGCCTGGGAGCGGCTGCGGTCTTGGTGGCGGTTGCGGCGGCTGCCTCGCTGCTGTCAAGCGCGGCAGAGGCGCAGAAGCCCGAGATTTCGGTCAGCGCGTCGGATACCTCCGTTGTTGGCGACGGGACGAATATGGTGACCATTACCTTCAGCTGGATGGGAACCATCAATACTGACGGCGATCCACTTTGGTTCCAGTTTCTTGACCCCGACGACGGATTCGACCTTGAACCGCTATCTCTAACTATAGAATCAGGTATGAACGGTATATTTCACGTGCGTCCGCCCTCCGGAGGAATGGGGTCGATAAGTAGGACCCTAACAACTCAAACGCTTTCGCCTGGCGATGACGACAGGACATTGAGGGTAAGCGTCATAGCATTTCCTACCCAACCCTACGCTGCCCACGCCACCGAGGGGGTCGTGGAGGTGACGGTCACCGCGCCGGAACCTCCTCCCACAATCACGGTAGTGGCCGATATCGCCTCGTTTCCCGGAGGCAGGCCAGCGGTGTTTACGCTTACCCGGACGGGAGACGCAGCTGCTGAGCTTGAGGTTAATATTCGCTTGGATGGCAACCCATGGGCCTTTGATCCTCAGCCAACGGTGCAGGCCCTCCCAACGACGGCCACCTTCCCGGCGGGCGACAGTACGGTAAAGGTGTCTATTGGAACTGGTGGGCGAACAGACGACAACGAAGATATAGCACTGATTATTCAGCCCGGGACAGGGTACACGTTCGGAGCCGATCCCGATGACAGGGCAACGGTAACTGCGACGGTACCGCCGGCACGTATGTCACTCACCTACGCCACGGGTCATGGGTATCCGACTGGCGCGGGTGGCGTCCCCATTATGAGCGAAGGCGATAGCATCGATTTTGTACTCACGCTTCGTGAACTCTTTGGCCCTAATCCGCAGCCTATAGCTGCCACCGAAGCATTCACCGCGCACCTTACTCTGGCGGATGCCACTATCTGTGGTTACGATGACAACAATAATATTGCGTCAGCAGACGATATCCAAGGAGGCTCGCCGCTGGATGTGCAGTGGAATGTTGGGGAAATGACGAAGACGATCACGGTTACAAGCATCGTGGACTCTATCCTCGACGAACCAGACGAGTGGATATGCGCAGTCTTTACGGGCGATCGGTCGACTCCCGCGGCTGCGTTCGCTACCGATGCTTCCGAAGCCGGAGGATCTAAAGCTGTGCGCCTGAACAACGTGGCCACGCCTGCTGCCTCTCCTCCCACGGTCACAGTAGAGGCCGACACCGACTTCGTTCCCGGAACAAGAGAAGCGGTGTTTACGCTTACCCGGAGCGGGGGCACCGCAGACCTGACAGTTAATATTGCACTGACTGGGGAGGACAACAATGCCGAGCGGGAGCTTTTCCCAAGTAGCTACACGAGACAAACTACGGCAATCTTCAGGGGGAGCGACTCCACGGTAAAGGTAAATGTCCCAACAAGGTCACAACCAGACGACACTTTTGGAATGATTCTGACAGTTGAGCCCGGAACGGGATACACCGTAGGCACTCCCGGCAATGCAATGCTGGACGTCGGACCGCCGCAGCGACGGATGACACTCGACTTCGCCCCGGGACATGGATATCCGATTGACGGGAACGGCGATGCCACAATTAGCGAAGGCGACAGCATCGACTTCGTGCTCACGCTCCATGGCCCCACCGGCCCGCTTCCGCAGCCCATGGCTGCCACCGAAGCGTTCACCACGTCCTATATACTTACCGCTTCCCCTACCACCGTCTGCAGCCACGATGACCACAACAATCTTGTGGATAGTGCCGATATTCAGGGAGGTACGACGGGACAGGTGACATGGCCGGCCGGCACGACCTCGATGACTTTCCCGATTGCAGCCATCCATGACAGC
>CAZPIN010000226.1:0-34079 GCA_964586735.1 uncultured Rhodobacterales bacterium | reverse complement strand
CGCCAGCGGCACCGCCGCCACGACGATCAGCCCGCCGATGGCGCCGATGGCGGCGGCGGCCGGAAGGGAGGGGGTGAGGGGCTCGGCGGTAATGGAGACCAGGCCGGCGAGGGCGCCGTTGAGCACCAGGGTGAGGTCCATGCGGCCGTAGCGGAAACGGGTGGCGAGCAGCGCGGCGACCGCGCCGGCCGAGGCGGCGATGTTGGTGTTGGCGAAGATGCGGCTGACGGCGGTGGCGTCCTCGATGGTGCCGAGAGCCAGCTGCGAGCCGCCGTTGAAGCCGAACCAGCCCAGCCAGAGGATGAAGGTACCCAGCGTGGCGAGGGGGAGGTTGGAGGCGGGAATGGGATTGACGCGGCCGCCGCGTCCGTACTTGCCGCGCCGCGCGCCGACGATGATGGCGCCGGTGAGCGCGGCGAAGCCGCCCGCCGCGTGGACCAGGGTGGAGCCGGCGAAGTCCGAGAAGCCAAACTCGTCGAGCCAGCCGCCGCCCCACTTCCAGGCACCCTGCACGGGATAGATCAGCAGAGTCAGCACCAGCACGAAGATGAAGAACGGCCCAACCTTCATGCGTTCGGCGATGGTGCCCGAGACGATGGAGGCGGTGGTGGCGCAGAACACCAGCTGGAACAGGAAGTCGGCGCCCGTGGACAGGTATGTGACGTCCTCGTCAACGGCGTCAGGCAGCAGGGTGGGGCCAAGGTCGCCGATGATGCCGTCCAGCATCCAGCCGTCGCCGGGATACATCAGCCGATAGCCGAGCGCCGCGTATGCAAGGGAGGCGATTGCGTACAGCCCGAAACCCTTGAGGCACTGCGTCGCCGCGTTGCGGGTGCGAACGAAACCGGCCTCGAGCATGGTGAAGCCGGCGGCCATCCACATCACGAGGAATGCGCCAATCAGCAGCAGGGTGGTGTTGAAGATGAAGGCGGATTCCTGCGGCACGGCCGCCAGCGCGGGCGCGGGCAGGAGGAGAAGAGCTAGGGTGAGCGTCAGGCGCATGGGGGAAGCGAGTCCTCTGCTGGTGAGATTGCTGCAATGCAGCATAACCGGAACCGCCCGCAGCGCAAGCCCGCAATGGCCAGCGCGGACGGCTGCGGCGAGAAGGGGTCATGTCTGGAAGCGCAATGGGCGAGTACGGAGCGCGATGGAGAGCGCAGCCGGGAAGAAGCGGGGCGCCGTGTACGCTTGCTGGGGAGTATGACCCGAGTGCCGGGCTGAAAGAGCGATGCCGCCAATCCGGCCGCGGCGCGGGCAGCACGAGGCTGGAATGCCGAAACGGAAACGGGCAAGAAGGAGACCGTGTGGTAGGGACGGTTCCAGGGGGCAGGCGACGGCGTCCGTCTTGCGCTGGCCTCCCAGTCTGGAGACTCGGGCGAACGGATGATGGCCTGCTGCGGTGCAGATGGCTTGGCATGGCAGGACGCTTGCTGCCGGGATGGCGGTGAAGGGCGAGGTCGTCAGCGCTGTGTCACTTGGCGGTTGGGAGGACGGCAGTACACGAGCAGGCTCGGCGTGGCAGGTGGGACTTGGACAGGCTGAAGGGAGGCACAGCGGACTCGGCCTCGATGCTGCGGTACACGATGGGAGCGGTTAGGAGAAAGCCCGCGCCACCAGGAGCCAGCGGCATTGTGCGGGCCAGTCTGCCGTTACTACGAATGATGTAGGGGAGGCACGCGGCGGTGGCTCCGAGTGAGGGTGGTCTGTCGTATACGCCGGACGAGAGAGTCGGTGGAAAGCGTGCTGCATGGGATGCCTGACCTGGCGAATGGGTCATTGGGGGTGGCAGCCAGGCTGCTGATGCAGAGTCAGAGAAGCAGGTCTTTCGCGCAGCGGTCGATAGCAGTATCATAGGAGCTCGGGTGCGACGGGCGCCGCGCCCTCGCCGAAGCACGCTTCGCGTCGGCTTCCGAGCTGGATGCGGCCAGGCAGGAGGGACCATGCGCAAGACGTGCATGGAGGCAGTTGCGGGAGTCGGGATTGGCTGCTATGAGTGTACCGCAAGGCTTGACCGCGCCTGCGACTGCCGCAAGGACAGCCTTTGCGGCGGGCAAACCGGCAGGACTGCACGTTGGAAGCAAAGGTTACCTTCCAAGAGGGGCATCATGAGAGTGACAGAGCATCACATAGCTAGCCAGCGGCCGATTGGCCACATCAGCCAGCGGGATAGCGGCGCAGGAAGTCGGTGGTGGCGGCGGGTGCGTCACTGCGCAGGCATCTTCTCCCCCTGTAGCGAAGAAGGCAAGAGCATCCCAAGGACACATAGGACAAAAGCTAGCAGGAGTACCAGCATCATGAGAAGCCAGAGCAGTGGCCACCCGCCGCGATGGATGGCAGTGTGTACGGTGGCATGTGCCCTGCTGGGAGCGGCTGTACTGGCGCCGGGGACCGCTGACGCGCAGACGGAAACGCTGATCAGCAATACAGGGCAAGATGATGATGCTTCGGTTGGTGTTGGAGCAGGCGGAAGCAACAACTACGGAGGTTTGTCACAGGCGTTTAGAACGGGAACTGCCGACGACAACTACACCATTACAGAGGTTGTCCTGCACAGTCACCAAAGACAGTTCTTCCACTCATTTATGACTGCGGAAATTCAAGGTGACTCCGGCGGTAACCCTGACGGTACAACGGTTGCCGACCTGACCAAGCCAACAGTCTTGGGCAATGTAGAAGGAATAGGCAATTTGGCTTTCCCTGTGACTGGAGGAGGGGTAGCGCTTACCCGCAATACAACCTATCACATGGTGCTGCTATACGATTCAGGCCAAACCACTGGCACTGGGTTCTCGTGGAGAACGACGGAATCTACCAGCGTGGATTCCGGAGCAGCGACTGGCTGGAGCATCCCGGGGGCGGGGAAACGAAGAAGCGGCGGAAACTGGGTTGCCTTAATTGGCGGTAACGCGGCCAGCAGGTTTGAGATTCAGGTTAGGGGATTCGAGGGTACGAATAACCCAGCTACGGGAGAACTTATAATCGAAGCCGGGGGAGTGCGTGTTTCCGGCCGCACGGCGGTTATTCGACCCGATGACACTCTGACTGCCAACACCGATGGCATCATGGATGACGACGGCTTGGGCACGTTCAGCTATCAGTGGTTTCGAGCTGAGGATATATTACCCAGCTCAGTCGAAGCTGCGACGGCAATTAGCGGCGCGACCTCCAAAACCTATGTGCTGACTGACGCTGACGACTCGAATGTGTTACTGGTTCGGATATCGTTTACAGACGTCCTAGGCAACTCCGAAAGCGTGACCAGCGAACCTACCCCATTGGTGCGGGATCGAAGCCACGTACTGGGTGCCAATGGCGTCTACAATGGCAACCCCGTGGGGCGGCCAACGATAGTTGGCGAAATAAGGGTCGGAGGACGCGCAAGGATAGACACCTCAGGCATTACGGACCCTGACGGAGCTATTTCCAATACCTGGAGCTATGAGGCGTACGCTCTGGAAGACAGAACGAGGACAACTTTGCCGGAACGGTCGCATATGCTGAACGATACCGATGTAGCGAGTATATTCGATTTAACTGCGAATTTAGACCGCGATAACAATGATGCCACATTTACCATACCAAGCAATTTTCTTGGCCAGCGCATTTTTGGCGCGGTTCAGTACGATGATGACAGGGGAACTGCTGGTGATACCTATATTCTTACGCCGCTGTATGGCCCGGTGCTGGCTGCAAATGTGGCCGCTACGGGGAACGCGGCAATCACCATCGCTCCTGCCGGCGCTGCAGCCGAGGTTGGTAGGACGCTGACGGCGGGAAGGGGGACGATCGCGGACACGAACGGAGTTCCCGCCGAGGGCGAGTTCACTTACCAGTGGGTGCGGGTGGACGCAGACGGAACCAGCAACCCGGTAGACATCACCGGTGCAACCAGCAGGACCTATACCCTTGCCGCGGATGACGTAGGCCATAAGATCATCGTCAGGATTACGTTCACGGACGACGACGAAACCTCCGAGACTCGCCCGAGTCCAGCGTTTCCGGCGAGCACCGGTACAACCGTGGCCCCCAGCAGCAGACCGTCCGACACCGAGGCGTCGGGGGACGTGACAATTCGCGGCGGCGCAGCAGCGCGAGTGGGCGTCCAGCTGTCTGCGAACGTCTCGGGCATTGACGATCCGGTGAATGGCTTGACCAGGCCAAACTGGCGCTATCAGTGGGAGCGGGCTGACGACGCCGCGGGGGCCGGAGCGGCGGACATCCCCGGCGAGACCTCGAACGTCTACACGCCGCAGGCGGCCGACGCGGGCAAGTTCCTCCGTGTGGAAGTAACGTTCACGGACGACGACAACTACGAGGGAACCAAGACGAGCGCCTGGACCAGCGCAGTGGCGGCAGCGGTTTCGACCGCAGCGCCCAACACGCCGGCGACGGGCGAGGTGACGGTCAGTGGCGGCACGTCGGCGCAGGCGGGTGTACCGTTGGGGGTTACTAACACCATTGTCGACCCGGTGAACGGCCTGACCAGGCCAAATTGGCGCTATCAGTGGGAACAGGCTGACGACGCTGCAGGGTCCGGGGCAGCGGATATCGTTGGAGCGACATCGAGTACCTACACGCCGCGGGCGTCTGACGTGGGCAAGTTTCTCCGCGTGGTGGTGAGGTTCACGGACGACGACGGACACACGGAGACCAGGGTAAGCGGCTGGACAAGCGCGGTGGCGCCGCCGCCAACCACTCCCGACACGCCGGCGAGGGGCAGAGTGGCCGTCAATGGCGGCGCGTCGGCGCAAGTGGGGGTCCAGCTGTCGGCGAACACCTCGGGCGTCACCGACCCGGTGAACGGCTTGACCCGGCCAAACTGGCGCTATCAGTGGAAGCGGGCGGACGACAATCGAGGAAGGGCGGCAGCGGATATCGTAGGCGCTACCTCGATTACCTACACGCCGCAGGCGTCTGACGAAGGCAAATTTCTCCGCGTGGCGGTAATGTTCACGGATGATGACGGTCACCCGGAGACTCAAGAAAGCATCTGGACCGTAGCTGTGAGGCCGGCAGCGCCCGCAGCTGCTGAAAACCTGCCAGCGGTCGGCGCTTTAGACATCAATGGCGGCTCGGCCGCGCAAGTAGGCGTCCAGCTGACGGCAAACCCGTCAGACATTACCGACCCGAACGGTTTGACCAGCCCGAATTGGCGCTACCAGTGGAAGCGCGCGGACGATGCGAGTGGAAGGGGAGCGGCGGATATTCCCGGCGCAACCTTTGCAGCCTACACGCCAGTGAAGGATGACGAGAACAAGTTTCTTGGCGTGTCGGTTATATTCACGGATGATGACGGCAACGAGGAATCCATTACGGGAACTGCCTGGACCCGCGCGGTGGCGAGGCGCGCCGGCACGCCGGCGACGGGCATCGTGAAAATTGGAAACGGCACAAGGGCGCGGGTGGACGTCGTGCTCACGGCGGTGACCTCCGGAATCGCCGACCCAGTCAATGGCCTGAGTGCGCCCAACTGGCGTTACCAGTGGAAGCGCGCGGACGACAGGACGGGCGCGGCGGAAACGGACATCCCCGGCGCGACCTCGGTTGAATACACGCCGACACGGGCGGGCGACCATGGCAAGTTTCTCCGCGTGGTGGTGACGTTTACGGACGGCGACGGCTATACGGAGACGAAGACAAGTGCCTGGACCAGGGAGGTGGAGAAGCGCGCCAATTCTGCTCCCGCCGGAGCGCCAGCCATCAGCGGGACGGTCCAGTCGGGACAGACTCTGGCAGCCTCCACTTCTGCCCTCTCGGACGTCAACGGCACGAGCACAGCTGCCTTTACCCATCAGTGGCAGCGGCAGGACGCCTCCAGCGGCTGGACAAATGTTGGCAGCGCCTCGATTGCCTACACGCTGACTGCGGCGGATGTCGGCATGCGCATCCGCGTTCGGGTGTCGTATGTCGACGATGACGGGTATCTGGAGTTCGTCGCAAGCGACGCCACTGCGCCTGTCACGGCCGCCGCCAACACTTTCGCCACGGGCGCGCCGACAGTCACCGGTACGGCAAAGGTAGGCCAGAGCCTGTCGGCGGCGGCGGGCGACATTGCCGACGCTAACGGGCTGACCCGTCCGGGTTACGCCTACCAGTGGCAGCGCGGCGAGCCAGGCGCGACGGCTGCCTGGAGCGACATTGCAGGCGCCACTGCGTCTTCGTACACCCTGACGGCGGTCGATCAGGGCAGGAAAATTCGGGTCAAAGTCGCGTTCACCGACGACGGCGGCACCATCGAGGAGAGGCAGAGCGCCGCCTATCCGGCAGGCCCCGATACGGTGGAGCCCGCTGACGTGGTTGATTCCGGTTTAGTTCGCAGCATCTTCACCATCGACGGACCTGCGGCGGCCATCATCGAGCCCGCCACGGGCACGGCGGCCATGGTTTTTATGGTTTCGCTTGCCCGGACGGCCGACCAGGCGACGGCCTCCATGACCGTCGACTACGTAATTTCCGGTTCGGCTATCGAGGGCAGAGATTTCAGGGAGCACTTCGGCGCAAAGAGGATCGTCTTTGGTCCGGGCATTTCGACGCGCACTGTCACGGTGGTCGTCGACAGCGACATTGTCGCCGAGCCAGACGGCGAAACGGTCGTGGTAACCTTGGCCAATCCCTCCCGCGGCGCTGCCGTTGGAACGAAGAGCTCCGCCACTGGCGTCATCATTGAGCCTCCAACCCAGATCAGCGTACTTCTGGACGAAGAGCCAGAGTACACCAGGGAAGACCGGACGGTACGTTTCGATATCGCCCTCTCCAGCCCAGCTCCTGTTGCAGGCGAGGTCGAGTGGCGCTTGGTCGTTGGCGGAGCTGGCGCATCGACGGCTTCCGCTCGCTCTGTTGGCGGCCGTGCCGCTGAAGACTGCGCCTTGGGAAGCGTGTGCGCAGGTACCGCGGTGTTTCAGGCAAACAGGCGGACGCCGACGGAGTCCAGCTACGTCGTCTTCGACAGCGGCCTTCCTGAGGGCACGGTCCTAAGGCTTCAGGTCAAGCCGTTCGAGGCGGCGCAAGGCGGCAACCTTCCCGCAGGTACCGTCACCGCGGTGCAGCCATCGTCGCGCATCGCGTCCGGCGAGGCGGAAACCGAGCCCGATGGCTGGGTCAACATCGGCAAGGAGACGTTTGCCGCGCCCAATCCGAGGGCGCTGGTCAACGCGGTGTCAGGCATCGGCCGCTCGGTTGCAACGAATGTCGTTGAAGGCATCTGGCGCCGCGCCGAGGCACGTCGCGCCGGAGGCCTGGCGTCGCGCGCGACGCTGGGCGGGCGGACGCTGGACACCCAGGCACTGTCCAGCGGAGACGCGGGCCGTACGGTGCGGGAAGTTGCCAGCCTGCTTGGCATCGAGGCGGCGGCGCCCGACCGAACGACCGACGTATTTGACAGCAGCCATGGCGGCGGCATTGACGACTACCGCGTCTGGGCCGGCATCCCCGACAGTGGCCGTCTGGCCAGCCAGAGCAGCTTTGCCCTGTCCTTTGGCGACTGGATGGGGGCTGGCCCGATCGCAATTTGGGGCGAGGCTTCCGCAAAGGGCGCCGAGAGCAAGCCGGATGAAGGCTCCGTCGTCGACAGCGACACGCTGGACGTGATGCTGGGATTCGACGTACCAGTCGGCGGCGAGACGCTGTATGGCCTTGCGTTTAGCAATTCCTCCGGCGAGTCGAAGTACAGAGGCGCCTCGTCGCCAGCCGCCAGCGGCGCCATAGAAACCAGCCTCAGAACCATCGCTCCATATGTCCACTGGACGGCCGAGTCGGGAAAGGAGCTTTGGGGAAGCTTCGGCATTGGGGAGGGCACGCTGACCCGAAGCGTCGACGGCGGGACGGCGGAAGCCGACCTTGCCGTGCAGATGATCGCCGGCGGCGCCCGCGCCGGTCTCCAAAATTATGGCGAAAGAGACCTGTCACTCAAAGCCGACGCCCTGCTGGTTCGCACAAAGGCGGACGCTGCGCCATCCCCCTCGGGGAGCACAGCGGAACTGAGCGCGGACTCCATCCGGGCGAGGGCGGCTTTTGTGTGGACGGGCAACGGGGAGCAAAGGGATAGCCTTGCCCTGTTCCATCGCATCGAGCTGGGAGCGCGGCTCGACGGCGGCGAGGCGGACGAAGGCGCCGGAGTGGACTTCGCCGGCGCGTTTCGCTTTGCCTCCCTCGACAAGGGCTACGAGGTGAACGCGCATGTCAGCACGCTTCTTCTGCACTCCCAGAACGGCTTCAAGGAAGTGGGTATGGGTCTCTCCCTTGTCTTTGACCCGGGGGTCAGAGAGCTGGGTACCACGCTGTCGCTTGAGCCGACGTGGAACGTCCCCCGCTCTGGCGCGGCGGAGTCCATGTGGGGCGCCCGGGATCTCGGCGGCTACGCTGCCTCGGATGCTGGCGCGGCGATGAAGGCGCGTCTGGGCTACGGCGCTGGGACGCTGCGGGACCGGGCGCTGGCGACTCTGTACGGCGAGGCGGAGACCGGTGACGAGGAGCGGAGGCTGCGTCTGGGCGCTGAGCTGCGCGGCATGGCCGGTCCGCTGGAGCGACTGAGCCTCGACGTCTACGGCGAGCGCGAGGAGAAACGGTCGTCGAGTCCGGACAGCGCGGTCATGCTGGAGGGCCGTCTGGGCTTCTAGGAGGCAGTTCCAGTATTTCTGGTGGACAAGGATGGCGGCACCGATCAGCCGCCTCCAGCCAGAAGCCGCGGGCCCGGCAGCGAACTGTCAATTCGGAACGCTCGGGAATCCATCCGGGCTTCCCTGCCAGTCGAATGCCGGGGCAGCCCTCTGGAGGAGACGGCGCCGCAGCGGGACCTGTGCTAGAAGTCGGCGACGCTCGCCAGACGCTCAGCCAGCACAGGAAAACAACCATGAGTCCCGCTATCCCCGCCCGAATCGAGAAGCTTGTCAAAAACATCGACTACAAGGGCCACCTGCATATGCCCCATAACGGGCTCATAGAGCATATGGGCCGAAATCTGGAGTGCTCCCGCGCGCTGGTCGAGCTGCTGTTGCCCAAGAAGGACGTCGAGCGCCTCGACCCCAACAACCCGCCGTATCTGACCAGCGGAAGGTCCATTGCCGTCGATGGTACCATTCGCGAGGCCGACCTGGTGTTCTACTGCCCGGCGCTGGACGGAGACGACTTCGACGTCGTGGTTGAGCATAAGTCGTGGCCAGATATGGACACTCCTCTGCAGGCGATGCGAATCAAGGAAAGGCTGTGGAGCAAGGAGTTCGATGGCGGCGATGGAAAGATGGGCAGCCTGCGGGAAATCCGTTATGTGGTGTTCTACCACGGCGACGATGACTGGAAGGTACCGTTCACCACTGGGGAGATGACTGGCAGGCGCACTGGTCAGAAGCGGCGTAGTCTGGGAGAACGGATTTACTCGCTGTTCAGGCTGCGGATGGGACATGTCTACAGGGTGGCCTGCCTCAGTCTGCGCTCCTGTCTCATGGCGTTTGTCCTGTGCAAGTCCGAGAGGGTGACAGAGCGCGAGCTTCGGGTGATGGCCGAGGGGATTGAATGCAACGAGCTGGGATGCTATCTTTCGCTGTACATCGTTCAGGTGCTTCGGGTGCCGGCGAAGGTCCTGACGGAAGCGCTGGTAAACTGGAGCCCCGATGGCAAGGGAATGGAGAGATTCATGAGTACAGTATTCGAGGAGGGCCGTCAGGAAGGCCTTCAGGAAGGCGAGCAGAAGGGCATCCGGAAGGGCGTCCAGCAGGGTATCCGGAAGGGCAAGGTCGAAACTTTCCTTCGCTTGGCGCAGGATAAGTTCAGGGATGTGCCAAAGAGCTTGGAGAAGCGGCTGCTCGCCGCTCCCCTGGCGCAGCTCGACGGCTGGCTGTCTCGTCTGCTGAATGCGGACAGCCTCGACGCCGTGTTCAAAGCTCCCGCCAAAGGCTGAGCAGGCGCAGGCTGCTGGCCCTTGGGGACCGGCAGGCTGCCATCCGTTCGGATGTGCTAGGCGGCGTAGGCTTGAGCCTTTGACTGGAGGGCGCTTTGGGCAGAGCGAGAGTGCAGGCGGACCTTGTCGCGTTCAGTCATGCGCAGGCTGGATTGAGCGGGGTTCGATGGCATTGAGGCTGGATCCATGATGGCAAGGGAATGGAGAGATTCATGAGTACAGTATTCGAGGAGGGCCGTCAGGAGGGCCGTCAGGAAGGCCTTCAGGAAGGCGAGCAGAAGGGCATCCGGCAGGGCAAGGTCGAAACTTTCCTTCGCTTGGCGCAGGATAAGTTCCAGGATGTGCCAAAGAGCTTGGAGAAGCGGCTGCTCGCCGCTCCCTTGGCGCAGCTCGACGGCTGGCTGTCTCGTCTGCTGAAAGCGGACAGCCTCGACGCCGTGTTCAAGGCCTCAGCCAAAGGCTGAGTAAACCAGCGCCTACAGCTTCTGGCTGGAGACAGCGGATGGCAGCCGTTAAATCTGTCTCCGCTAGAATTCTGAGACCGTCTTCTGGGGCGTGCCGCGTGCCGTGACGTTTTCCATCTTGCCGCTCCAGACGCAGCGGCAAGAGCTGGCAGGTTTGGCAGCGGTACCAGATGCCCTTTGCGGTGTTCCCACAAATGTCCGCAGTGCGCTACTCGGATTCGACGGTCCGGCTGTAGACGTCAAGCACCGCCTCGCGGGCGGCGGTCATGCGCCTCTCCAGAGCGGGCAGATCCTCGACCCCCGCCGCGTTCTGCACCCGGGCAAGCATGCCGCGTGGCAGGTCCTCGCCAGACGCGTCCTCGCTGATGGTGCGCTGCAGGGCCTGCAGCCGCGTCCACAGCCGCCAGGCGTCGCCCAGCGTGGCGGCGTCCTTCTCCCCCAGCGCGCCAGCCCGGCTCAGCGCCTCGATGGCGGCGCCCGTGTTGCCGGTGACGGGCCGCGACGCCGCGTCGCGCAGCTGCAGGTACTGGACGATAAATTCCACGTCCACCAATCCGCCGCGCACGTACTTGAGCGACCAGGGATTGTCGGTGTGGTATTCGCCGTCCACGCGCAGCCGCATCTCGGCAACGTCCCGTCGCAGCTGGTCGAGGTCGCGCGGCCGTCGCAGGGCGGTCTGCATCGCGCCATTCAGCGCCATCGCAGTTTCAGGGTTGCCCGCCACCACCCGGGCGCGGGTGAGGGCCTGGCGCTCCCAGGTCCATGCCTCTTTTTCATGGTAGTGCTCGAAGGAGGCGAGGCTGGTGGCGAGGGGGCCGGCGCTGCCGGTGGGACGCAGGCGCATGTCGATGTCGTAGATCAGGCCGGCCTGCTCTGTCAGTGCGGCAATCAGGCGGCGCAGGAGGCGGCTGTACCAGATGGCCGCCGCCAGCGGCTTTTCGCCGTCGGACACCGCGTCCTCGGCAGCGTCGTACACCAGCACCATGTCCAGGTCGGATGAAATCGACATCTCGCGGCTGCCCAGACGGCCCATGGCCAGCAGCGCGGCGCCGGAGTTTGGCAGCCGTCCATGGCGGCGGGCCAGGTCGCGCTCGACCCCGGGCAGCAGCCGCGCCAGGGCGAGTTCGGCGATGTCGCTGAACACCGGCGCGGCGTCCAGCGGGTCCAGCCTGCCGAACAGCATGTGAATGCCCGCCCGGTAGCGGGCGGCGTCGACCCAGCGCCGCAGGCGCTGCACCAGCTCGTCGGAGTCGCGGGCGGCGCCAAGCTGCAGCGCCATTTCGCCCGCCAGCGTTTCGCGCGAAGGCTGCACGTCCTCGTCGCCGGTCTCCAGCAGGGTCTCGAACAGTGCCGGGCGCGAGGTGAGCAGCTCGCCAAACTGCGGCGCCGACACGAGTATTTCCGCCACCGTCTCCATGACGTGGGCATTGGCCTGAAACAGCGCGAACACCTGCAGTCCCGTTGGCAGGCGGGCAAGCAGGCCGTCGAAGCGGGCGATGGCCAGGTCCGGGTCGTGGGTGCCCAGCATGGCGATGAGCAGCGAGGGAGTCAGGCCGTCGAGCAGCTCGCGGGCCCGCTCGCCCTGGGCGACCCGGTAGCGTCCCGACCGCCACTTGGCGAGCACCTCGGCGACCTTGTCGGGATCCTTGAAGCCCAGCCGCCGGTACTGCTCCACCGCCTCCGGGTCGTCGGGCCGCAGGGACTCGGCGGCGGTAACCTCGGCGGAAAGCTCGAAAAACTCCGCGTAGTGTCCCTCGACCCGCTGCAGGTGTCCGAGCAGCGCCTCGGAAAACTCCTCCTCGCCGCCGTAGCCCAGAAACCGCGACATCGTTTCGAACGCCTCATCCCCCTCGGGCAGGGAGTGGGTCTGCTCGTCGTCGACCATCTGCACGCGGTGCTCGGCGCGGCGCAGAAACCGGTAGGACTCGACAAACCCGTCGGCGACTTCCTGCGGCAGCCGCCCGGTGGCGGCCAGCGCCTGCATAGCGTCGCAGGTGGGGATGACGCGCAGCCGCGTGTCCTTGCCGCCCCATATCAGCTGGTGGGTCTGGGCGAAAAACTCGATCTCGCGGATGCCGCCCCGCCCCAGCTTGAGATTGTGGCCGCGCACCATGACGCCGCCGCTGCCGTGGTGGGCGTCGATGCGCCGCTTGATGTCGTGCAGCTCCTGCACGGTGGCGAAGTCGAGATGCCGCCTCCAGATAAACGGTTCGATGCGCTTGAGAAACGACTCGGCGGCGGGGATGTCACCGCCCACCGGCCGCGCCTTGATCAGCGCCGCCCGCTCCCATGTCTGGCCGCGGGCCTCGTAGTAGTGCTCGGCCGCCTCCGTCGACATCACCAGCGGCGTTGCCCCCGGGTCGGGGCGCAGGCGCAGGTCGACCCGAAACGCGTAGCCGTCCGGCGTGCGGTCCGACAGCTGGGGGACGAAGGCGCGGGCCAGGCGCATCAGATGGCGCGGCAGGCGCTCGCTGTCGGCCGCCGGCACCACCTCCGGGTCGTACAGCAGGATCAGGTCGATGTCGGAGGAGTAGTTGAGCTCGCGCCCGCCGTGCTTGCCCAGGCCAAGGGCGATCAGCCCGGACTCCCTCTCGGGGTCGTCGCGGTCGGGCGGCTCGATGGCGCCGCGTTCGGCCAGGCGGTCCAGCTGGCTGCGCAGCGACGCCGACACCGCCGCGTCGGCCAGCTCCGACAGCGCCCCGGTCACCTGCTCGACCGTCCACTGGTCGGCGATGTCGGCCAGGGCGATGGCCAAGGCCGTGCGGCGGCGGGCCAGGCGCAGCTTGCGGTCAATATCCTCCGCCCCCGGAGGCAGGGCGCGCAGTCCCTCCACGGCGTCGCGGACGCAGGCGTCGACTCCCTCCTCCCACAGCCTGCGCGCAAAGTCAGGCTCCGCGATCAGGCAGGTGCTGAGAAAGGGGCTGGCGCCGAACACGCAGCGCAGCATCGCGCCGCCAGCCGGGTCGTCGGCAAGGGAGGCGGCGAAAGCACTCTCCGCGGCGGCGGCCGCGGCGCTCCATTCCTCCATGCGGGTGGCGACGCGGTCCGGGTTGCCGGTGTCGGGCCAGTCGGCGGCGGCGAGTCCGGCGGTCATGAGTCGCTGTCCGCGCCGCCAGAAAAGCGGTCCTTCCAAGCCGCGACCTCGCTGTCCTCGATCTTGGAAAACAGAGGCTGCGGGGCTGTGAGGGGATGGCCGGGCGGCAGAGACTCCAGATCGACGCTTTCGGGCCAGCTGCCGCCCGCTGGCGGTGCCTCGCCGAAGAGAGAGAGGATGCGCTCGGAGGTGTCGGGGATGAACGGATGGCTCAGCGTCGCCAGCATCCGGGCATAGGACAGCGCGGCCCGCAGAGCCGATTCCGCCCGCGCCCGGTCGGGGCCGAAATGGGCCCAGGGTTCGGCGCGCTGAAGAAACTCGTTGCCCAGCGTCCACAACCGCCGCAGGGCGGCGGCGGCGCGGCGAAACTCCACCGCGTCCATCGCCGCCTCGTAGTCGTGCAGCGCCCCCTCCGCCTCGCCGGAGAGCGCGGACTCGGCTTCGCCGGAAACTGCGCCCTGCGGGGCCTGCCCCTCAAGCCTGCGGTGGCAGAAGGTGGCGGCGCGGTGGAGGAAGTTGCCCAGCACGTCGGCGAGGTCCTTGTTGACGCACGCCTGCAGCGACTCCCAAGTGAAGTCGGAATCGGACGTCTCGGGCGCATGCGCCAACAACCACCATCGCCAGCAGTCCGCCGGCAGCAGGTCGAGGGCCTGGTGCATGAACACCCCGCGCCCCAAAGAGGTGGAGAACTTGCCACCCTCGTAGGTGAGCCAGCTGAAGCCCTTGACGTAATCGACCAGTTTCCACGGCTCGCCGGATCCCATCAGGGTGGCGGGGAACGACAGGGTGTGGAAGGGGATGTTGTCCTTGGCCATGAACTGGGTGTAGCGGACGTCGCCGGCACCGTGGTCCTCGCGCCACCACCGCCGCCAGTCGCCGCCCGTCGCGTCGGCCCACTCGGCGGTGGCGCCAATATAGGCGATGGGCGCGTCGAACCAAACGTAGAACACCTTGCTCTCCATGCCCGGCCAGGGATCGTCGCCGCGCTGTACCGGCACGCCCCAGGAGAGGTCGCGGGTGATGCCGCGGTCCTCGAGTCCCTCGTCGAGCCATTTGAGGGCGATGGAGCGGGAGATTTTGGGCCACTCGTCCTTGGACTCGATCCATGTCCGCAGCCGGTCGCGCATCTGCGACTGGCGCAGGAAGAGGTGGTGGGAGTCGCGCAGCTCGAGGTCCGTGGCGCCGGATACGGCGGAGCGGGGGTCGACGAGGTCGGCGGGGTCGAGCTGCTTGGTGCAGTTTTCGCACTGGTCGCCGCGGGCGCGGTCGTAGCCGCAGTTTGGACAGGTGCCGATGACGTAGCGGTCGGGAAGAAAGCGACCGTCGGCGGGGGAGTAGACCTGGCGGGTGTCGGTCTCCTCGATGAGGTCGTTTTCCCACAGGCGGCTTGCGAAATGCTGGGTGAGGCGGTGGTTGTGGGGGTGCGAGGAGCGTCCGAACCAGTCGAAGCCCAGGCGAAAGCGGTCGCCAAGGTCTCTCTGCACGGTGTGCATCTTGGCGCAGTAGTCGGCCACGGGCACGCCCTCGTCGCGGGCGGCGAGCTCCGCCGGGGTGCCGTGCTCGTCGGTGGCGCAGATATGCAGCACTTCGTGGCCGCGCAGCCGCAGGTAGCGGGCGTACACGTCGGAAGGGAGCATCGAGCCGACGAGGTTGCCCAGATGCTTGATGCCGTTGATGTAGGGCAGGGCCGAGGTGACCAGATGCCGCGCCATGCGAATGCTCCCAGCAAGTACGTGTGCGCCGCATCCTACCTTGTGGATGGCGAAGTGGCTAAGGGGAGATTGAACGGCAGGCGGGGAACGCCTCTTGGCCAGATGGTGACAGGGCAGCGGAAGTAGGCTAGACTGGGGAGTGCTGTCTGGGAAGCAGGCAAGGCGGCGTGGACCGAGGAGGTCGTCATGGCAGAACAAGCGCTGGCGCCGGTATGGACTAGGGAGCCTAGGGGTATGCCTGATATGCGGCGGCTGGCGAAGCGGGTCGTCGACGGCATGCCCAGGGTGCAGGCGGCGGTGCTGTTCGGGTCACGGGCGCGGAAAACGGCCCGTCGCGACAGCGACTGGGATGTTGCGTTGCTGGCGCCGGAACGCTACAAGGAAGAGGTGCTGCGGACTGCTCCCAGAATTCCAGCTGTGAGCTATGTTGCGCTCAGCCCGAAGCGGCTACGTGAACGGCACAATCGGCTTGGTACGCTGGAGAGGTCAGTGGCAGAAGATGGCGTACTGCTGGCAGGAGAGTGGACAATGCCGGAATCACAAAAAAGACCAGTTGTTTCTTACCCGAAGCTGGCGAAATTCCTGGAGACATCAGCAGCACACATTGACGGTGTGGCCGGTCACGTTCAAACTCTACTGATGGAGGGCATGCTACCCTCTGTGGACAACTCGCTTTGTTCGGGTTCGCAGAAGGCTTCCGAGCACTTGGCCAAGGCGGCGCTGCTTCATCTTTGCGTTCATCCTGCTCGTACTCATAACGCATTGGGATTGGCATACGCACTTCAAGAGAAACACCCAAATCATCCTTGGTATAGCACAATCGTATCATTCAATGGATTTTCGAATAAGCGTCATACCGCAGACTATGAATATGAGGAAATAGAAAAAACCGATTATTCCCTTGACCGCCTTTGCAGAGTAATGAAATTTTATGAAGAAGTACTTACGACGGTCATGCAAAGGCGGCCGGGATTTGCATGGCAAGCTTCCAAGATCTGCAGGCGAGTTGTCAGCATTGTATCCAAGTATCAAGGTGGTATTAACTGGGACAAATTTCCGGATGGTCTAATGCGCCATCTACTGCAATGGAAGCAGGTGGCCGAGGAACATCTGAAGAACGAAGCGGCGGCTGGCAATCGCAGTCAAGAGGACTAGGTGTCAGCTGGACAGCGACGGCTTCTCGCTGCCGTAAAGCGAAGCTGAGGTGATCAGGTGCTGTGCAATGCGAATACCACCAACAAGAACGCGTGTGTCGCATTGTATCATGAGGACGGCGACATGGCTGAGGGAAGATTGGGTGGTGAGTGGTGAATACGATTGGAACAGGTGTTGATAGGGAGGCAGAAGCCTGTTGGACTGGGCGCAGCTTAGTCAGACAGACAAGGCGACGTAGAGTGAGGAGACTGGTATGCCGGAGCACGTGCTGTCCCCCGTATGGTCTGAGAAACCTAGGGGCATGTCTGATATGCGACGGTTGGCGAAGCGGGTCGTCGACAGCATGCCCAAGGTGCAGGCGGTGGTTCTGTTTGGGTCGCGGGCCAGGAAGACGGCCCGTCGAGACAGCGACTGGGATGTGGCATTGCTGGCACCGGAGCGATACAGGAAGGAGGTGTTGCGGAGCGTAACCGAAGTTCCAGCCGTGAGCTATATAACGCTAAGCCCAAAGAGGCTGCGTGAACGGCACAATTGGCTTGGCACGCTGGAGCGGTCAGTAGCAGAAGGTGGCGTGTTGTTGGCGGGAGAGTGGATAATACCGAAATCACAAAAAAGACCATTTGTTTCGTATCCTAACCTGGCAATTTTTCTGGATTCAGCGGCAGAACGTGTAGACATCGCGGTTAGACGGGTACAGATCAAAGTGTTGAGATATGGCCTTTCACCTGCGGACAGCACGCTTTGTAAATACACGCAAGATGCTGCGGAACGTCTAGCAAAGGCAGCGTTGCTGCATCTTTGCGTGCATCCAGCCAGCACCCATGGCGTTTTGGAGCTGGCTCAATCGCTTCTAGTAAAACATCCAGATCATCCATGGATTGAAGTAATCAAGTCGTTCAATGGGCTTTCCAAGGAGCACCATGTGGAGAACTATGAATTTGAAGAAACTGAGAGCACTGATGAAGCATTAGATCGCCTGTACAGAGTGATGACGTTTTACGAAGAAGTACTTGAGACGATCGCGCAAAAACGCCTAGGGTTTGCCGGTCATGTATTGAGCATTTGCATGGATATTGAAGTTATTGTGTCGTTTTATCTGCGTCACAGCGCAAGTTGGAACAAATTCCCAGACGAGCTTAAGCAGCATCTGTTGCAGTGGAAGCGGATGGCTGTATGGATTTCAGGGACACTATCTGATGGCGGACGCACTGGGAAATGACTAAGCACCATCTGCACTGCGGCGGTATCTTATTGGCGTTGGACAAAGCCGAAGTGGCCAGATGCTATGCCACCGAATGCTTCCTGCGAAGTCGTGTGTGCTGCATCCCAACTTGCAGACAGCGACATGGCTGGGGGAGAGAGGGCGACAACTGGGAGACGCGGTGGTACAGGTATTGACAGGGAAGAGTAGGACTGATAGCCTAAGGCGTGCGGTCTGGGAAGACAGGCATGACGGCGCAGACTGAGGAGGTTGATATGCCGGATCAAGCACTGGTACCCGTGTGGACTAAAGAACCTAGGGGTATGTCTGATATGCGGCGACTGGCGAAGCGGGTCGTCGACAGCACGCCAAGGGTACAGGCGGCGGTGCTGTATGGATCGCGGGCCCGGAAGAGCGCACGTCGAGACAGCGACTGGGATGTAGCTTTGCTGACACCGGAGCGGTACAGGAAGGAGGTGCTGCGGACCGTACCCGAGATACCAGATGTGAACTATGTTTTGCTCAGCCCGAAGCAGCTGCGCGAACAGCACAATCATCTTGGGACTTTGGAGCGAAATGTGGTCAGGGACGGAGTCCTTCTGGCGGGAGAATGGACCGTGCCAAAATCACAGGCGAAGCCAAAGGTCAGTTACGAAAAGCTTGCCATTGGACTGCGAATTGCCGCGGACCACATCAATTTGGCCGTCTATCACTTGGGAAATGTCATCGGGCGCCAGCCAGAATATGGGAATAACCTGCTGGGCGGCAAGTCGCAATATGCTTCTAAACATTTAGCCTTTGCGGCGTTACTTCACCTTGAAATTGATCATCCACATAGCAACAAGATGTTGGATTTAGCCGAAGCGCTGCGTAATGAGCACCCAAACCATGCTTGGGGCGATGCCATTGAGTTGCTCAATGGACCGTTTCGCGGCTCGCTTTTCGAGGACATTTCAAGTGTTATAGCGGAAGATCTTGACAAATCCCAAGTGCGAGGCGCAATGTAGCGACATTGCAAGAAGAGTCTCCAGACATCGGAGAGGTTTATATTGGGATGCCTACCCGGAGGAGCTGAAGAAGCGACTGCTGCAATGGAAGCAGATTGCCATGAAGCATTTGAAGACGGAATCAGGCAGCGGGCACAATGGCGAAACCGGGCGTTAGCTGTACGACGATGGCCTCGCGTTCGAGCTGGGCAAGGCAGAAGCAGCCGGACGCTGTGCTAAGCGAGTGTTCCAAGTGGGACCGAGCTAAGTGCATCCTAGCTTGCGGATAGCGAAGCACCAAAGGGGACAACGGGCAGCAAATGAAGGATGCCACTGGCTCGGAGGTTGACAGGGATGTAGAAGCCTGATAGACTGGAGGGCCAAGCCTGAGAAGGCAGGCACGGCAACGTAGGCCGAGGAGACTGATATGCCAGAGCAAGTACTCACAACAGAGTGGCAGGGAAGGCCACGGGCGATTTCAGAAGTGCGGCGGCTAGCGAAGAAGCTAGAATCCGACGTGCCTTATCTGGATACCGTAGTCCTGTACGGGTCTAGCGAGCATGGTTCGGCTCGACTGAACAGTGATTGGAAAGTGGCGCTGCTGGCTTCGGAAGGCCATGAAGATGAGGTGCTGTCGGCGGTTCCCATTTGCGAATCTGTAGACTTCACAGTAACGACTTCGGCGGAAATCTCGGAGCATTACCTACAGAACGATAGAGACGAACGGTCTATGGTACTGGAAGGGTTGGTGCTTGCAGGCGAATGGAAGAAGCCTAGTGGAGGGATGCGTTACAATGGAGAGTACGCTGGCTTATTGAGCCGACTTAAGCTAGCAGTACTTCGAGTTGAGGGAGTTGTTGATGATTCTTCAGCTCTTTCAGAGAACTCTTCGGATCATGAGCTTAAGCAAATTAATTGGCTCATCCAAGAGGCTGCAGAAATTGTGTCAGCAGCAGCCTTGCTTCACCATGGTATTGACTTGGATCATCGACGCGAAGTTGACAAACTAGCGAGCGCGCTGAGGGACAAATTTCCCGAGCATCCTTGGGCAAAGACCATGGATTCGTTGAGGGGCATTCCTTCATTTCAGTATATAGAATCGGACGTAGAAAATTTTAGTATAACCAAAGAGGAGACAGTGGAGCGGGTTCGCAATTTGATGGAACTCCACGTGGCTGTATTGACGGAATTCGTGAGCAAGCGAAGAAATCTCTCAGACCACCTTGAGTCTTCCTTCCGGTTGACTGAGCTCAGAGTAGCAAACTGGCTTCAGGATGGTTTCTGGATTGATGTTCCTGCATGGTTAAAACCGTCGCTGGTAGAATTGGGTCGTTTGGCGAGCGAGATTATCAAAGAAAACGCAAGTAAACAGGCTAACGGCAGGCGCAATCCATTGAAGGGGCTGCGAAATTCAATACAGCGAAGCAAGAACGCCACCAGCAAGGAAACAAGCAAGCGGGAGCAAACACGGGCTCCCTTATGGCCTAAGGGGCCTAGGGGTATGATTGATATGCGACGGTTGGCGAAGCGGGTCGTCGACGGCACGCCCAACGTACAGGCGGCGATTCTATTCGGGTCGCGGGCACGGAAGACGGCCCGCCGTGACAGTGACTGGGATGTAGCGCTGCTGGCAGCGTCGCGACACAGGAAGGAGGTATTGCTGGCCGCACCCATAATTCCAACAGTGAACTATGTTTCGCTAAGTCCGCAGCGGCTGCGCGAATGGTACAATAGACTTGGTACGCTGGAGCGGTCGGTGGTTAGGGACGGCATACTACTGGCGGGAGAATGGGACCCGCCCAATACAACAAAAAGAATCATGGTTTCCTATCCTGCCATGAGCAGCAAACTGGCTGATGCGACCGGTTATATTCAGTCTGCCTATCATCATTTGGCGCGGGAAAAGGCATACCGTTTCGAAGCAGCGGATAACTTGTTTATTGCGGATACGCAAAAAGCGGCTAAGTACGTTTCAAGGGCAGCACATTTGCATTTGGGCGTAGATGTTCCAGAAATACATAATGTGAAGAAGCTGGCTGATGCCTTGCATATAAAATGCCCAAGGCACGCATGGATAACAACAATTCTATCGTTAAGCGGAAAACCGCTTTCCCCGCGTACTACAATACACGACGGGGAAAATGGGGTTAACGACAATGTTGCGGAAGCAGAACGTCAGCTGTGTATGGTGCTGGAGTTCTACGCAGAGGTGCTGGAAGACATTGCAAAGAGGCGACCAGGGTTTCGTGGAAAGGCACTACGATTGTGCGATGAAATCGCAGCTACTGTTTCTAATGTGAAGGTAGAGAGAAGTTGGAATCTATGCCCAGAGGCAGTGCGGCGAAGCATGTTGCATTGGGGGCAAACAGCACAGAATGTGCTGGAAGGGCTCGGTGGCGATCAACGCAGTTTAGAAGACTCCTTGCTGCCATGGAGATCATCCCCATAGCAGCTCCCCAGAAAGCCACCCGGACGGACCTTTCACCTTTTCCGGCGTGTGCTGACTATAGCGGAAGCAATTGCCGTATGCACGCCGGGCAGACTTTCTGTTTGAAGGTATTTGTCGAGTTGCCAGTGACGTCGGGAGCACTCAAACGGTGAGCCCTGGTAGCGATCCGCCGACTTGACGGGTTGCTGTTACTGTGTCCACACTATTCGCCTGATACTTGTCCCCTGGATTGAGCGCGGTGATGATAGAATGCCAATCCAAAGTACGCCGGTAACACAAGAAAGGACTGCAGCATGAGCATGTCTGAAGCCTCCAGGCCAAAGGCCGATTCGGTAGAACCCGTCCTCCGGCTCTGGCCGTACCTGAGCCGCCACCCGGGGCAGCTGGCGTGCGCGGCTGTCTCCCTGCTGGCTGCAGCTGGTCTCACCCTAACGTTCCCGGTGGCTCTGCGGCGGGTCATCGACCACGGCTTCGCAGCCGGCCAGGACTCCTTCATCGAGCAGTACTTCCTGGCCCTGCTGGCCGTGGTGGGCTTTCTGGCCATTGCCACGGCGGTTCGCTTCTACCTGGTGACCCTGATAGGGGAGCGGCTCATCGCCGACCTGCGGGCTGATCTCTACCGGCATCTGCTGACCATGAGCCCGCGGTTCTTCGAGTCCATGCGCACCGGAGAGGTCATCGCCCGGCTCACCTCCGACATGGCCGTCATTCAGGGCGTGGTCGGCTCCACCATCTCCATCGCCCTGCGCAACTCCCTCCTGCTCAGCGGCGCGGTGGCGATGATGATGGTGACCAGCTTCAAGCTGACCGCGCTGGTGGTGGTGTTGGCCCCCATCGTTGTCGTGCCGCTGATTCTGATGGGGCGGCGACTGCGGGGGCTGGCGCGTGAAAGCCAGGAGCGAATCGCCGAGGCGTCCGGCATCATCGGCGAGGTGCTTCAGGCCATCTCCGTGGTACAGGCGTTCACCGCGGAAACGGACGCGACTCGCCGCGGCGTCTCTGCGGTGGAGCGCGCCTACGACCTGGCCCGCAGGCGCACGCGCCTGCGTTCCGCGCTGACGGGACTGGTGATCTTTCTGGTGGCGACCGGCGTCGTGTCGGTGGTCTGGGTGGGCGCCAGCGACGTCGCTTCGGGGGACATGAGCGCGGGTCGTCTCGGCCAGTTCGTGTTTTACGCGGTGTTCGTGGGAGCCTCCGGCGCGTCGCTCTCGGAAGTCTGGGGGTCGCTTCAGCTGGCGGCTGGCGCCGCCGAACGCGTGTTCGAGCTTCTGGACGCTCCCAGCGACTTTCGCGGTCCGACGCGTCCGCTGCCCCAGCCAGCGCGGGGCGAGATCGAATTCAGGGACGTCACCTTCCGCTACCCAGGACGGCCGGACCATGCGGCCCTCAAGGGATTCTCCCTACGCATCGAGCCTGGGCAGCAGGTGGCGCTGGTGGGACCGTCGGGCGCCGGCAAGTCGACCCTGTTTCAGATGCTGCTGCGGTTCTACGACCCTGATTCGGGATCCGTGCTGATGGACGGCATGGACCTTCGCGAGCTCGACCCCGTTGCGCTGCGGGAGCGATACGCGCTGGTACCCCAGGACCCCGCAATCTTCGCCCGCTCGGCCGCCGCCAACATCGCCCTGGGCCGCGAGGACGCTTCCGGGGAACAGGTGGAGGCCGCCGCCCGGATGGCGGACGCCCATGAGTTCCTGTCGGCGCTGCCGAAGGGCTACGACACCTGGCTGGGAGAGCGCGGCGTGATGCTTTCCGGAGGGCAGAACCAGCGCCTCGCCATCGCCCGGGCCGTGCTGCGCGACGCCCCGGTGCTTCTGCTTGACGAGGCGACTTCGGCGCTTGACGCCCGCAGCGAGAGGGCGGTGCAGGATGCGCTGGCCCGGTGCTCCGAGGGACGGACGGTGCTGGTGATCGCCCATCGGCTGGCGACCGTGCAGCGGGCGGACCGAATCGTTGTGATGGACGGCGGACAGGTGGTGGCCGAAGGCCGCCACGAGGAGCTGGTGGCGGCGGGCGGACTCTACGCCAGTCTGGCCAAGCTGCAGTTTGACGCCTTGGCGTAGGTCAGGCGAGTTCGCGGCCCCGGCGGGTGGCGGCGGAGATGCAGCGGCGCATCAGGGGAGACAGTCCGCCGTTGGGATCCATCAGGTGCTGAAGCGCGGCCTCGGTGGTACCGCCCGGGCTGGTGACGTCCTCGCGCAGCTGGCCTGGGGGCCTGTCCGAAAGGCGGGCGAGCTCCGCCGCGCCGGCCACCGTCGCCAGGGCCAGCTGCCGCGCCCGGTCAGGGTCGAGGCCCTCGGCGACTCCCGCGTCCGCCATGCACTCGATGAGGTGGAAGACATAGGCGGGGCCGGATCCCGACAGCGCGGTCACGATGTCGATCTGCGACTCCTCTTCCAGCCAGACCGTTTCCCCCGCCGTGCCCAGCAGAGCCGTGGCTGTGTCGATGTCTTCGCCTGTAGCCCCGTTTCCCGCGACCAGTGCCGTGATGCCCCGGCCAATGGCGGCCGGAGTGTTGGGCATGGCGCGAATCAGCCGGCCCGGCGGCAGCAGGGAGGCAAGCGTCGCAAGGCTGGTGCCGGCGGCGATGGAGACGAACAGCCCGCCATGCAGCGGCGCCAGCCGCGGCAGCGCCGCCGCCATCGACTGGGGCTTGACGGCGATCACCGCGACCGGGTCGGTGGCCTCCAGCGAATCGGGATTGAGGGCGATGCCGGTCGAAGCCACGAGAATGCGCAGCTCCGTGGAGGGGGCAGGCTCGATGATCTGGATGTGGTCGTCGCCGAGTCCCGCCGCCCGCCAGCCCGCCAGCAGCGCGCCGCCCATCTTGCCGCAGCCGAGGAGCGTGATTCGACGGTGACCGATTCGCTCCGCCAGCGAGGGCGGTGGCATGCCGCCGGGGTCAGGCACTTCCCACGGGTTCCATCGCCGCCGCGTCGAGAGCCTCGTCGGGCAGATAGCGGCCCGAGCTCGCCATGCGCAGGGCGGGATACAGGACGTCGCAGGCTTCGACGGCCAGGTCGACCAGGCGTCCCAGCGCCATCGGCTGCGGGCCATCGGCTGGGCTGGTCGCTAGGGCGTAGCGGAAGCGGACGAACTCGCCGTCGAAGGTGAAGCGGCCGAAGACGATCTGGTCGTTGTGGAGGCGCAGCGTCTCAAGCATGGCGCCCTCGCCGCTTTCGGGAGGCTTGATGGCGAAGCCGCCCGTGATCTGCAGGGCCGCATGGTCGTCGATCCACTGGATGGTGAAGCGGTAGGTGCGCCAGAGGCCCTCGGTGGAGAGCACGACCGCGTTGTCCTCCACCGCCTGCACCTCCCAGCTGCTGCGGTGCGCAAGCTCGGTGTCGAGGTCGATGGGGTGCTCTCCGTGCAGCCCGTTGCGAGTCGCGAAGTAGGTCATGGGAATCTTCCTCCGGTCCGTTGCCTAAGCGTCTGTTTCGTGGCCACCAGATGTGGTGGCTGCGCCAATATACAGGGATTGCTTAGGATGTCTACACAAGATGCGGGGATGGGCGCAAGGTGTTGCGCAGCATAGGGGTAGCAGTCCAGAAGGTGGGGAGGAGCAGGAGATTCGGGTGCGAATCGGCGGGTGGACGTGACCGATTCGCAGAGTGCGGGAGGGGTGGTCTTGGTGCTGCAGGGTGACCGATTCGCAGCCATCCCGGGTGCCGCTTCTGCGGGCCAGACCACCTGTGCGGACCAGACCCGGAATCAGAAACCTTGCCGATGGTACGGGTGTCTTGCCTATGCCAAGACTCGGCAGCCGGTACGGTGGCTTGGCGTCTCTGCCCATGCCCGAACAGACACGGCTGGACTGCCGCGATTGACACGGTACGCAGAAGACGGGCAGACTAGAACAAAGAGCGAACGCGCTTGGACGGCAAGATGCCGCCAGGACAGCCCAGCCACGCTGGTGTCACGTCAGAAGGAACTTCGCATGGCGCAGAAGACCGAGATCGAATGGACGGACGCGACCTGGAACCCGGTGACCGGCTGCACCAAGATCGGCCCCGGCTGCGACAACTGCTACGCCTGCCGCTTTGCGGAACGCTGGCGGGGCGTGCCGGGCCACCCGTACGAGCAGGGGTTTGACCTGAAGATGTGGCCGTCGAGGCTGGAGCAGCCCAGCCGCTGGAAGAAGCCGCGGATGATCTTCGTCAACTCGATGAGCGACCTGTTTCACAAGAACGTCGACCGGGAGTTCATCGACCTTGTGTTCGACGCGATGGAGGAGGCCAACTGGCATGTGTACCAGGTGCTGACCAAGCGCTCCTCGCTGATGCGCTCGTACGTTCGAAAGCGCTACGCGGGAGGCATGGCGCCGGCGCATATCTGGCTTGGTGTTTCCGTAGAGGACGCCAAGCGCGTGAACCGAATCGGGCACTTGAAGGAGACTCCGTCGGAGGCACGCTTTATCTCCTTTGAGCCGCTGCTGGGGCCTGTCAGCGAGATTGACCTGCGGGGCATTGCCTGGGCCATCGTAGGGGGAGAAAGCGGACCGGGCGCCAGGCCCATGTGCCCTGACTGGGCGCGCCAGATTCGTGACTGCTGCCAAAGGGATGGGGTCGCGTTTTTCTTCAAGCAGTGGGGAGGCGTACGGCCGAAGTCAGGCGGCCGCCTGCTGGATGACAGGGAATGGAACGGGTTTCCATGGCAGATAGTGCCGAAGTCGATCTTGGGAGCTTCAGAGAGTGCGACGGGTTGACGTTATGCGGAAACAGGGTACAGCGACAGAAGGCATGGACAGTAGAGGGATATCAGGAAGGTGCAGTGCGCCCTGTACAGCCTGGACGTCGAGGAGACGCGATGGTCAAGTGGCGGTGACAATGGCCTTGACTTTCAGCACCCGATGGCCTTGCTCAGTCCGGTGCTCGCCGCCAGCTGCCATACTGCCTCCAAAACGGCTGCACTGAGTCTGGCCACTACGACTTGACAACGCTAGTAGACAGGCTATGCTCTGCTGAGACAAGCCATCGGTCAGGGCGGTGACCCACCAACGCTAGGTCAGGAGTCGGCGGTATGTCGTGGAACGGAGTAGGTAGTATGGATAATGGATCTTTCCCAATCGGGGTTCATTCTTTCCGCAAAATACGGGAAGAAGGCCACTACTACGTAGACAAGACTGGCTTTGCGAATAGACTGATTCGCAAGGGGAAGCACTACTTTCTGTCACGACCGCGACGATTCGGCAAGAGCATGTTTGTCAGCATGCTCCAGGAGCTGTTCGAGGGCAACAGAAGCCTGTTTGAAGGACTTGCCATTCATGACGGTTGGGACTGGTCTACAAAGCATCCGGTCATTCGACTGGACTTCAATGGAGAGGAGTTTGAAGTGCCAGGGCATCTTGAGGAGCATGCCATTGGCCAGATAAAGGATGCGGAGCAAGGTAACGAAATCGATCCGCCAGAAAAGGATGTGCGGGCACCGAGAAGGCTGTCAAATTTGATAAGGGCACTACACAAGAAGACTGGAAAGCGAGCCGTTATTCTAGTTGACGAGTATGACAAGCCAATTCTCGATGCTTTGGATATGCCCAAAATCGCCAGGGCAAATTTTAAAAATCTGTGCGGATTGTATTCTACAATAAAACTTCGAGAAGACGAGATAAAGTTCAGCTTTTTCACAGGCGTGACCAAGCTTTCAAGAGAGGGGAAGTCCTTGATACCAAATAGCCTAAGGGACATTACAATCAACCCAAACTACTCTGCGATATGCGGGTACACCGAGTCCGATCTTGATTGTGTATTCGCATCAGAGCTAGATGGTTTGGACCGAGGGAAAATTCGAGAGTGGTATAATGGTTACAACTGGCTGGGGGAAGAAAAGGTTTACAGTCCTTACGACATTCTCTACCTGCTGAAGCGTCGAAAATTCAAGCCTTGGTGGTTCGATTCTGGAGATTCAGAATTTCTGATTAGGAATCTTAGAAAACACGATTTGATGCCCGTTACGTTGAGCAAAATGCAGGATAGGAGAAGCATGCTCGAGTCATTCGATATTAACAATATCGCTCCTGAAGCCATGCTGTTTCAGTTCGGATATCAGACGATTGCAGAAGCAATCAAAATAGCAGGCCTTAAGAAATACAAGATGGACTATCCGAATCACATTGTACGTCAGTGCCTCAATGTGCAGCTGCAGAAAGAGTAATATTCTCAGGTTCCAATCGGAGTCCGACAAGCCAAAGTAGCCTCCTATGGGATTTGCTTTCTGCATGCGACGTCCAAGGCCTAAAGATATTGTTTCAGTCAGTTCTTGCTGGCATTCCATATCAACGGCATACGCGCACCAGCATCGCAAAGTACGAGGCACACGTTGCGAGTACGTTCTATTCCTACTTCTTGGGGCTGGCCTCGATGTACGGGCGGAAGACTACACAAACCGGGGGCGCATAGATATGGTAGTGAACGGGCCGTTATTTGTATATCTGTTCGAGTTCAAGGTGGTGAACAAAGCTCCCAGCGGGAAGGCACTCAAGAAAATGAAGGACAACGATTACGCCCAGAAGTACCGCGGCCTCGGCAAGCCCGTCTATCTTGCGGGTGTAGAGTACAGCAGCAAGAAGCGAAACATCGTCGGCTTTTAGGTAGAGCCAGACAGCGGAGACAGCCAGTGAGGCATTCAGTGTACCATTGCCTCTGGAGTACGTGGAAACAAGTACCAGCTTGGGTATCTCGCAAGTACAGCTCAGCATCTGGGAGCGAAGCGTCCCTTGACACCTGCCGCGACTGCTCTACGATGTCGACCTTATACGGCACCGCCAGCGGCGCTGCCAGACACCCGCAACCTTGTACAGAAGGGAGCAATCGCTATGTTTCTCAGTAACTCCATCGTACCCCTGATTATCGCCGAGAGCATCCTCTTGTTGGTCGTTCTCATCGCCATACCGGTTTACGCGGTGTGGCAGGCACGCGGGCATAGCATGTCTCTGAGGGGGCTGGCTCTGCCGCAGGGGTCGGTCCGCGCGATGCTGGCCTTAACCGTCGTCGGGTCGCTCGTCGTCCTTATCGTGTTTGGCGGACCTGTCATGGGGGCAAGCGAAAACTTTAACCAGGCCGTGTCGGCGCTGACAGGCATCGCGGGAAGCATCCTCGGCTTCTACTTCGGCAGCGGAGGCTCCGGGAGTTCACCCCGCAACGGTGCCAGACCCCCGAACCCGAATCAGATGTGATCTGAGCGGTCTTCCAAAAGCCGGGCGCAGCCGTCCAGCGCACCGTGCCTGAGCCCTCCCGCCGCGGCGGGACGAGGCAGTGTCACGCGCACCCAGCTAAGCGGTGCCGGAGTCGGACGTAGAATCGGTAACTTCCTCCTGCAGGACCAGGGGAGGCAGTCCGGCGTCTTCTGCAGGCTGGTCAGTCTCCTGACCGTCCTTCTGGGCCACCTTGAGTATGGCCTCGAGCTCCTTCACGCGTATGGCAAGGGCCTCGTTGTCTTCCCGCGCCTTGCGGGCCATTTCGCGCACGACCTCGAGCTCTTCGCGGCTGGGTACGTCCTGCTCGGCCAGCCACCGCTCGAAGTACGAGGCGAACGCCACCTCCGCCTCTCTTCGCATGCCCTGAGCTACCCCCGCCGCGTTGGTCATCAGCGACGCCAGATCGTCCATCAGCGGTCCACGTGCCGTCATGATCGTTTCTCCGTTCGGTGCCTTCGGCGCATCTCGCCCACCGCACTATACCAGCACGGGCTGACGCTTCCACTGTACGTACGGCAAGTCGGTGACGCTGCTTGGCAGGCGATGCGCCGTCAGGCGCAGAGGGGGCGCACGAGTTCGGAGACGCTTTCCAGCTCGCCAAGATACCGTACCAGCGTCAGAAACCTCTCCCGGCTCTCGTCTCCCAGCGCGGCCGCCGTGGCGTCCCTGAACTTCTTCTCCAGCTCCTCTTCGGTCAGGGGGTCGCCGGGCGCGCAGCGAAGGCCCTCCCACCTCTGCCGGTGAGTCTGGCCGTCGCGCATCGTCACCTCGATGTCAAACGCGATTCGGTACTTGCCCAGTGCGGTGATCTCCGGCGACAGCGACACCTCGACCCCGCGCTGGTGGCTCGGCCAGTCGGCGACCTGGTGATCAGCCGCAGTCTCGGCATTGCTGCCTGCCGCGGCCGCCCACTGTCTTCGGCGGGCCAGACGCTGCGCCACGCCTGCCGTTTGGTCCTGCGCCGCCACGCGGAGTCGTCGCAGAAACAGGCGCCGCGGAAGAGGCAGCGGCGGAAGCCTCGGCAGGCGCGTGCGGGCCGAACAGTGTAGATTTGCGCCGCCATGGTTTTTGCCCTGCCATTTCCCATGATCGACCCGGTGGCGCTGCAGGTCGGGCCGCTCGCCATTCGCTGGTACTCGCTGGCCTATGTCGGCGGGCTGGTCTTCGGCGCGTGGTACGCGATCCAGCTGCTGCGTCGGCCAAATCTTTGGGGAGCCATCGGGCCGCCCATCCAGCCCGACCGCGCATGGGACGTGATGTTCTGGATCGCCGTTGGCATCATTTTGGGAGGGCGGCTGGGCTTCACGCTGGTTTACGCGCCCTCCTACTATCTGGCCCATCCCTTCGAGATTCTCTACCTGTGGCACGGCGGCATGTCGTTCCATGGCGGCATGGTGGGGGCCAGCCTGGCCATTGCCCTGTGTGCCCGGCGCGGCGGAAAGTCCATGCTGTCGGCACTTGATCTGCTGGCCTGCGTAGTACCGATGGGGCTGTTCCTCGGCCGCATAGCCAATTTCATCAACGGCGAGCTCTGGGGCAGGCCCAGCGATCTGCCCTGGGCGATGGTGTTTCCCGGCGCGGGGCCTGAGCCGCGCCATCCCAGCCAGCTGTACGAGGCGGGCCTTGAGGGACTGCTGCCGCTAGCGCTGCTGGGCTGGCTGGCCTGGCGGACGGGCGCGCTGCGCCGGCCCGGGCTGCTGTGCGGGATGTTTCTGGCGGTATACGGCACGGCCCGCATACTTGTGGAGCATGTGCGCGAGCCCGATGCGGACATCGGGTTTCTGGTGCCGTACGGCAACGGCGGCATGACCATGGGAATGCTGCTTTCCATGCCGATGGTAGTGGCGGGCGCGTATGTCGCGCTGCGCGGCTATCGGCGCGGACCGGTGACGTGACGGAGTGCGCAAGGCTGCTGCGCGAGCGAATCCGCGCCCGCGGCCCGGTGCGGGTGGACGAGTACATGGAGATCGCGCTCGCCCATCCAGAGTACGGCTACTACCGCAGCGCGCCCGCCATCGGACGGGAGGGGGACTTTATCACGGCCCCCGAGGTCAGCCAGATGTTTGGCGAGCTGGTCAGCATGTGGATGGCGGACCTGTGGATGCGGGCAGGCCGTCCCGAGCCGACAATGCTGGTGGAGCTGGGACCGGGGCGCGGCACGATGATGGCCGACATGCTGCGGGCGGCAGGATCCGTGGTGGGGTATCGGAAGGCACTGCGTCCAGTGCTGGTGGAGATGCATCCCGGGCTGCGGAAACGGCAGGAAGCCATGCTGGCCGGTGAAGGCGCCGTCTGGCATGAGAGTTTCGGCGAGGTGCCGGAAGGAAGGGCGATGGTAGTCGCCAACGAGTTTTTCGACGCCCTGCCTGTGCGGCAGTATGTGATGCGCGGCGGCGAATGGCGAGAACGGCGGGTAGGGATGGATGAAGATGACGGGTTTTGCTTTGTAGATGGCGAGCCCGTCAAGGACGCCGCCGAGCACCTGCCGAAGGCTGAGGAAGGATCCATAGCCGAGCGATGTCCGCAGGGAGAGCGTCTGGTACGCCTGATTGCGGCGCGGCTGCGGGACAACGGCGGCGCTGCGCTGGTGGTCGACTACGGCCATGCTGCCCCTGACGGCTTGGGAGACACCGTGCAGGCAGTGCGCGAACACGCGTATGCGGACGTACTGGATGCGCCAGGGTCGCACGACATATCGGCGCACGTCAATTTTGCCGCTCTGGCGAGAGCGGCGGAGGAGGAAGGGGCGGTGGCGAGCCCTGCCGTGCCGCAGGGATCGTTTCTGGAGCGGCTGGGCCTTGGCGTCCGCGTAGAGGCGCTGGCCCGCGACAAGCCGGGAGAGACGAGGCAGGCACTGGAAGCCGCCCGGTCGAGGCTGGCGGAGTCGATGGGAGGGGTGTTCAAGGCGATGGCCCTGACGTCACCCTCCTGGCCGACGCCAGAGGGGTTTGGTACGGAGTCGGCTGCCAGAGATGGACGCTGAGCCGATGCCTCGTCAGCATGGTCCGACCGCGGTTCATCTTCCGGGCGGCTGCATGGTTCTTTCCTGCTGCTATGTCCCACGGTGGCGTGGGGGTGCCAAAGTCGACGCCGCCGCGATCAGGCGCGATGCGACGTGGCAGGCTCGTCCGGGTATTGCCTTGGGGCAGGGGCATGCGGTAGCAGATTGAGAAATGCTGATCCAGATCTGGGCACAGTGCGGACAGGGCGAGTGGCCGTGATTTGCGTCCTGGAATTTGCTGGTATAGTTGGCGTGCGGAATTGGACCGCGTGAGCAGCCTGGCGAGTGCGGCCGGGGTGCGGGGTGGCCTGCAAGGAAGATTCTGAGGAAACACCATGACCAACACAGCCGTTCGCGAATCATTTGGAATGCCAACGGACGAAACCATTGGCTTGAAGCGGTTTGCCCGGCAGGTATGCGGCGGTCGGGCGAATCGCTGCAGCATCAACCGGCCTGCGCGTATGGAGAACAGAGGTCAGAGATTGCGGCCGGCGCCAGCCCGTGAGAGTGGTAGCGTCATGAGTGGCCCAAGCATCGGCCGTATACGGCGATGGATGGCGGCAGGCGTGCTTGCTGGCGCTCTGCTGGGTATGGGGGCGCTGGTCGGCCTATCGGAGGCTGAGGCCCAGACACAGCCGTTGAGAACCTTCATCTCCAACGAGAACCAGACCGTCGAGTCCGCCGAATGGGTGCGCAACCAAGGCTTTACCCTTGTTCAAGCGTTCACCACCGGTAACCTCGGCGAGGACGTCTCACTGCGCAGCCTCACCCTGTGGTTCGGCGCTTTTACCTCGGACAGCGTCGATACTGACAAACTCTTAGTCGCGATATGGAGGGACAACGGCGGCGTTCCCTTAAATCAATACAACGAACTGGACCACCCCTCCAGTCTGTCGGGCCCCGGCCCGAAAGTGTTCACCCACTCCGGCATCGCCCTAGGGTCGGACCAAACATACCACATTCTGGTGGGGTACGACAATCCAGAGGGCACCAATAGGATGAACGTCGAGCTGAGAAGAGGCACCGGCACCGACACAATCCTCGACGGCTGGAGCGTGGGGGCTCTCCAGCAGGGAACAACTGGAGGTGGCGGCACCTGGAACGCGCCTACGCCCGACATCCCAGGCAGCACCATCAGGCTGCGCTTCAAGATAGAGGGAACGAGGCCTTCCATCGCAGCCGCTGGCGGGCCGACGATTCTGGTCGGCAACACGCCCCTGTCAGGCGCGCCCCAGCTCGGCACGGAGCTGACGGCGTCGACGATGGGCATCACCGACCGCAACGGGCTGCCGGACAGCGGCTACAGCTGGCAGTGGCAGCGGGCGGACGCCCAAAACGCTGCCGACGTGGACTGGAAGGAAATCGGCACCTCGAATACCTACACGCCGGGTGATGCAGACCGGGGCAAACACCTCCGGGTGAGGGTGTCGTATACCGACCTCGACAGCTTCAGTGAGGAGAATTTGGCGAGCGACGGGACGGACGCGGTCCCGCTCAACCGTGACCCCGTTGGCGAACCGACGATCGACGGCATCCTGAATTTGAGACAGACCGTGTCAGCAGTAACGACGGGCATATCCGACCCTGACGGTCCGGTCGCGCTGACTTTCAGCGGTTACCAGTGGCGGCGGGCGGATGACGCGGCTGGCGCTAACTCGACCAATATAGGAACTGACTCGCCGACCTACATCCTCGTCGAGGATGACTTGAACAAGTACATCCAGGTCGAAGTGACGTACACCGACAGCGACGGCACTATGGAAAACGTGCCGAGCAAATGGACGGCGGTCAACAAAACCCCCACTGGTGGGCCGCCGACGGTCACTGGCGCTGCCCGGGTCGGCCAGAGCCTGACGGCGATGACGACAGGCATATCGGACGCCGACGGTCCGGCTACGCTGGCTTTCAGCTACCAATGGCGGCGGGCGGATGACGCGGCTGGCACTAACCCGACCGATATAGGAACTGACGCGACGACCTACATGCTCGACCCGCTAGACGAGGGCAAGTACATCCAAGTCGTGGTCTCGTACACCGACGATCGCATGTTTGAAGAGCGCCTCGCAAGCGGCTGGACGAAGGTAAACAACGACCCCGACGGCGAGCCGACGATCAGTGGCACGGCCCGAATTGGCCAGATGCTGACGGCTGTGACGACTGGCGTTTCGGATGCCGACGGTCCGGCCACGCTGACCTTCAGTTATCAGTGGCGGCGGGCGGATAACGCTGACGGCACAGGAAATCCGAACGATACAGGAACTGACTCGCCGACCTACACGCTCACCGCGGCCGACGTGGGCAAGTACATTCAGGTGGTGGCGTCGTACACCGACGGCGACACCATTGCCGAGAGCGTCGCAAGCGGCTGGACGCTGGTGGAAAACAGTGGCCCCGTCAGCAAGCCGACAATCTCCGGCACTCTGAATTTGGGGCAGGCCGTGATGGCGGTTACGGATAGCATCTCCGACCCTGATGGACCAGCCTCACTGACCTTCACTGGTTACCAGTGGCGGCGGGCGGAAGACGGCAGCGGCTTGAACGCCATGGACATTTCCGGCGAAACCTCGCCGTCCTACACCATCACCAGGGATGACTCGGATATGTTCATTCAGGTCGTGGTGTCGTACACGGACGGCGTCAACAATCCGGAGAGCGTAGCGAGCGACTGGACGGCGACGGCAATCACCAACAGCGACCCCGCTGGCGGGCCGCCTACGATCACCGGCACGGCCCGGGTCGGCCAGGACCTGATGGCGGAGACGACGGGCATCACCGACGCTGACGGTCCGGACCCGCTGGTCTTCAGCTACCAGTGGCGGCGGGCGGACGACGCGGCAGGCGCCGTGAACGCCGGCAGCATCCCCGGGCCTGGGGCAATGCTGTCGACCTACACGCTTACCGCGGCAGACGCGGGCAAGTACATCCAGGTCGTG
>CAZPIN010000225.1:0-3091 GCA_964586735.1 uncultured Rhodobacterales bacterium | reverse complement strand
GCAGCCACGATGACCACAACAATCTTGTGGATAGTGCCGATATTCAGGGAGGTACGACGGGACAGGTGACATGGCCGGCCGGCACGACCTCGATGACTTTCCCGATTGCAGCCATCCATGACAGCATTCTCGACGAAGAAGCCGAGTGGGTCTGCATAAACGTAACGGGTGCTCAAAGTCCCGCGGGGGCATTCTCTTTCAACACTAGCCAAGTCAGGGCGGTGCGCGTTAACAACGTAGCCACGCCTCCAGCGGCTTCTGGTCCCGAGGTTTCGGTTGAGGCGGAATCAGCCAGCGTCGTCGGAAACAGGGATGACGCGGTGTTCATCATTTCGCGAACGGGAGCAACGACCGCCGACCTGGAAGTCCAGTTCACCATGGCGGGCACGGACGGAGCATACCGGAACTTTTCAAGTCGCCCAAGCATGGCCACCATTCTTGCCGGTCAGTCGTCTGTGAGGGTGGAGGTACCGACCTCCTCGCAGCAGGATGGGGATACGCCAGCGATGACGCTGACTCTTGATGACGACAGCGCGTACACTGTTGACGCTGACAACAACATGGCATCAGTCACCGTGACCGAACCCCCGTCCAACGGCCCCGCTCTACCGGCGGTTACGGTCGCGGCGGGCGCCGCCAGCGTTGCCAGCGGCCAGCCCGCCGTATTCAACCTCACCCGTACGGGGGACACTGCCGGCGCTCTACCGGTTGGCATAGCAATCACGGGCAATGGGGCTTCGGGTTCTCCTCCTGTTTTGGCAACCTTCGCCGCGGGTTCAGCGACGGTGGAGGTATTGGTCCCAACCAATACCCTAGCGGCGGGCGCCTCCAGCCAGTCGGTGATACTGACGATCCAGGCAAGCGGCGACAGATCCTACACGGTTAGCTCTGGCGGCACGGCGGCAGTAACCGTAGAAGCTCCGACACTTTCATTCACCGTTTCTGCACCGACCTCAGCGGCGGTCGAACCTGCCCCCGGCGCAACAGCTGTCGCCGCCAACCGGCTCGTTTTCACGGTAGTGGCCAGCCCAGCGCCGGCCCAGCCGTTGACCGTGCCCTTCACGCTCGGCGGTACAGCCACGGAAGGTGAGGACTACACGGCAGAGCCTGCCAGCAAGATGCTAACATTCGGACCCGGCGCCGCCGCTACGCAGGAGATAACAGTCACGGCGAGTAGCGACATCATCGCCGAAAGCGCCAGCGGCGAGACGGTGGTTGCTACTGTGAGGAGGCAGACTGCCACGGGCAGAATCAACGAGCCTTCTACCCAGATTTCAGTCAGTACAACCGACCCCACCTATGAAGTTGAAGGTGGCTCAACCACCGTCAGATTTACTTTCAACGACATTCCCCAGTCCAATCCCGCGCCTGCTACCGACCTTGTAGTCGCATGGAGAGTGGATGTCGGAGGCAGTGTCGGCAGCGTGGAAGGCACCGTGACGTATCCGGCGGGTAGCAGGAGGGCGAGTAACCGCAGTGTTCAGGCTGTGTTCCGAACGGAACTGCCCTCTGGCAGAAGTATTCAGGTTCAGGTCAGGGGGCCTTCGGCGGCAACGAACCTCGCCGTGGTGCCTGCGGACGCCAGCAACGTGCAGATCGTGGCCAGCGAATGGGTTGTCGCCAGCACAAGTACCGTGGTTTCGGAAGCCCCTGCCGCGCTGAACCATGCAATCGCCGGCACCGGCCGCGCGGCTGCGGCTGGAGTCGTTGACAGTATCTGGCGGCGCGCCACCGCCCGCAGCGCCGGGAACATGGAGTCGAAAGCGACGCTGGGAGGGCGAATTTTGGATACCCAGGCACTGTCCAGCGGAGATGCGGGCAGGGCAGTGCGCGAGGTAGCTAGCTTGCTCGGCCTCAAGGCGGCGGCCCCTGACGATTCGCTTGACGCTGTGAATAGCGTTTACAGCAGTGGCGGCGGCATCGACGACTACCGTGCATGGGCAGGGATACCCGATTCCGGGCGCATCGCCAGCACCAGCAACTTCGCGCTGCTGTTTGGCGATGGGGCGGACTCAGGACCAATCGCTATCTGGGGTGAGTACGGCGTGGCGGCGCACGAAAGCAAGCCCGCCGCTGGTGCCTCCGTGGACGCTGAGTCGTCCAGCATGACGTTTGGCTTTGACATGCCGGTCAGCAGCGACATGCTGTTCGGCCTTGCGATTAGCCGCTCTTCGGGCGAAACTGACTACAGGGAAACCGCGGACCAGCTTAGGCCCAACACCATTGAGACCAGCCTTACAAGCTTCGCTCCCTACGTCCACTGGACGATGCCATCAGGGCTGGGTGTCTGGGGCAGCTTCGGCATGGGAGAAGGCAAGCTGACTAGCAAGGAGGCGGGTGGCGGATCCGTCAAAACCGACTTTTCCTTCCAGGTTCTGGCTGGCGGTGCTCGCAGTGAAGTTGGAGACTATGGCTTGGGCCGCATGGCCCTTAAGGGCGACGTAATGATGACCACAACGGAGGTGAACGAGGCATCGTCCTCGTCGGCCAGCATCGCGGCGGTGGACGCGGGATCCACCCGTGCAAGGGTGGCCATCGAGCTGGTCGGCAACCGCGAACGCGCAGGAGGTAGCAACATCTCCCATCAGATGGAGCTGGGCGCGCGCATGGACAGCGGAGACGCTGACGAGGGTACAGGAGCGGACGTGGCGTTCGCGTTTGACTACGTCATTCCGGAAATGGGCCTTGAGATGCGCGCGCAGGCAAGCATGCTGCTGCTCCACTCCCAAGAGGGCTTCGAGGAACTGGGCTTGGGCCTCGGTGCCATCTACGACCCCGGCATCGTGGGCCGTGGCGCCAGCCTGTCGCTCGAGCCGACCTGGAATGCCCCCAGCATGGGAGTGGCTGAATCCATGTGGGCAGCGAAAAATTTGGATGGCCACGCCGCCTCGGACGTAGGCGCGGCGCTGACGGCCCGGTTGGGATATGGCGCGGAGACGCGACGGGTACGGGCGCTGACGACGCTGTACAGCGAAGCGGAGGCTGGCGAAGAGGACCAGCGCTTGCGGCTGGGAGTCGAGATGCGCGGCCTAGATGGTCCGCTCGAGCGGTTTAGCCTCGACATCTACGGCGAGCGCGAAGAAAACGGATC
>CAZPIN010000224.1:0-30361 GCA_964586735.1 uncultured Rhodobacterales bacterium | reverse complement strand
GTGTAGCCACAGCGGGCCACGCGGGGTTCGCCATACATGCGGCATCAAAACCGGTGATCTCGCACAGCCATGCCGTCAGGTCGCTGCAAAGTTTCTCGTAGCCAGCCGCGTTGGCAATGCCGGTGAACGGGTGCAGCTCGGCAAACTCCGGCCAGCCGATCGGCATCATCTCGGCGGCGGCGTTGAGCTTCATGGTGCATGACCCCAGCGGAATCATCGTCCGGTCGAGGGCAAGGTCGCGGTGGGCAAGCCTCGTCAGATAGCGGGCAAGGGACGTTTCCGAGCGGTGCTCGTGAAACACCGGCTGGGTCATAAAGCCGCCTTCGCGCCGCGCCGATGGCAGACGGTCAGGCGCCTCCGCCGGCAGGTCGAGGTCCAGCAGCTCGGCAACCTCCTCGACATCCTCCTCGGTCGTGGTTTCGTCAAACGTTATGCCGAGTCGTACACCAGACAGAATGCGCGGTTCGTAGCCCCGCTCGTGAAATGCCACCGCCGCTTCCTGCGCGCTCTCCACGTTGACGCATACGCAGTCAAACATCTCCCCCTTGCCGCCAAGCATTCCCTTGGCCTCGGCGGCGGCAGCCAGCCGGGCGGCTGTGGAGTGGACGCGGTGGGCGATGGCGGCAAGGCCGTCCGGCCCGTGCCAGATCGCGTAGGCGGCCGCCATGTTGGCCAGCAGCGCCTGGGCGGTGCAGATGTTGGAGGTGGCCTTCTCGCGGCGGATGTGCTGCTCGCGGGTCTGCAGGGCCAGCCGGTAGGCGGGGTTCCCCCGGGCGTCGACGCTGCGGCCGACGATGCGGCCCGGCACAAGCCGCACAAGATCCTTGCGCGCCGCCAGATAGGCGGCATGCGGGCCGCCGTAGCCCATGGGCACGCCGAAGCGCTGCATCGACCCCGTGACGATATCGGCGCCCCAGGAGGAGGGCGGGGCCAGCAGTACCAGGGCAAGGGGGTCCGCGACCGCAATCACCATAGCGCCGGCCTGGCTGGCGCGCTCCACGGTGTCGGCCGGATCGTGAAACGCTCCCTCGGTGTCCGGCCAGGGCACGATGGCGGCGGCCGTGTGGCCTTCCTCCGGGGCGTCCTGAAGGTCAAACCCCAGACTGCCCGCTCTCGTCTCCAGCACGCCCAACGTCTGCGGATGCAGCGCTCCCGCTACCCACACGCCGGTGCGCTTGCCGCGGCTGTGGCGGATGGCCATGGCCGTCGCCTCGGCGACAGCGGTGGGCTCGTCCAGAAGGGAGGCGTTGGCTGCGTCAAGCCCGGAAAGCTCGCAGATCAGAGTCTGGAAGTAAAACCCCATTTCCAGCCGACCCTGGCTGATCTCGGGCTGGTAGGGGGTGTAGGAGGTGTACCAGCCGGGGTTTTCAAGCAGGTGCCGCTGCACCGGCGGCGGCACGAAGCATCCGTGGTATCCAAGGCCGATCAGCGGCTTGAGGCGGCGGTTGCGGGTGGCGATGCCGGCGAGTTCGGAGAGGGCCGCAGCCTCGCTGACGGCGGGCGGCAGGTCTAGTGGGCGGTCCAAACGGATGTCCTTGGGCACCACCCGCTGCAGAAGGTCTTCAAGGGACTCCGCGCCCACAACGTCCAGCTGGCGGCGCTGCTCGGCCTCGCTGGGGCCAATATGCCGACGGGCAAAATCCATCAACTTCCCTGACGCGGCAGGCTAGCTCTCGATCAGCAGCTGGTAGGAGGCTTCGTCGAGCAGGGCGTCCAGCTCCTCGGGATTGGCGACCCGCATCCTGAATATCCACCCCTCCGACTCGGGGCTTGCATTGATCAGCGACGGCTCGTCGCGAAGCCGCTCGTTGACTTCGGTCACCTTGCCGGTGACCGGGGCGTAGATGTCCGAGGCCGCCTTGACCGATTCCAGCACGCCGACCTCGTCGCCGGCGGTCAGCTCCGCGCCCTTCTGCGGCAGGTCGACGTAGACCAGCTCGCCCAGGGCGTCTTGGGCGTAGGGCGTGATGCCGACCGCGGCCACGCCGTCGTCCTCAAGGCGAACCCACTCGTGCTCCGATGTGTACTTCAGGTCGCTCATGCTGTCCTCAAACCCGAAACCGGTGCGGCACAAAGGGCAGGGGCGCCACTGCGCAGGCAATGTACCGGTTTCTTACCTCCGCGTCGATTGCCGTACCTGGAGCCGCAAGTTCCATGGGCAGGTACCCCAGTGCCACGGGCGCCTCCACCGTCGGCCCGTAGCCGCCAGACGTAACAATACCGACAGACGCGCCGTCATGGTACAGCTGCGCGCCAGCCCGCACTGGCGCCCGCCCCTGCGGGCGCAGTCCCACCAGCCGCCGGGCAGCGGGGCGCGAGGCGAGGGCTGGGGCGCCAATGTACTTTCCGGCTTCCCGCGCCCAGCGGGTGATGGTCCATCCCAGCCCGGCCTCGATGGGAGATATTTCCTCCGTGAGATCCTGGCCGTACAGACAGAGTCCGGCCTCCATGCGCAGGCAGTCGCGTGCGCCAAGTCCCGCCGGGGCTGCCCCGGCATCCACCAGCGATTCGGCCAGGTCCTCCGCCTGATCGGCTGGCAGAGCGATCTCGTAGCCCGATTCGCCGGTGTAGCCACAGCGGGCCACGCGGGTTTCGCCATACATGCGGCAGTCCAGATACGCCATTTCCGCCGCGCCGGGGTATAGACGGTCAAGCATCTTCGCCGCCTTTGGCCCCTGGACCGCCAGAAGGGCATCGTCCTGCGATTCGACTCGGCAGGCGTACTCCTCTGCCAGCGACTCCAGATGGGGCAGCACCCGCTCCCGGCGGGACGCATTGGAAACAATCAGAACGCGGTCCTCATCCATCCGCGTGGCGATCAGGTCGTCGATGACGCCCGCCTCCTCGTTGAGCAGCATGGCATAGCGGCTGCGGCCGGCTGGCAGGTCCTCGCCCGTCATGGTGCAGGCGCGGGCAAGCAGGCTGGAGACGCCTTCACCCGTCAAGAACGTCTGCTGCATGTGGGACACGTCGAACAGCCCGGCCTCCGCGCGCACCTGCCGGTGCTCCTCGATGATGCCAGCAGGGTACTGGATGGGCATTTCGTAGCCCGCGAACGGCGCCATCTTCGCCTCGTGGCGCAGGTGAAAGGCGTGCAGGGGGGTGCGCAGAAGTTGCTGCCCGCCGATATCGCCGTCGCTTTCCTGGCTCATTGGCCGCACTCCGAATACTTTGCCGTCATGAAAGATTATTCTTTGTTCTCACATAGTTAGAGCGCGTTGTTGATGCGATACATGAAGTTTCTGCAGGTCTCCGACAGGCCCTTTGGGCGGCTGCTGCGGACATCAAGTCACTTCGCTCCTACGGTCTCGGTCGTACGCTGCGCATCGGCCGTCGCCGACGCCTCGTTGCCGATTTCCTCGAGTTCGTAGGGCGTGCTTTGGTAGACCTCGTTGATCCAGTTGCCCAGCAGCAGATGGGCGTGGGAGCGCCAGCGGTTTTCGGGCGGCGCCTTGGGGTCGTCATCGGGATAGTAGTTGGCGGGCACGTTGATGGGGAGGCCGCGGGAGACGTCGCGCTGGTACTCGCGGTCGAGCGAGTCGGTGTCGTACTCGATGTGGTTGAACATATACAGACTGCGGCTGCCTCCGTCCTCCACCAGGCACAGGCCCACATCGTCCGACTCCACCAGCACCCGCAGATGGCCGGGCAGGTCCTCCGCGCGCACCTCGGTATGGCGCGAAACGGGGATCAGAAAGTCGTCCGCAAACCCCCGCAGATAGGGCGATGTGGGGCGCAGGTTGCGGTGGCGGAAACAGCCAAACGCCTTGCCGGGCAGCTGATGCTTGGGCACGCCGTGGCGGTGGTAGAGCAGGGCCTGCGCCCCCCAGCAGATGCCCAGCATGCTGTGGACATGGCGCTGCGACCAGTCGAACAGCTTCGTCAGTTCTTCCCAGTAGAGGACCTCCTCAAACGGCAGGGTTTCCACCGGCGCGCCAGTTACGATCAGGCCGTCGTACTTCTCCGATTCCAGATCGCGCAGAATGGCATAGCTGCTCAGGACGGTTTCCGGGGGTGGACTCTTGGGCTTGTGGGTCTCCATCCGCATCAGCGTCAGCTCCACCTGCAGGGGAGTGGCGCCCAGAAGGCGGGCAAACTGCGTCTCGGTCTCGGTGCGAATGGCCGTCGGCATCAGGTTGAGCAGGGCGATGCGCAGGGGGCGGATGTCCTGGCGCACGGCGACGTCCTCTCCCATGACCATTACGCCCTCGTCCTCGAGGACGCGGCGGGCGGGCAGGGCTGCGGGTATCTTGATGGGCATGGCGCGCCTCAGCTCCTCTTCCTTTCCGATTTGCGGGCGATCGCCTCGCCAATCAGGTCGATAATATCCCTGTCGCTTTTGGCCTTGCCCAGCCTGCTTGCCGCGACGCTCACCCCCCAGCGCTTTGCCAGCGCCTTGTAGCGGGGCAGCCTCCAATCGATGAGGCGGCCAAACGCGTACACCAGAAACTGGTCTGGGTCGACGGTCTTCTCAGACTTGCCACCCAGAAACTCCTTCCAGGTCCTATCGAGAAACTCGGGGTGAAAGTACATGGGCTTGGGCCGGTGAGCAAACCGCCTCTCGAGCTCGGCGCGGTGCGAATCTGACGCCTCGATGTAGACTGGAAGCATGGTGCGGGAGAGCTTTGTAAACACGGGGTCTTTCGGGTCGTTGGGATCCGCCAGTTCGCAGACGCTGCCGCTGGCGTCGCAGGCAAAATGGCCATAGCCGTACACCTTTCGCGCCCGCTCGATGAACACGTCCGCATCCTCCATGGCGCGCCGCTCGGCCTGTTCATGCAGCGCCTGCCGCCGCCTGTACTCCCTGAACTCCAGTCCGCCCCGCTTGGGGTTGCCCGGCTTGCCCAAATAGGCGGATAGCGGCGTCAGGTTGGCGAAAGTCACTTTGCTGCGCAGCACGATGGAATCGGAGCACAGCAGGTCGCGCAGCATTGGATCTTCCATGGCGCGCTGCTTGACTATGTCGGTGATCTGCTCGTCGAGGTAGCGGGTGCCGATTCGGTAGTCCACCGTGTAGTGGTACCAGCTGCCGTACTCGCGCAGCTGCGCGGCCACCCTAGTCTTGCCGACGCCCGACATGCCGAACAGGAACAGGGACTTGTGCTTCGCATTGAGCCAGGCTTCTGGCGTATTGTACAGCATGGCGGCGCGCTCCCTCGTCCGGTCGGCAGAGTAGGCGAAATTTAGGGCGAAGCGGCGAATACGTCCAATGGCGGCAAGCCGCTGCTGGCAACCCTGCTGAGGAGCCTGCGGAAAGTGGAGGTCCGCGCCCCGCAGACTGCGGCTGCCCGGCACAGTAGCAACAGCCTCTGGACTTGACTGAGCAGCAACCATCATGTACCGTTGTGGGCAAGTGCTTGCCACTGCAGAGGGGACGGAAGCCATGTCAGTTGCGTCTGCATTCTCGGAGACTCTGGTAGAGTCCCCAGCAAAGGCCACCTATCAGGATGTGCTTGACGCGCCGCCGCATATGGTTGCAGAAATCATCGAGGGGCAGCTTCATCTCATGACGAGGCCGTCCAATCTTCATGCTCAGGCATGGAAAGTCCTCACAAAAAAAATTGATGACCCTTTTGACGCTGGCGATGATCCGGGCGGGTGGAAGATACTCCAGGAACCGGAGCTGCATCTCTCCGAGGATGTCGTAGTGCCAGACATTGCCGGCTGGCGGGCGCCGTGGGAAGAGATCGAACCGCTCAGCCACTACATTACCGTTGTTCCTGACTGGGTGTGCGAGGTGCTTTCGCCGTCAACCCGTCGCATCGACCTGGGGCCCAAACGTGCCATCTTTGCGGACCACGGAGTTGGACATCTGTGGTTCCTCGACCCGATAGCAAGGACGCTTGATGCGTATGCGCTAAAAGATGGCGACTGGGCGAGCGTTGGCTCTGCATCGGATCAGGACATGGTATGCCTGCCTCCATTCGATGCTATCTCGTTTTCCCTCGGTGATCTTTGGCGGTGGTAGGCTGGCGAGAAGTGGCGACATTCGGCATGCATGTGGCTGCCACCTGAGCAGGCTGGTTCCGTGGCGTTCCGCACCGAATGCGGGGGCATTCTCCGGAGTTGGAGCTGGCTGGCGCTTATGAGGTCAGTGGGAACCACCAGATGCGGCGGCTTGCCAGTTTCCCAAGGGACCATCGATGTGCCATAGCGACTGTTGGCAGCGCTGCTTGTGGCAGTTCGCAGCTTGACAGGAAGGGAAGGGAGTGTATATTCCTTGTGGTCCGGAATCGAAGGAGCAAGGCCATGTTGACACTGGAGGTGCGGGAGATGGGCGAGACGCTTGTCGTCGAGCTGCCCGCAGAGATGCGTAAAGCACACAACATCAAGAAGGGTGACCGCCTCTACGCGGAGGATGGTCCAGACGAGGTCCGGCTATCGGTGCATGAGCCGGGCTTTGAGAGGCAGATGCGCCTGGTCCATAAAGTCATGGAAGATCACCAGGATGCGCTACGGGAACTCGCAGACAAATGAAGGAGCCTGAATGGCTGCTTCGGTCGGCGGTTGAATTGGCGCACGACAGCCAGATCGCCAAATACGGAGGGTCAACCGGACTGCGCGACGAGGGGCTACTGGAGTCCGCGTTGGCAAGGCCCCGCAACCTCCACGCCTATGGAGAGGAGGACCTCTGCGCCCTTGCGGCCGCGTACGCTTTTGGCATAGCCCGCAATCACCCCTTTGTGGACGGCAACAAGCGGACGGCGTTTGCCGCTGCGGCCCTGTTTCTCGTGCTGAACGGCAGGCCCGTTGCGCCAGACAGGGAAGCGACTGTGGAAGCTATGCTGGCGCTTGCCGCTGGTCAGCGCGACGAGGCAGAATTTGCGGACTGGCTTCGCGCTCAGACACTGCCAACGCCCGCCGCCAAGTGCGGCCGGTTCAGGCCGGGGAGGGCGGTATTTCCAGACAGGCCAGTGACGACATCCGCTTCCTGATAGTGCCTTGACGCAAGCCACTGCCGCAGGCTCGAACGCCTGCATTCCGCTGAAGCAACCGATGCCATAGCAGCCGCGCAGGCGCTCTGGCGCACCGTCCGCGCCGCTACGCCGCGTCCCGCTCAAGTATCTGCGCCAGGTCCGGCGCCGCCTCGATCAGCTCGCGGGTGTAGGGGTGCTGCGGATAGTCCAGCACCTGCTCGGTAGCTCCTTCCTCGACGATCTCGCCCTCGCGCATCACTAGCACCCGGTCCGCCACGGACCGCACCACCGTCAGGTCGTGGCTGATAAACAGATACGCCAGCCCCAGCTTCCGGTTAAGGCCATCAAGCAGCGCCAGTATCTGGGCGCGCACGGTCACGTCGAGGGAGGACACCGGCTCGTCAAACACCACCATGGCGGGACGCAGTACCAGGGCGCGGGCGATGGCGATTCGCTGGCGCTGGCCACCCGAAAACTCGTGCGGATAGCGCGATGCGTCGTCGGCCGAGAGCCCTACATCCTCCAGTACCCCCGCCACCATCTGCCTGCGTCGCGCCGCATCCGGTCGGGGCCGCATGAGGTGCAGGGGCTCGGCGATGGACCGGCCGACGCGGTGGCGCGGATTGAGGCTGCCGTAGGGGTCCTGAAACACCGCCTGTACGCTGCGGCGCAGGTCGCTCCGCCTGCGGTCCCCGAACATGTCCCGTCCCAGTACCATCACCTGTCCCTCGTCGGGAGGCTCCAGTCCCAGCAGCGCGCGGGTCAGCGTCGACTTGCCGCATCCCGACTCGCCCACCAGCCCGACGCGCTCGCCAGGCTTGACTTCGAGGCTGACCCCGCGCACCGCCCGCGTCGTCTGGCCGCCCCGGTGGCGATAGGCGCGTACCACGCTGCGGCAGGCCAGCACCGGCCTGGCAGAGGATTCCGCTGGCGTCTCCGGCGGGCGCCGGACGGCAGGCGACGCGGCCTTGAGCAGGCTGGACGAGTAGGGGTGGCGGAGCGCCCGAAACAGACCGGGGCAGGGGCCGCGCTCGACAATTTCCCCGTCGCGCATGATGGCGACTCGGTCCGCCATGCCCGCCACCACGCCAAGGTCATGCGTGATCAGCAGCAGGCTCGTCTCCCGCTCTTCCACCAGCGTCCGCAGCAGGTCCAGCACCCGGGACTGGGTTGTGACGTCGAGGGCGGTGGTGGGCTCGTCGGCGATCAGCAGCCTGGGGCGCAGGGCCATGGCCATGGCGATGACGGCGCGCTGGCGCTGGCCGCCCGACAGCTCATGGGGATAGCGGTCGGGACCGACCTTCTGCGGGTCCAGCCCAACCCGCTCCAGCAGCTCGGCGGCGGCGACTCTGGCCTGCTTCCGGCCTCCTGCGCCATGCGCCCGTATTCCTTCCGCAATCTGGTCGCCGATGGCCATCAGCGGATTGAGCGCCGTCATGGGCTCCTGAAACACGATGCTGGCGGCCTGTCCGCGAAACGCGCACCATGCCCGCTCGTCCATCGCCAGAAGGTCGTGTCCATCAAACTCGATTCTGCCCTCGATCCGCGCCCCCGGCGGCAGCAGGCCCATGGTGGCGTAGGCCGTCATCGACTTGCCCGCTCCCGACTCGCCGACCAGCCCGACAATCTCCCCTTTGCCGACTTCGAGGTCGACGCCGCGCAGCACGGGGCGGCCCCCCACGTCCACGGACAGGCCGGAGATGGACAGCAGGCTCATCGCCGGCCTCCAAGCCGCGGGTCCAGCACGTCCCGCAGTCCGTCGCCGAGGAGGTTGACTCCCAGCACCGAAAGCACGATGGCCAGCCCCGGATAGATGCCGAGCTGGGGGGCGATGCCCATGAGGGTCTGGGCGTCGCTGAGCATCCGGCCCCAGCTGGCCACCGGCGGCTGGGCGCCCAGCCCGACATAGGACAGCGCCGCCTCGGCGAGAATGCCGAGCGAGAACTGGATGGTGCCCTGGACGATGAGCAGATTTGCGATGTTGGGCAGGATGTGCTCCACCGAGATGCGGGCCGCGCCCTTGCCTGCGACCCGCGCCGCCAGGGTGAACTCCCGCGTCCAAAGGCTAAGGGCGCCGCCGCGCGCCACCCGCGCGAACACCGGGATGTTGAAGATGCCGATGGCGAGGATGGCGTTGACGGCGCTGGGGCCAAACACGGCGGTGATCATCACGGCGATCAGCAGGGCGGGGAAGGCGAAGACGAAATCGTTGGCCCGCATGATGGCCTCGCCGATGGCGCCGCCCCGCGCCGCCGCCGCCAGGCCCAGCGGCACGCCCAGTCCCATGCCGACGCCCGCCGCCACCAGCGAGACCGCGATGGAGTTGCGCGACCCCTCCATCAGCATCGACAGAATGTCTCGCCCGAAGTGGTCCGTGCCCAGCCAGTGCGCGGGCGAGGGAGTCTGGAGGCGCTTGGCGATGTCCAGCGCCGCCACGTCGTGGGGCGTCCAGACCAGCGACAGCGCGGCGGCGACGGCCACCAGCAGGGTGATCGCGCCTCCCAGAAGCAGGCTGGGATGCATCCGCCAGTGCACGGGTCAGCCGCGCCGGACGCGGAGCCGGGGATCGACGGCGGCGTAGGCGATGTCCACCAGGAAATTGACCGTGACCACCGCCGCCACCAGCAGCAGCACCACGCTCTCCACCACTATCAGGTCGCGCTGGGTGATGGCCTGGAAGATCAGGCGGCCCAGGCCGGGCAGGAAGAAGACGTTCTCGATGATGATGGCGCCGGCCAGCAGGAACGAAAACTGCAGGCCCATGATGGTCAGCACCGGGATCAGGGCGTTGCGCACGGCATGCGCCCAGAGGGTGCGGCGGCGGCTCAGTCCCTTGGCGCGGGCTGTGCGGATGTAGTCCTCGTCCAAGGCGTCGATGACCGACGAGCGCATGACCCGCGCCAGGATCGACGCCTGGGGCAGGGCGAGGGCAACCGCCGGCAGGGTGAGCGCCTTGAGGGCCGCCAGCGCCCCGGCGTCCCAGCCGGGAAATCCGCCGGCGGAAAACCAGCCCAGATTGAGGGACAGCAGCAGCACCAGCAGGATGGCGAACCAGAAGTTCGGCACGGCGATGCCCAGCTGCGTCGCCCCCATCACCGTCGCGTCGGCAAGGGAGTTGCGCTTGGCTGCTGCCAGCACGCCCAGCGGCACGGCGATGGCGGTCGACAGGCTGAGCGCATACAGCGCCAGCGGAAGGCTGACCGCGAGACGCTCCACCACCAGCTCGCTGACCGGCACCGCATAGGTGTAGGAGACTCCGAAGTCGCCCTGCAGCATGCCCAGCGTCCAGGCGAGATACCGCTCCGGCAGCGGCCGGTCCAGGCCCAGCTGCGCCCTCAGCGCGGCGACGCTTTCCTCGGTTGCGCCGGTGCCCAGCATGTAGGCGGCGGCGTCACCCGGCACCACCTCCATCGCCAGAAACACCAGCAGCGATGCCACGGCCAGCGTGGCGGCGAGGGCTGCGAGGCGCCGAAGGGCGTATGCCAGCATCGACAGGGGCGCCGCGGAGAAGGGGCGGGCTACTCCGACCAGCCGACCAGGGTCAGGTCGTTGGCCTGCACCGGGGCGTTGGGCCACAGACCCTGCAGCCCTTTGCGCCACACGCCGGCCTTGGCGAGCTGGAAGAGAAAGCCGTTGACCGAGTCCTCGGCGATGGTGCGCTGTGCCCGCTCCAGCAGCGCGGCGCGGCGGGCCGGATCCGACTCGCCTGCAAGGTCGTCCATCAAGGCGTTGAAGCTGGGGGAGCTGTAGTTGAAGTAGTAGTCGTCGCGGGCGTAGATGCCGATGTCGAGGGGCTCGGTGTGCGAGACGATGGTGAGGTCGAAATCGTCGCCGCGGAACACCTGTTCCAGCCACTGCGCCCACTCGACGTTCTCGATCTCGGTCTCGATGCCCACCGCGCGCAGCTGCGACGCCACGATCTCGCCGCCGCGACGCGCGTAGGCGGGTGGAGGCAGCTTGAGGGACAGCCGCAGGACGTCGCCATCGGCATAGCCGGAGCTGGCAAGAAGTTGCTTTGCCCGCTCAGGGTCGTGCGGATACATCCCGGTCAGATCGACATAGGCGGGATGGTGCGGCGCGAAGTGGCTGCCGATGGGCGTGCCAAGGCCAAACATCGCCCCGTCGATGATCGCCTGGCGGTCGATGGCGTGGGCGATGGCCTGGCGGATGTTCAGGGCGCTCAGGGCGGGGCGGCCGTTGTTGATCGACAGGATGGTCTCGCCCTCCGTGGTGCCGACGACCACCCGAAAGTCCGGATTCCGCTCGAACTCGATCAGCCGCTCCGGCGCCGGGAAGTTGGGAAACGCGTCGACGTCGCCCGCGACGAGGGCAGCGTAGGCGGCGCTGGGGTCGGCGATGAAGCGGAAGGTGGCCCGCTCCAGCGCGACGGGGCTGCCCCAGTACTCGGGGTTGCGGACAATCTCGATGCGGTCGCCCCGCGCCCAGCGCTCGAAGCGGAACGGTCCGGTGCCCACCGGGTCGCTCTTGTTGGTGTCCGCGCTCTCCGGCGCCACCATCACCGCGTCGCCCCAGCCAAGGTTGAACAGAAACCCGCCGGTCGGCCGCTTCAGGCGTACCCGCACCTCGTGGGTGCCGCTGGCGGACACCGACTCGATGGGCTCGAACAGCGCCTTCTGCGCGTTGGTGGAGTCTTCCGCCCGGGCCCGGTCAAGCGAGAATACGACGTCGCCAGAGTCAAACGCCGTGCTGTCGTGGAACGCGACGCCTTTCTCCAGCTGGAACACGTACGTCAGGCCGTCGGCCGAAATGTCCCAGCTTTGGGCGAGGGCGGGGTGAACCGAGCCGTCGGCGGCGATGCGGGTCAGGCCCTCGAAGACGTTTGCGTACACCACCTCGTCGATGGCGGCGGCCGCACCGGCTGTGGGGTCGAGATGGGGCGGTTCGAGGGCGACGCCGAGCACCACATCGGTGCGGGACGCGGCGTGGACCATCAAGGGCAGGGCGATGGCCAGGGCGGCTAGGGCGGCGAGTATGCGGTGCATGGGGCTGGTCTCCTGTTGACTTCAGTACCTCGAGGTCGCCTGGCGTCAGGCGCGCTCTGCGTGCAGCAGCCGCTCCAGGGCCAGGGCCATCACGGCTGCGGAGTCGAGTATATCCGCCAGATCGATGTACTCGTTGGGCTTGTGCGCCATTTCGAGGCGGCCGGGGCCGTAGGCGATGCAGTCGCCAATGCCGGCGGCGCGGACGAAATGCTTCTGGTCGTAGGTGCCGGGGGACAGCACCAGCTGCGGCTCGGTCTCGAACACCTCGCGGATGCCCTCCAGCGTGGCCTGCACGACGGGCGAGTCTTCGGGCGTGGCGGTGGGCGGGACGGACCACAGCTGCCGCACGTCCCACTGGAAGCCGCCGGTCATGCGCGAGATGCGGGAGACCAGGTCATGCATTTCCTTTTCGACCGACTCCAGGTCCTCGGGCTCGTGGAACCGCCGGTCGACGGTCATGCGGCAGGAGTCGGCAACGCAGGAGGCGAGAAAGCCGTCGCCGCCCTCGGCTTGGCCGCCGTGGAGGCTGTTGATGTTGACCGTCGACCTGCGGGCTTCCTCCGGTATCACCGGCAGCGGCGTTATGCGCGTGGCAAGCTCTGGCTGGAGGTCGTACTCGATAGCGTGGATGACGTCGCTCATGTGGCGCACGGCGCAGTCGCCAAGAAACGGCATGCAGCCGTGGGCGATCTGGCCGCCGGTCTCGATCTCTCCCCACCAGCAGCCGCGGTGGCCAAGGCATACGCGCTGGCTGCCGAGTGGCTCTGGGATGATGACATGGTCCGTGCTGGAGGAGGAAATCAGGCCCTGTTCCCCCAGCCAGGCGACGCCCGCGTAGCCGCCGGTTTCCTCGTCCGCCGTACCGGAGAGCTCGATGGCGCCCGGAAAGTCAGGGCAGGTGGCAAGAAACGCCTCTACGGCGATGACCGATGCGGCGAGGCCGCCCTTCATGTCGCAGGAGCCACGGCCATAGAGGCGCCCGCTGCGGATGGCGCCGGAGAAGGGGTCCTCGCTCCAACCCTCGCCGGTGGGCACCACGTCCAGATGGGAGTTGAAGTGCACGCAGGGGCCCGGCCGACTGCTCTCGCGGCGGGCAAGGAGGTTGATGCGGGGGTAGCTGTCGCTGTCGCCGGGTGCGCCTTCAGCCCGGTGATAGGCCACTTCGAAGCCGGCGGCCTGCAGGCGCCTGCCGAGGATCTCGGCGCATTCGCGGTAGTTGGCGCCGGGCGGGTTGACGGTGGGCACACGCACCAGTTCCTGCGCCAGCTCGGCGAGGGGCGCACTGCGCTCACGCACGCTGGCCTGCAGCTTGTCGCGGACAGAAGGCATGGCTGCGAATCGACCGTCGTCATTGCCAATCGGGTAGGGGATACTCTACAGCAAAGAAGGCCGGTAGGGGTAGAAGGGCAGGCGTTAGGGCAATCGCCGCTGCAAGGGCAGGCAGGAGCAGTCGCCTTGCCCGGAGCCACATGACGGAAGGCCCATGGAACAGGGCTGTGGTGCGGCTTGGAGGAGGCTGCAAGAGCTGGCCATATCAGAGATGGCTGCCTGTCGCCAGCACGGGAATTGGATGCGGCCGCCGAAGGTGTGAGCGATATCCGACGGGATTATCGATCACGATTCCGCCAAATTGTGCACGATAAGACTCTGGGTTATCGATCATGAATCCGCCAATTTATGCACGATATGGCTCTGGGCTATTGCTCCCTAATGAGTTGACATTGTGGGCAGTGTATGCCAATACTATAGCTCATGGCTTGGAATTGGCAACATAGCGACTGGCCCAACTGGCGATATTTCCCAGACGCCCTTCACGAGAAGGAGCGGCTGTTTCTCTTTCGTGCGGGAAGAATGGCCGGTCTTTGGGAGAGTTCTAGGGGAGACGCCCGGAACGAGGCGGTTGTGGATCTTCTTGCCGAAGAGGCAATGACAACCTCGCGAATCGAAGGGGAGTATCTCAATCGCTCCTCCGTGCGGTCTTCGCTGATGAGCGCCTTCGGGCTGAAAGCCGACCCGGTTCATGGGCCGGCAGAAAGCGGTATTGCCAACATGATGGCCGATGGATACCAGACATGGCAGGAACCGTTGAGTGCCGAAACGCTTCACCGATGGCATCGAATGGTGTGCCGAGGACGCAGCGACCTTAAAAATGTAGGCGGTTGGAGACAAGGCAAGGATCCTATGCAGGTCGTTTCGGGGCGGCCAGGAAGATACAAGGTACATTTCGAGGCGCCTCCAGCTGAACTCGTACCCAGCGAGATGCTGAAATTTATCGACTGGTACAACGCCTCAGCTCCAGACGGCGGCAAGCCTATTCCGGCACTTGCTAGAGCTGGCCTGGCGCATCTTCACTTCATTGCAATCCATCCCTACGAAGATGGAAATGGCCGCATTGTACGGGCCCTTTGCGAAAAGGCTTTGGCGCAGGCCGTTGGCGAACCGACTCTGACTGGACTGTCCATACAGATCGAGAAAACCAGAGACCAGTACTATGACCAGCTTGAAGGAGCTGGCCATACGCTGAACGTGGACGACTGGCTGGCGTGGTTCGGCGACACCGTCATCTTGGCACTGGAGTACTCATGGAGGCTAGTCAGCCATCTGATCTACAAAACGCAGCTGCTTGACCGTCTTCGGGGTAGAATCAACGACCGTCAGACCAAGGTGCTGCTTCGTGTCTTCAAGGAAGGGCCGGAAGGTTTCAAGGGGGGGCTTAGTACGGCCAACTATATGCGAATAACCGATGCCACCCCCGGAACAGCCAGACGGGACCTTCTGAAGCTTGTCGAGCTGGGCGCGTTAGTCCGAACTGGCGAGCTCAAAGGCACGAGGTACTGGCTGGCCGACGGGGAGACAGGGCCTGTTGCTGCTGCTCGGGGCCGGACGCAAGGAAACCCTACGGGGTAACTCGCGCCAGCGGCACCATGGCAGAGAAGACACGCTCTGGATGCAAACAACGCTACTTGATGATAACGCTGGCGGCGGTCTTCGCCGCCAGTCAGATGCTTGGCGCTACAGGGTCGATATAGCAGCGTCTGACCGAGCGAGTACCTGCGAATCATCCGATACGGAACACTTAGTCTATGCTGCTGGCGTGACAGATTCGTCGTCGCTATCCGGTTCAATGCGGACAGTGGACAGCATGCCGGCGGCTAGGAGAAGCCCCTGTACTTCCGCAATCTTGTGCGCAGCTGCTCCAAGCTGCTGAGACACCGCCATAAGCCTCTTGACGTCGGCGGCCGCTGGCAGCGCCGCCGCAACGTCGTCGAGGATTTTCCTCGCTTCGGCGATGTTCGACTCTGCCATGTCCCTTGCCCGCTTCTCCGCCTGGGCGGGAGTTTCCCATCTCGCCGTGTCATTGGGCGCAGAGGCGTTATGACCATTCCTTGCCATTGCTCAGTCCTCGGTTAGGGTTGATTTGCCAGATACTGCTCGGAGATGTTCCCGCAGTGCTTTTCCGGCGAGATGCAGCCTCCATCACTGCTATGGCTTCATTATACCACGGGGTAGGGTGCCGTGTCAAGCTCTTTCTTTGTTCACTTCGCCAAACAGCGTTTCACGCCCATGGTACGTGGCGTCTGTGCTCCAGACTATACCAGCTGGAAACAAGACTGGATTTGCCTTGCCCGGAACGCAGTTGGTATGGAGACGGGGCGCATTTTTGTGTACCCGCAAGGTGTTACGGGAGGAACGTGCTTGCAGTCGTGCAAGAATGTATGGAAATTCGGCATGCAACCAATACCTCAAGCAGCCCGTGGCGGTCTCCGACCGGGGCTCGCCACTGCGCGTGTACAGGGATGCTTCGATGCTGTTCAAGGGCGGTCTGAGCGCATCAGCTACATGCAAATGAACCATGCCGGCCCGCCACAGCCATATGGTGTCCAGAACAGATTGCCGGGCTGGGCGCAGCCATCTGAATTGGACAGCGCCAAGGCACGAGGCACTAGCTGACAGACAGGTAGACTGTAGCTGCTGCAGCCACTTCGAACCGGCCACGAGACATTCCTGCGGAAACATCTCCGCGAGCAGTACAGCAGCCAGAATGACGCGTTTCAGAAGCAAGCAGCTTCACTCGACAACGGCGCTGACGACTGCTCCTGCCGTCAGTATAACACTTGGTGCAGCGGGACCGTTTCGGCCGCGCTAATCTGGCGACCAGAAGAAGGGCTGATGGGGCAGTGAAGAAAAACTTGACAGAATAAGCGTTTTCGCCCGCCGAAAATCCAAAGTGCGCATAAGGGATATTATGTAAAACATTGGGCATGGCCAAATTTGCCCGTCGGCCCCGTGGGCTGCATCATGCTTCCGAGCTGCTCAGTCTACCACAACCTGTCGTCCGGCGCAACTCTATCTTGGTCAATGCTCTCGCCTTAGCCATCGTCGGCGCACCAGCGCAACTGCAGAAAACCCAGGATGCCGTCGCCCGCGACTGCGAACGTCATGACACCGTTGCTCGGTCATTTGAGCCGCGATGCCAGCTCTTGCCGTTCGGTCCGCCAAGCTGACGGCGTCGCTGACATGGACAATCTGCTGCGCTCCCATCGCCACGCTCTGTACGACCCGGAGCGTCACCACCAGCCCACCGGAAGACCGGAAATGAATCCTACTGTGTCCGCCAGCGCGGCCCGACTCCGCCGCTGTGCCGCCAGAAGCCGCGCAATGTCAGAGTCGGGATCACGGTCGGCATGAGCAACGGTTGACATCCCTCCGTGCTGGCCACGAACTGAACCTGAAGATCTACCATTCGGCGCTCCTCTGAGGAAGATATCCCCACCAGACTCACTGGCAAATATCAGGAATGAACATAATTTGCATGGTATATCTGGCCCTCGAAGGTATACGGACGTGGAACCCATCACAAGAGGCCGACCCCGGACAACAGTAGACTTCTCACCAACCACCGAGTGCAGGTGCAGCACAACACGGTAATCGGTGCGAATGTGGCGGTACTGGCAGATGCCAACGGGTCGCTCGTGCTCCATGCCAGAATGTTCTTAGGCTGGAGGACGTGTGCTCTTGCCTCCATGGACAGTTGGCTCCGCGCACCATTGCCGCCGCAGCAATGCGAGTGGTTGCATAATATCCTCAGGCAAATGCAACAACTCGACTAGTACTGCATGATCAAGTTCTTGGCGAGTTTCATCGCGCCAAGCCTCATTTGCCGGCAGGAACTCTCGGGTTGCGAATTCCTTGAATATCTTGTCTGCTTGATCAAGCTGCCCTTTGGATAGCTCCCGTACGTCGAGAACCCTCAATTCTGGCAGTCTGGTAATAGTAATAAGTGCACGTCCCTGATGTTGGCGAGAACCAGACCACCAAAATGTGATACAACCAAGAGTTGTATTTGCCCAAAGCACCAGAGGGTTTTCCCAGCGACTGTTGGTGCAAACAAAATTTGGCCATGCCCTACCCCCAATTGATGGTGCTTCTGTTACGCAGGCGGTAAGGGGCTGGGAGCTCAGTCCGAAATCTCGATTATAGTGTAACCTTGAACTTGTCGTTTCCCAGACTTTGTTGGCATGATCACGGCTTCCCTTTCGGGGAACACCATGTCGGTCCGGTTCAACAATCAGCCGTTTCTCTAGTTCAGCTGCATGACTCCACAGTATTGGATAGGACGACAGCTTGTTGCTCTTGCTTCGCACAATATCAAATGGGCCTCGGGGATTACCACTGGCAATTCCTTCCTTTCCGTTAATGTCACGATCAACAAGACCTCTATTGCCAAGAGAACCAAGGGAAGTGAGGGGAATCTTGATTGCATCTGGCATCTGCGCAAGCCGCAGGCTTCCTTCCACCAAACTAGACGCCGCCAAGCAAACTTCCTGCTCCATTACTCCGGCACCGCCACCCTGCGACAATGGGCCTCGAATGTACCATCCAGCACTCTCTTCTGAACTTATCCAAAGATTGCCCGAGTTCTGTGATTCTGGTATACTTGCGGCGACAGATGCAACGGTGACCGCTTCCAGCAGGGTTCCAGGCCGATGATCAAGGTTGATGTACAGTGCTGAGCCTTGATTTTCTTCCGGCCGCTTCCTAGTGGCCAAAACCAGCACTTCGCCCATCCCAGTATCGGCAGAAAACGCACGTTCAGTTGTGCCCTTGCTGGCTATGGTGACAACCACAATATCGGAATAACGCCGCTCAAGAACAGATCGTGCATTCTCCCAAGACTTACCTTGCAGAAATGCTGCGGGGAGCACCAAAGCGATCACCCCACCCCGCTTTACCTTGACATCAGCAAGATCAACAAAATTGGAGGCGAGACCCGCATTGCCGTGTCCCGCCTTTGCCAATGAATTTGGCTTGCGTATCTCCGCAAGCCGTTTCGACATCTCTTTTTGTTCATCATCACTAGTATCAAAGCCCGCGAAGGATGGAACTGGAACATCCCTAGATTTATGGTTGGTCGGCCTTGTAAATGGCGGATTCATGATGACAAGGTCAAACTCCTGGTCTTGCAGCTTTACCACCTCGTAGCGGCCTTCCTTGCCACCTTTTACGCTTTCGTGACCCAGGTCAAACAATGCTACTGTATCTTCCTTGTCAATTAGATCCAAAGAGCCTAACGCAGTCACCTTGCTTGCCGTTACCGACTGATTCCCGTAGGGGAGCGTGAGAATCGATGTATGCTTAAATGGCACACTCGGGTGAGCGCCTGACAGCACTGACGCAGTAAGGTGCGTTGCAGCCGGCATGATGTCCGCTCCCACCAGCGCATTTTCCATCATTTGCGGATGAATAGCTTCATCATCACCGCCTTCCCGGCGGTAGCGCCTTGTCACCGCTCCATATGCTGCGTTTAAGAGCGCTCCAGTACCACATGCAAAGTCCGCAATTCTCAGTGAAGTTACAGCAGATTCATCGGCCCAGTCAATGTCAAGTCTCGCCGTGGCCAGTTCAGCCAGAAGCGCAGCCGAGCTCGGAAGCGTGTAAAATGTCGCGAGAAATTTTCTGTCTGTGATTAAACGCTGAAACATACGGCCGCAAAGATCTTGCTGGCTAACAGCACCCAGGTCTGCCAGACTAATCGCGACCTTTGCCAAGCAATCGAGAATCCTGTGTGCGACAGCGTCGCGAATTTTTATTAAAATATCTGACGCAATCCGAAAGATTGGCCAATAGTTGATATTCTCCAGAATGTATCTCCATTGGTCGAGTATTTCGAGCTTTGACACGCGCCCTAAAGGTGTTTTAAGCTCTTGAATGGCTGGTATGCCGTGTGTGCCCACAATTGATGTGTGAAAAATGAGAGCATTGGCAAGTACTGCCATCGCCATCCTAAAGGTCTGCTTTCCACTCTTCTGATGAAGCTGTTCTGAAACCCACCTCAGCATGTCTGGCGCTCTCTCGCCATCATCCTGAAGGAGGTACGCAGCGCTCCCTACCCCATCCTCAAGAATCTTCATGCCCCGTGCTATGCGGTCCTCTGACAGGGCAACATGCTCGATGCAGTTTGCCAAGTCATCGACGCTCCCCGATATCCAGCCGGCACGCGGCCATCGGCTGTAGTCTTTCTTCGTTCCCGAGAATACGCAAAAATCCAAAATTGCGTTGCGTATCTCCGAATCAAGCATATGCTGACCAACAGACCTGAGTTCGTTCGGATAGCGGACTGATATCGCCTGTTCGACAATGTGGTCCCCCTCATTCATTGTCAGTGCAAGGCGCTCGATTGCGTCTTTCTCTACCCTTTCGAGCCTATCATTGGAACTTTGAGAAGACCGCTGAAATTTGGTCTCGATGACCACTGGCACGCCACCGGGATGGCGTACCAGAATGTCGGGGCACCAAGATGCGTTCTTCTTGAACACCCCTGTGCTCTCAACATCGATTCGGTCACTCCAGCGCGGATGCTTCTCACGCAAAACAACACCTAACATGGTGTTGATATTTTTCTCCGTGGTCTTTCCAGCGGGTGGAAGCCCGCGGTGCGCCCGAGGGATGCGTCTGCCTGTAGACATTGGTCGACTCCGAGAGCGGGATGAATCCCCGCTTAGATATAGTAGCATAGGAAGAGAATGCTACTATGGATAGTTGTTCCGCCTCATGCAAAGCCACAAAGTCCGTACTGTTGCAATTTTGCAACAATCGAACGCTCTACTAGTGTTGAGATCCCCATCTGCCCTATGCGGCTATCAATGAGCAACAGCAGGCTATCGCCAAAACTGTAGTGAATCTGCAAGAACTCGGAGAAACGCGTGTTGAAGTCAGCAGTCTGCCGACTCCGTGGACTGAAGCGAGTCCCCATACTGGTCAAGGAACCGCCGCCAGGCTTCCGGCGCAATCTCCACCTGCACGTTCACGCCATCATCCTGACCGCCGTCAACGCAGGCATTCCGGTGCAGCCATGCAAGCGCCTCCCCCGCGTCGGGCCGCAGGTTTACCTGCACGGACTGGACGTGCTTCCACAGCCCGGCCGCCAGCTGCTCCAGCAGCTCCTGGATGCCGTCGCCATCGACCGCTGATACCATGACGCCGTTGCTCGACCTCCGCAGCCTCTGGTCCAGCGCGCGGCGACTGCGCGGGTCCAGCAGGTCGCACTTGTTGTAGATCTCGATCACGCTCTCGCCATCCGCCACCCCGATAGCCTCAAGCGTACGTACCGTGTCTTCACGCTGGTACTCCCACTCGTCGCTGGAGGCGTCTATGACATGCACGATCTGCTGCGCGCCCAGCACCTCGCCAAGCGTGGCCCGAAACGCCGCCACCAGCTCCACCGGAAGATCTGAAATGAATCCAACCGTGTCCGCCAGCGCAGCCCGCCTGCCGTTGGGCAGCTTGAAAGCGCGCACCGTCGGGTCGAGTGTCGCAAACGGCATGTCGCGCGCCTCCACGCCAGCCTCGCAGATTCGGTTGAACAGAGTCGACTTGCCGGCATTGGTGTAGCCGACCAAGGCAACCGTCGGCATGTCGTTCCGGCTGCGCGCGGCGCGCTGGATGCCGCGGCGCTGGGCTACCTTCTGCAGGTCGCGGTCCAGGCGCCGCAGACGGACGCGAATCGCCCTTCGGTCGGACTCGATCTGGGTCTCGCCAGGACCGCCAAGAAACCCGAAGCCGCCGCGCTGCCGTTCCAGATGGGTCCAGCTGCGTACCAGGCGACTTTTCTGGTAGGTCAGATGGGCGTGTTCCACCTGAAGACGGCCTTCGGCGGTGCGCGCCCGGTCTCCAAATATCTCGAGTATCAGGCCGCTGCGGTCCAGCACCTTGCAGTTCCACGTGCGCTCCAGATTGCGCTGCTGCACCGGAGTCAGCGGGCAGTCCACGACCGCCAGCCCAATCTTCGATTGCTCAAATGCCCTGGCAAGCCGTTCTACCGTCCCCTTGCCCAGCAGCGTGCTGGGCCTGTGTCTGTGCAGCTTGATGAGTTCCGCGCCAAGCACGTTGACGCCAAGCGCGCTGGCCAGGCGGCTCGCTTCCTCCAAGCGGCTTTCGGGAAGACGCCCGTCAGTCTCGCGGCCCAGCGCGGGCCTCAGCACCCATGCGCGCTCGGCCGGCCTTCGAGGCTCAGCTGTCTTCGGAGTCTTCGCTGTCAAGTGTCTCGTCGGCAGCTCCGTCCTGCTCCTGCCCTTCGACCGCGTCGTCATCCTCGACGTCCTCGTCGTCGTAGAGCTGCACTGGCCGTGACGGCATGATCGTGGAAATCGCGTGCTTGTAGACCAGCTGCGATACGCGGTCGCGCTTGAGCAGCAGACAGTAATTGTCGAACCAGGTAATCCGCCCCTGCAGCTTGACGCCGTTCACAAGGAACACGGTTACCGGTACGTGCTGCGCGCGGACGCGGTTAAGGAACGCGTCCTGCAGGTCTCTCTCGTAGCTCATGATGCCCAAGTCCTATGCTGTCGCAGTCTCCGTTTGGACCGCGATCACTTCGTTGCCTCGTCGTCAATATAGTGCGCTTGGAGCAAATTGTAAATAGCTCCGCGGGATTGCCTTCCCTACCCCGGGCCGACTCTGCATGCCTTGCCGCGCATTCCGCTCCGTCGTCTAGCGGCTGCCGAAGACCGCCAGCAGCGCGAGCAGACCGATCCGTCCAAGCACCATCAGCAGGCAGCAGGCGACCTGCGCTGGCGCCGGCATCGTCGCCCATACCCTCGGGTCGCCGCTGATGGCGGGCAGCAGCGGTCCAGCGTTGGAAAGGCTGGCAATGGCGGCGCCCATGCCGGTGTCGAACGGCATGCCGACAAGCGTGCAGACCAGCATTCCAGTGGAGGCAGTGACCGCAAACAGCATGGCCATCAGCCAGGCGGTGCGCACCTCTTCCTGCGTTAGTCCCGACCGCTTGGCCCGCAGCACGACCCGGGGCTGCCCGATCTTGGCCACTTCCTCCAGGCTGTGCAGAAACAGCAGGGCCACGACGCGAAGCCGGATGCCGCCTGCCGTTGACGCGACGCCCCCGCCAATGGCGGCAAGCCCCAACAGCATGACGGCCGGGGGCTCGACCAGCCCCCACGCGGCGCCGCTGCGCTCGCCGCCAAAGCCGGTGGTGGTAAGAAACGACACGGCGTAGAAGAAGTCCGCCCACAGCGCTGGCAGAGCGTCTCCAACGGAGAGCAGCTCCCCCAGCTCGAATGCATTGAGGCCCCTCAGCCTAAACGGCGCCAGGGTGGCGGCGGCGGCGACCAGCGCAAACATCCAGAGTTCGCGGTCGCGGCGCACCCTGTCCCATTGCCCGCGCAGAAACTGGCTGTAGACGCCCGCGCTGGTGGCGCCCAGAATCATGCCGACGACCGCAACCGCCTCCACCGTCCAGCTGTTCCAGGTGGCGAGTCCGCCGTCGCGGGTCGAAAATCCTCCGGTGGAGATGGTGGCCATGGCGTGGTTGACGGCGTCGAAGGCGCTCATGCCGCCCGCCGCGTAGCCGAAGATCAGCGCGATGGTGACGGCCGCGTAGAGCGGCGCGGCCCGGGCGGTGGAGCGCGCCAGGCGGCGGCGAAGCGGCGGCAGCGCCGTTCTGCCACCAGAGCGAATGTCCCTTCCCTCGATATCGAGTGCCGCCTCCCCGCCGAAGCTTCCCAGCCCGCGAGGCGCGAGGATGGCAAGCACCGCGACCAGAGTCGCGAATCCGCCCATCCACTGGCAGACACTGCGCCACAGGAGAAGGCTGCGCAGCTGGCTGTCGAGATCCGGAATCACCGTTGCGCCGGTCGTGGTGAAGCCGGACACCATTTCAAACCAGGCGCCGACCAGTCCGATCTCCGGCAGCAGCCGCGCCACTGGCAAGGCGGCCAGCGCCGGCAGCGCGGTCCATACTCCTGCCAGAAGCATGATCTCGGCGCGCGGCGGGGACAGCAGCGCGACGCCGCGAAACCCGGCGGCAACTGCCCCCGCGCCTGCCAGCGTCAGTACGCCCCAAAAGCCGAAAGCGGCCGCCGCTTCCCCCTCGCCCGCCAGCAGCCCGTACAGCGCGGTGCACAGCATGGCGCTGCCAGCCGCCGCCAGCACAGCCGCCGGGGCGGGAATCTGCTCGGCTGCTACGGCCACTGGCCCGCCAGATGCGCTAGAAGAAGCTGGCGCTCACCTGCAGAAGCGCCTCGATCTTGCGCACGTCCCGCCCGCGGGCAAGCAGGACGATGCGGTCGCCGTTTTCAAATTTCATGTCGGAGTCGACCTCCTTAAGCGCGCAGTCGGCGCGCAGTACCGCGCCGATTCTGCTGCCCGCCGGCAGGCCCGCCTCGCGCAGAGTCTTGCCCTCGATGGGGGCCGTGCTGTGCACAGTTGCCTCCAGCACGTCGCCGCTGTGGCCGGGCACTGTGTGGATCGCCTGGATGGAGCCCCGTCGGATGTGGCGCAGGATACTGGAAACGGTGGCCGCCTCCGGGTTGATGATGGAGTCGATGCCGAGGCGGCGGGCTACCGGGCGCATGTCGTCGCTGGTCACCAGGGCTAGGGTACGTCTGGCGCCGGCGTCCTTGGCAAGCGCGCAGGACAGGAGATTGGCCCGCTCGTCGTTGGTGACCGCCACGACCACGTCGGCCTGGTCAGCGCGCGCTTCGCGGAGAATTTCGGGGTTGAGGGCGTCGCCCTGCAGCACCACCGACTGCGGTGTCTGGGAGGACACTGCCTCCGCCCTCGTCCGGTCCCGTTCGATCACTTTCAGGCGTTCGGTACCGTCGCGCCGCGCAACCAGATCTGCCACCGTAGCGCCGATGTTGCCACCGCCGACGACCAGCAGATTCCGCACCGGCTCGATTTCCTGGCCAAACAGGCTGAGGGTCCGTCCAAGCTGGGATGTGGGCACGACAAAGCGCACCTCATCGCCCGGAATCATCTCCTGCCCGCCCGATGCGACGAGCATCTCGTCGCCTCGCTGTATGGACAGCACCACGGCATGCAGCCCCTCGAACAGCTCGGACAGCTCGCGCAGCGGGGTCTCCAGGACGGGGCAGTCCTCGCCCAGGCCAATGCGGACGAAACGCACCTGGTCATCGAGAAACGGCATCACGTCGCGGGCTGCCGGGGCCTCGAACCAGTGGACGATGGCCTCGGCGACGTCGCGCTCGGGATAGATAATCTCGTCCACCGGCATGTGGGTACTGCGGAACATGGTCCGCGCCGAGGGGTGGAGGTACTGGTGCGAGCGGATGCGGGCGATCTTCTGCGGAATGGAGTACAGCGAGTACGCTACCTGGCAGACCATCATGTTGACCTCGTCGGACTGGGTGGCAGCGATAATCATGCTGGCGTCCTTTGCCCCCGCCCGCTCCAGCACGTCGGGATGGGAGGCGAAGCCGACGACGCCCTCCACGTCGGACGCCTCGACCGTTACCTGCACCGCCGCGGCGCTGCTGTCGACGACGGTGACGGCAGTACCCTCGGCCGCTAGGCGGCGGGAGACCTGGCCCCCTACCCGGCCAGCGCCGCAGACGATGGTTTTCAAGACTCGCGTGCCTCCTGGCACTCTGGCGCGGCGTCCGCCTCTGCGGAATCCTCCTCCTCGTCCGCAATCCGGTACGCCTCGGAGTATTCGGAGGTGATGCCGAGAGCCTTCAGCTTGCGATGCAGGGCCGAACGCTGCATGCCGACGATCTGCGCCATGCGGGCGACGTTGCCGCCGGAGCGGGCGACCTGCAGCTCAAGATAGCGCCTCTCGAACATCTCGCGGGCGGAGCGCAGGTCGAAGTCGAGGAAGTAGTCGATGCCCGTCGCCGTGGCGCCGTCATGCACCCCGCGGATCTCGGCGGGCAGCTCGCCAGGGGCGATGGGCTCTTCGCTGTCGGCCTCTTCCGAAATCATCAGGCGCTCGGCCAGATTGCGCAGCTCGCGGACGTTGCCCGGCCACTCGTATGCCTGCAGCAGGTCGATGGTCTGCGGCGCCGCGGCCCGCGGCTGGCGGCCCATGTCCTCCGCCAACAGCTCCAGAAAGTGGGACAGCAGCTGGGGGATGTCCGCCTTGCGCTCTGCAAGAGTCGGCAGGCTAAGCTCGACCACGCTGAGTCGGTAGTAGAGGTCGTCGCGGAAGCGGCCCTTGTCGATGAGGCCCTTCAGATCGCGGGAGGTGGTGGCGAGGATGCGCACGTCGGGCGGCACGCCGCCGCGGGCGTCGCGGGAGCGGGTCTGGTCGACCAGTACGCGCAGCAGCGCGTTCTGCGCAGGCTCGTCAAGGTCCGCGACCTCCTCGATCAGCAGCATCCCCCCCTCGGCGCGATGCAGCGCGGTCTCCAGTGTCTGGGCGGGGAATTTACTGCCGCTGAGCTGGGCGGCGGCGACGTTGCCGAAAGGCTTGGCCGAGCGCGGCGACTGCAGGTGCAGATAGCGCGCCGCCTCCTCCCGCCCGCTTCCCAGTGCGCCGCGAAACAGCACCCGGGCGTTGCCGTCGGCCAGCGAGTCGAGGCTGCCGCGTAGACGGGCCATGTGCGGCGATCGGCCCAGCAGCTGCACCTCGCGCCGCTCGCGGCTGCGGTAGGCGAGGTTTTCCTCCTCGATTCGCCGCACGTCGAGGGCCCGCCGGACGACGCTGGTCAGATGGCCGGAGTTAATGGGCTTCTCAAGAAACGTGAAGGCGCCCTTCTCGATGGCCTGCACCGCCGTCTCGATGCGGCCGTGGGCGCTGATCATGATCACCGGCGTCTGGGGATGGGCCTCGCGGGAGCGTTCGAGGATCTCGATGCCCCCCTCTCGGCTGCTGCGCAGCCACAGGTCGAGCAGAAGCAGGTCAGGCGGGGCCGCCTCGATGGCCCGCATCGCCGACTCGCTGTCGGTGGCGGTGCGCACCTGGTAGCCGGCGTCTTCGAGTATGTCGCGCAGCAGCTCGAGATTGTCCGGGCGGTCGTCGACGATGAGGATGTCAGGCGTCATCGGCCTTCTCTTCCGCGCTGGACGCGGGGTCGCGGATCAGGGGAAACTGCAGGCGTACCAGGCTGCCCGGGCGGCCCCCCGGCGGGTCCAGCAGCCGCACGACGCCACCATGCGCCTCCAGCGCCCGGCTTACGATCGCCAAACCCAGCCCAGTGCCGTCGGGGCGGTTGGAGCGGTACGGCTCCAGCAGTTCGGCGCGGCCGTCGTGGGGAAAGCCGATGCCGTTGTCCTCTGCATCGATGCGCACGGAGTCCCCCGTGCGCTCCAGGCATATGAGAATGCGCCCCGGTACGCTAGCCTCCGGGCGCAGCTGAATGGCCTGGGAAGCGTTGCGCAGGACATTGGTAAGGGCCTGCGAGATCAGTGCCCGGTCGCAGCCCGCCACCAGCGTCTCTGCTCCCTCGACGTCGTAGTCCACCGTCTCGTTGGCGGCGGATTCGAGGAGCACCGCGTCATCGACGATTTCCCGCAGGTTTTCCTGCCGCAGATGCGGCGTCGGCAGCTGTGCCAGCCGTGAAAACTGGTCCACCAGCTGCGAGATGTCCTGCACCTGCCGGACGATGACGTCCGTGTAGCGGTCGAGAATGCTGCGGGACTCCTCGTCCCCGGCGCCAACCTTGCTTCGAAGGCGCTCGGCGGCAAGCTGGATGGGAGTCAGGGGATTCTTGATCTCGTGGGCGATGCGGCGGGCGATCTCTCCCCAGGCGGCCAGGCGCTGGGCGCTGGCGAGCTCGGTGAGGTCCTCGAGAGTGACCACGAAACCCAGAATGTCAAACGCCTGGCGCTCGGGCGACACACGCACCACGATCTCGCGTAGATTGCCACCGGCGTTGATGCGGATGTTTTCCTGGGTGACCTGCGATGGCTTGCGCGCGGCGCGGTCCAGCAGTGGTTCGATCTGCGGCAGAAGATCGCCGATGGACCTGCCCGACAGGGTGCCGGCGTCGCGCTCCAGCATGGTCGCGACCGCCCGGTTGGCCACCTCGATGCGGCGGTCGGCGCCGAGTCCGATGACCCCCACCGGCACGCCGGTCAGCACGCCCTCGGTGAACTGCCTGCGGGACTCCTCCAGTTTGCGCGCCTGCATCAGCTCGTCCCTTTGCTCGCCTACCTGTTCGGCCATTTGGTTGAAGGTGCGGCTGAGCTGGCTGATCTCGTCGCGGTCCCCCTTAACCGGCACCCGCGCGCTCAGATCACCCTCGCCCAGCCGCTGGGCGGCTCTGGCCAGGCGGACGACCGGCCTCGCCATGCGTTCGGCGAACCAGAATCCCAGCCACGCCGCGCTGACGGTCATGAGGCTGGCAAAGGCGACATAGAACAGCCCAAGCGAGAACAGAATCCGCTCGCGCTCAGCCTCGAGGCTCTGGTAGAGGGCCGCGGTCTCGCGGGTCAGGTCGACGTGGCGCAGGGCCGTGGCGTCGACGTCATGGGCGATGTAGAGAAAGTGGCCGGGCAGGCCGCGCAGCCGCAGCAGCGCCCGCAGCTCCCCGCGCTCGGTGTCGCGCAGCACGGTCGGTTCGGCGGTCGAAGTCGCCGCCAGCACGCCAAGCGCGGGGCGCTCGTAGTGGAACAGGAAGCTGTTTAGGCCCTTGAGTCGCACGGCGCCGGTGGAATCGACGACGAAGGCGCGATCGATGTCCCTTGCCGCGCTCTGTACCTGCAGCACCTGATCGGGGGTGGGCGCGCCGGGCTGCCGGGAGGCGCCGTCGAACGCCAGGTCAATCCTCCGGGCGATGGCGAAGGAGTCGATGCGCAGCCGGGCAATGTGCTCCTGGATGTAGGTATTGGCGACGCTCTGCGAGTTTTCGATCACCGAGACGACGCGCTCCGTGTACCAGGACTGGAAGCCGAAATTGAGGGTGATGGTGGAGACCACCGCGACGAGGATGGCCGGCGCTGCCGCGATGAAGGTGAAGGTGCCGGCGAACTTCCTGTGCAGGGCCGCGCCCGCCGACCGCGTTCGCCTCGATGCGACCAGCATGACGGTGCGCCGCGCCAGCAGTCCCACCAGTAGCAGGAAATAGCAGGCATCCACCAGCAGCACTGCACCGACTAGCGTGGTGCCTGCCTGTCCGTGGCTGAGACGGTTGAGCAGCAGCACCGTGGCGATGCCCAGTATCGGCCCAGCCACCGCCAGCGCGATGGTGATGGAGGGTCCCGCCCGCCGCGACAGGCGCTGCCAGCGCACCCGCAGCGCCCTGCCCGCCTCCTGGTCTGCTTTGTCTGCGTAGGTCACGCGCATCCCCGCCGCCCCGGCAGCCCGATTCTAATGGCAAAGGCCGCGGTTTGTTGCGGGAAAATTGACTCCCAGGCGCAATCCTGTAGATAGCCAGCAGCGGCGCCCGCCGCCAGCAGTCACGGAGGACGCCTTGCCAGAAGACATCCAGCAAAGAACGGTCGAGAACAAGCGGCGCCTGTACCAGAGCCTGTACAGCCTGGCCGGCTGCGGCGAAGACGGCCTGAAGAAGCGCGTGGAAGCGGTGTACGCCGGCGACGTGACGTGGCGAGGGTCGCATCCCCTCAACGAGATGGCGGGCGCGGACGCGGTGCTGGAGCAGGTGTGGCAGCCGATGCTGCGGGCGTTTCCCGACATCGAGCGGCGGGACCTGATCTTTGTCGGCGGGCGCTACCAGGAGCGCGATATGGTCGCCGCCGTCGGCCACTACTGCGGCACCATGCGGCGCAGCTGGCTGGGCGTGCCCGCCACCGGGCGGCCAGTCTACCTGCGCTACGGCGAGGTGCACCACGTGGAGGACGGACGCGTGGCGCAGTCATGGTGCCTTTGGGACATCCTCGACTTTCTGCGCCAAACCGGCGTCTGGCCCATCGCGCCGAGCCTGGGATGGGAGGGCATGTGGCCCGGCCCCATCACCGCCGACGGCGTCGTCCTGACGGCCCAGGACGAGGAAGAGTCGAGGGCCAGCATCCGCATGACCCTGGACATGCATGGTGCGCTGGCTGCGTTTGACGACCGGGCCGGGCTGAGCCGCGAGCTGCTGCTGGACATGCCGCAGAAGGACCACTGGCACCCGAAGATGATGTGGTATGGCCCGTCGGGCATCGGCACCACCCGCGGCCTGCAGGGGTTTGTCGACTACCACCAGCTGCCGTTTCGGGTGGCGTTTCCCAACCGCAAGGGCGGCGACCAGTGGCTGGAAATGCCCGATGCTATGGAGCGGCTCGGCGGCGGGCACTACATCCAAATTGGCGACGGCAAGTACGCGGTGACCGGAGGGTGGCCGTCGGTGTACTGTAACCACGAGGGCGGAGATTTTCTGGGAGTACCCTCAACCGGGCGGGAGATCACTATGCGGGTGATGGACTTCTACCTGATCCACGAGGGTAAGATACGCGAGAACTGGGTGCCTCTGGATGTCCTGAACGTGCTCAAGCAGATGGGCGCGGACCCCATGGAGCGCCTTGCAGAAATCCGCACCGCGCGGGAGGCGTAGCGCGCCAGCCAGTCCATCGCTGTCGCGGCGGCGCCAAAGGCCCCGCCCTGGCCTATGGGGGTATGTCGCAGGCGCAGTACGCCCTACCCCTCAGGATGTCGAGCGTGTGCTTGATGCGGGAGCGGAGACGCCAAGCCGCGTGACTGCGCGCAGCAGCCAGACGCGTCAGGCAAGAAGCATTGCTGCGGGCATGGCCCAGTCGCCAGCGGCTATCCCTGAGGCTGCTGCTGCGCCCGTCCACTCCCGCCGAACAGCGAGTCGACGTCGGGAGCATCGAAGACCCGGTCCCACCAAGCCTCCAACTGCTCAAGGGTGGCCGACCGCACCTGCGCCTCCCTCTCCGTGGTAACGTCCGAGAACCTCCACCGCACGAGCTGCAGCAGTGTCTCGGCTTTGCCTCTGGCCTCGCCTCTGGCCTCGGCATCTTCCACCATGGTTGCCATGGCTGTTCTCCCAATTTCTACCTTGCCCAGCAGTTCCAGAGGCCGGAAGTTTCAGGAAAGACGCACCGCGACAGCAATGAGGTTGCCAGCGGCTATCCCTGCGGCTGCTGCTGCGCCCGGCCTCTCCCGCCGAACAGCGAGTCGATGTCGGGAGCATCAAAGCCCCGGTCCCACCAGACCTCCAGCTGCTCAAGGGTGGCCGACCGCACCTGTGCCTCCCTCTGCGTTGAAATGTCCGAGAATCT
>CAZPIN010000223.1:0-13530 GCA_964586735.1 uncultured Rhodobacterales bacterium | reverse complement strand
TGATGTAGCTGAGAATGGCCCCCGACGAGCCAACCAGCGCGCCGGTGATGATCAGGGCGGTGTTGCCCAGGGTGAAGCCGATGCCCGCCGCCGCCCAGCCGGAGTAGGAGTTGAGCATCGAAATCACCACCGGCATGTCGGCCCCGCCGATGGGAATGATCATCAGCACGCCCAATGCCAGGGCAATCAGGGCGATGGCCCAGAACATCCATCCATGCTGCTCCACCACGAAGGCGGCGATCAGCCCCACCAGCAGCAGGCCCAGGGCGGCGTTCACCACATGCCGCATCGGCAGCAGGATGGGAGCCCCCGACATCCGCCCGTCGAGCTTGGCGAAGGCGATCACCGAGCCCGAAAACGTCACCGCGCCGATGGCCGTACCGAGGGACATCTCCAGCAGCGACGCGCCGTGGACGGCGCCCGGCGCGCCGATGCCAAACGCCTCCGGCGAATAGAACGCGGCCGCCGCCACCAGCACCGCGGCGAGGCCGACAAGGCTGTGAAACGCCGCCACCAGCTGCGGCATGGCGGTCATGGGCACCTTGCGGGCGATCCACTGCCCGGCCGCGCCGCCGATGACCAGCGCCGCAAGCAGCAGGGCCGCGCCCGTGCCGGTGGGCGGGAAGGCGACGAGGGTGACCGCCACGGCGACGGCCATGCCGAGTATGCCGAAGAGATTGCCGCGGCGGGAGGTCTCGGGATGGCTTAGCCCGCGCAGGGCGAGAATGAACAGTATCCCCGAGACCAGATAGGCAAGGGCGGCGAAATTGGCCACGGCCGCCTACTCCTTCTTCCTGGGGGACTTGGCCCGGTACATCGCCAGCATCCGGTGGGTGACCAGAAACCCGCCGACGATGTTGACGGCCGCCAAGCCGGCGGCGAGCGCCCCCATCAGCTGGCTGGCGACTCCGCCGCCGCCCATGCCGCCCACGCCGGCCGCCACCAGCGCGCCGACCACGATCACCGAGGAGATGGCGTTGGTCACCGACATCAGCGGCGTGTGCAGGGCCGGCGTAACCGACCACACCACGTAGTAGCCGACGAAAATCGCCAGCACGAAGATGGCCAGGCGAAACACCAGCGGGTCCACCCCCGCCGCGGCGCCCGCCGCCGCGGCCGCCGCCATCGCGGTTTCGGCGCGCGCTTCCATGGTCAGGACTCCTTCGCGTAATTGGGATGCACCACCGCCCCGCCGTGGGTGAGCCGGGTACCTTTGACCAGCTCGTCCTCGCCGTCGGGACGCAGGGCGCCGCTGTCGCCGTCGACCATCGGCTGGATGAAATTGTAGAGGTTGCGGGCATACAGCGTCGAGGCGTCGCCCGGCACCCGTCCGGCGAGGTTGCTGTAGCCCACCACCTTGACGCCGTCTGCGTCAACGATCTCGTCGGCGCGGGACAGGGCGCAGTTGCCGCCCTCCTCCACCGCCATGTCCACCACCACCGAGCCGGGCTTCATGGACCGCACCATGGCCTCGTCCAGCAGCTGCGGCGCGGGGCGGCCCGGAATCAGGGCCGTGGTGATCACCATGTCCTGGCGCGGTATGTGGCTGGCGACAAGCTCCGCCTGCTTGGCGCGGTACTCGGCGGACATCTCCTTGGCGTAGCCGCCGGCGGTCTCGGCGGCGCGGAACTCGTCGTCCTCCACCGCGACAAACTCCGCGCCGAGCGACGCCACCTGCTCCTTGGCGGCGGGACGGACGTCGGTGGAGGTGACCACGGCGCCCAGGCGGCGGGCGGTGGCGATGGCCTGCAGGCCGGCGACTCCCGCGCCCATGACGAACACCCGCGCCGGGGCCACGGTGCCCGCCGCCGTCATCATCATCGGCATCACCCGCCCGTAGACGGCCGCCGCCTCGATGACACTGCGGTAGCCGGCGAGATTAGACTGCGAGCTGAGCACGTCCATGGACTGGGCGCGGGTGATGCGCGGCATGAGTTCCATGGCAAAGGCGTCCACGCCGGCCGCGGCGCAGGCGGCGATCAGGTCCTGGTTGCGGTGCGGCGCCATCAGGCAAAACAGATTCGCGCCGCGCGGCATGCGGGCGATGGAAGACGATTCGGGGGCGCGCACGGCCAGCACGGCCTCGGCGCCATGCAGCGTCTCGTCAAGGCCGGCGGCGACGCGGGCCCCGGCATCGCTGTAGGCCGCGTCCGAGAAACCGGCGGCCCCACCCGCGCCCGCCTCCACGGCGACCTCGCAGGAAGCCTGAAGGTACTTGCGGACGGCCTCGGGGACGCAGGCGACGCGGGATTCGCGCTCCCGCTGCTCGGCCAGTACGGCGATCTTCATCGGTGCGGACAGGGATGCTGAAAGAGATGCGGGTTGCGGCGCGCTAGGTCAGGAACGCCGCCATGAACGCCAGCACCACGACGATCACGATGCAGGTGCGGATGGTGAGCTTGATGAAACCCCGGAACACGCTCTCCTGCTCGCGGATGTCCATCTCGCCGTGTACGTGGTCGGCCATGCTATCCTCGTGGGCAAAACGCCAATGCAGCGCCGCCATATAGCAGAGCCGGGGGCTGGCTTCAACCATTCCTCCAGCCTTTGGATGGAGCAGCACGGAGGGCAGCCTTGGCGAGTTGCTGTAGATGCGCCGTGGCAATGGAAGCGGAAATCGGCCATGCGACAAGCTGCCAGCAGTCGCCGGACAAGCATGCAGCACCTTGGGAGGACGTCGTGTTCTGGACTGGTCGGCTGGACCGGACGAGGAACAAAGCCCTGAGGAGAACCTGAGGAGTAGGTTTTCGAATCTGGCGATACAGAGAATCTGCCCATGCTCGGCAGAAGCCCGATGTGAACGGACGCCGCAGGCGGCTTGCTTTCACTGCTGCCACCTTGAAGCGCATCGTCAGAGGGAGCCGCGTGGGATGCGATCAGGAGACCGTCCGGCGAATCGGCTGCTGGCAGGCCGCAGGTACCAGCTGCCGCCCAGTCGGTTAGCAGGGGAACGCCGAGACGAGTCCTTCTGACAGGAGAGCCTCAGAGCAACCTAGCCGAGGGCGGCGGGGAAATGGCCCGGACGCGCACTGGCCCGTTTGAGGAAGGCGCGGACTGGTCAGGCCAGCGGAGGCCCGCCGCCGCTTCTCGGCTATCTCTGCCTCGCCGCAGATGGCAGCCAGTCGCCCTCTGGAAGTCGTGGCCGGCAGACAGCTGGAGGCTGTGGTAGGGTAAGCGTCGCGGGAAGTCTTCTCGCAGCTGCCTGCCGTGGCCAACGCCAGGCCGTACCCTCAGATATCCAGAAGGGCGGCGCAGGCAGCCGCGACGGAGCTTGGACCGCCATGAAAACCAAAGCGAACCAGCAGCAACGGATAACGAGAAGGAGGCTGCTCAGGAAGGCGGCGAAGCTGATTGGGTTGGGCCGGGAGCCACACCACGCTATCCTCATCATGCTGCTGTCGCAGCCGAAGCACATGCTGTCGTTTTTGCTGGCGTTCGGCCCAGAGGAAATCGTCAGCCTGATTGACGGCTCGCTTCCGGTGATTCTCTCGACCACGTTCTACGACGAGGTCCTTGGCAAGCTCGTCTGCGATATCCGAGCGGTGTTCACCTGCAAGCCGCATCCGGATGGCCCCGACAGGATCGAGATCATCATCGAGATCAAGCCGGAGAGCGACGCGGGAGCCGCTCTGCAGCTGGAAACCTACATCCTATGCTCCAGGAGAGAGCACGCGGGTGATGGCGTTGCGGCAAAGCGCAGGCAGCATCCGATCTACGGATTCATTCTGCACTCTGGGGGCAGGCCATGGAATGAAGCCGTCTCGACGCCTGACGCCATCCGGGGGAACAGGCGGCTTCGCCAGATAGCCCGGACGGATATGAACCATCTTGTGGATTTGGCCATAAGGGATCCCGAGGAGGTCATCGGAAAGGACCGGGTACTGTCGGCGATCTTTTTCGCCATCTGCTTCGCCATGCAGCGGCGCGGCCCTATTGAGGAGTGCCTCAAGCGGTCGCTGGGCATACTGGGGGCTCGTTCGATATGGCGAACCATACTTGCCACGTTCATCGGTTACATGTATGGTGTCACGGACCGGGACAGGCTAACCGCAAAAGTTGCGGTAGCTTGGCCAGACGGAGGAGAAGAGAACATGAATGCAATGTTTCAGGCCGTTCTGAAGGAGGGCAAGGCCGAAGGCATGGCCACGGGCTTGGCCAAGGGCAAGGCCGAAGGCAGGGTCGAAGGCAGGGTCGAAGGCAAGGCCGAGACTTTCCTGCGACAGGCGCGGAGCAAGTATCGGAGAGTGCCAAAGAACCGAGCGGCGCAGGTGCGGGCCGCGTCGGTCCCGCAGCTTGACATCTGGCTGGACCGGATACTCACGGCTACCAGCCTCAACGAGGTGTTCGGCGGGGAAGCTGGCAACGCTCCTGCTGTCAACGGAGCCCCTGCCAATCCGCCGCATCGGAAGCGGTCGGCGAAGTAGACTGGCGACGCCGGGGTAGCTGACGCCTGCCGACAGGCGACCATGACGGAAGCGCTCCGAAGGGCAGCGAAGGCAAAATCAGGCAGACTGCAGCAGTAGAGCCGGCTTGCCCGAACGTCGGAGTGGAGAACATGAATGCAATGTTTCAGGCTGTTCTGGAGGAGGGCGTGGCCAAGGGTGTGGCCAAGGGCGTGGCCAAGGGCAAGGCCAAAGGCAAGGCTGAAGGCAAGGCCGAGACTTTCCTGCGACAGGCGCGGAGCAAGTATCGCAGGGTGCCAACGAACTGAGCGGCGCAGGTGTGGGCCGCGTCGGTCCCGCAGCTTGACATCTGGCTGGACCGGATACTTACGGCTACCAGCCTTGATGAGGTGTTCGGCGGGGAAGCTGGCGACGCTCCTGCCGTCAAAGGAGTTCCTGCTAAGCCGCCGCGCCGGAAGCGGACGGCCAAGTAGCTTGGCCACTACACGACTGTAATCTGACACCTATCTCCAAAGGGCAGTCATGGCCGCTACGCTCCCAGTGGCTGTGAAGACGTTACAGGCTTTCCGCCCCGAATCGCCTTCGCGGTCCCATGAGGGCGTCGGCTTTCTCGATGCCGCTCAGCCAGGACGGATTTGGCAATGCTGGGACAGGCTTCTAGTCTCCGCTCCGCACTGCTTGTCTTTGGGGGTATCTCATGACCGACACCGCTCACCAACCCATTCGGGGCGTGCTTGCGCCTGTTCTCACGCCGTTCGAGGACGATGCGCGAATCGCAACGGATCTTTACGTGGAATTCGCCCGCGGCCTACTGGCGAATGGCTGCGCCGGACTCGTACCTTTCGGCACCACGGGCGAGGCACAGTCGGTCGGAGTCCGCGAGCGGCTAGGCGCACTGGAAGCCCTCGTCGAGGCGGGTATCGATCCGCGCCAGCTGCTTCCAGGGACGGGGCTGTGCAATTTCGCTGAAACCATCGAGCTTACCGCCGCCGCGGAGCGCCTAGGCTGCCGCGGGGCGCTGGTGCTGCCGCCGTTCTACTACAAGGGCGTTTCCGAGGACGGGCTTTACGACTGGTTTGCCCGCCTGGCGGAGTCGGTGCGGCGCGATGATTTCGGGATTTATCTGTACCACATACCGCAGGTAGCGGGCGTTGGCGTGCCGGTGGCCGTGGCGCAGCGCCTGGCCGCGGATTTTCCCGGGCGCGTCGCCGGCGCAAAGGACAGTTCGGGAGCCTGGGATAACACCGCGGCGCTGCTGTCGATCGAAGGCTTCCACGTCTATCCGGGCAACGAGATGCGTCTGGCTGACGCGCTCGCTCTGGGCGCGCCTGGCTGCATCACCGCCTCCGCCAATCTCAACGCTTCCGCCATAGCCCGCATCGTCAGCCTCCATGACGGGGGCGAGGACACGGACAGGGACATGGCCAGCGTCCGCGCATGGCGGGAAGCCCTCCAGGAATACGCCCCCATACCCGCCATGAAGCACATTCTCGCCGACCGCACTGGAGACGGCCGCTGGGCCTACGTCAGGCCGCCGCTTCAGGCCATGGATGGCGGCCGCGGCCGCGCCCTGCAGTCCCGCCTTGATGGGCTTGCCTGAATCAGTCCAGCCTGCTGTCCAGTGCGGCGCGGACTCCGCGCAGCCAGGCGTCGGCGTCCATGGCCTGGCGTCCTTCGGGCTGGACGCGCAGCAGACGTAGCCACCCCTCGCCGCAGGCGACGCGGCAGCCATTCATCGTACCCGGCGCGTCGGTCATTCCCTCCACGGCGACGGCGGCCAGAAGGCGCAGGCGCTTGCCGCGCCACACGCACCATGCGCCAGGCGCCGGGGATAGGGCCTGGACGAGGCGGGCGACCGACCCTGCGCTGGCGGCCCAGTCCACCCTGCATTCCGAGGGGCTGATTTTGCCGGCGTAGGTGACGCCGCCGCCAGACTGCGGCTGGAACGACGCGCTGCCCGTTTCGATGCCCTCAAGTACGGAGGCCAGCATTTCGGCGCCGAGTTCGGCGAGATTTTCGCGCAGACCGCCGCCGGTGTCGCCGGGCTGTACCGGGACGGCGCGCTGCGCCGCGAGGGGACCGGCGTCAAGGTCGCTGGTGACGCGCAGGATTGAAACGCCGGTTTCTCCGTCGCCCGCCAGCATCGCCCGTTCGACGGGAGCGGCGCCCCGCCAGCGCGGCAGCAGGGAGGGATGGACGTTGATGAAGCCATGGCGCGGCAGCGCCAGAAGCGAGTCGGGAAGCAGCTGGCCGTAGTCCACCACCACGCCAATGTCGGCCCGCAACTCGGCGATTCCACGCTCTGCTTCCGCCACGGTGTCTGGGGCCAGCAGTGGAAGTCCAAGCCGCCCGGCCTCGTCGGCGACGATGGTTGGACGCGGGCGCTTTCCCCGGCCGGCCGGACGCGGCGGGCGGCTGACGACCAGCGCCAGCTCCCGTTCGTCCGCCAGCCGGCGAAGGGAGGGAAGGGCGAAGGCGGACGATCCGAAAAACGCGACTCGCAGGTTCAGGATTCCTTTTTGCCGCCGCGCTTTCGCCGGCGCATCTGGTTGGTGATGATTCTTCGGCGCACCGGGCCAAGGTAGTCGATGAACAGCCTGCCGTTGAGGTGGTCGATCTCGTGCTGGACGCAGACCGCCTCTATCTCCTCGAACCGCCGCGTCGTCTCCGCGCCGTCGACGCCGCAGTACGCGACGTCCACCCACACGAAACGCGACACCTCTTCATAGACTTCGGGGATGGACAGGCACCCCTCGGGGCGGGCCTCGGTCTCGTCGGCCTGGCCGACGATGCGGGGGTTGATCAGGACGATGGGGGCGCGGTTTTCGGCGTCGCGGACGCAGTCGATGACGGCGACGCGCAGGTCTTCGCCCAGCTGCGTGGCGGCCAGTCCGAGGCCGTCGGCGGCGTACATGGTGTCGGTCAGATCGCCGACCAGTCGCGCCACCGCCGGGTCCAGCGGGTCGGCCTCCTGCGCCACGCGGCGCAGCCGCCGGTCGGGGTGGATCAGTATGCTGCGTACGGCCATGGCGGTGTGGATGCTGCGGATGCGATGCGGCGGGCCATTGGACTTGCCCGCGCCGCGTCCTATGTTGAGGGTATTCTCTTCCCCCGCCGAGGCAAGGAGGTTCGTGTGAGCCTTATACCGCAAATTGCGCCGCCAGCCGTGCCCAACCGCTGCCAGCTGTTCGGCCCGGGATCCCGCCCGGAGCTGTTCGAAAAGATGGCCGCCAGCGCGGCCGACGTCGTCAACATCGACCTCGAGGACTCGGTGGCGCCGGCCGAGAAGAACCGCGCCCGCGACGAGGCGGTGCGCGCCGCGCGCGAGATCGACTGGGGCGGCAAACAGCTGTCCATCCGCATCAACGGTCTCGACACGCAGTGGTGGTACCGCGACGTGGCCGCGGTGGTGGAGGGGGCCGGCGAGCGTCTCGACCGCATCATGATTCCCAAGCTTGGCAGGGCGGCGGACGTCTACGCCGTCGAGGCCATGGTGTCGGCCATCGAGCAGGCCACCGGACGCAAGCGCAGGCTGGGCTTGGAGGGGATCATCGAAACCGCCGCCGGAGCCCAGAACGTCGACGAGATCGCCGCCTCCAGCGGCAGGCTAGAGGCGCTCAGCTTCGGCGTCGCCGACTACGCCGCCTCCATGGGCATGCGGGTGACCGGCATCGGCGGCGCCCAGGACGACTACCGCATGGTTGCCGAGGGCGAATCGGCGCTGGCCGATCCCTGGCACTATCCCATCACCCGCATGGTCGCCGCCTGCCGGATGCACGGGGTGCTGCCGGTGGACGGGCCGTTTGGCGACTTCTCCGACAGCGAGGGCTACCGGGCCCAGGCGCTGCGTTCGGCGACCTTGGGCTGCGTGGGCAAGTGGGCGATACATCCGGCGCAGGTCGCGCTGGCCAACGAGGTGTTTACGCCGTCAACGGAGGTGCACGAGCGCGCCAAGCGGATTCTGCAGGCCATGAAGGAGGCCCAGGCGCGCGGCGAGGGCGCCGCCGAGCTGGACGGCAAGCTCATCGATATCGCTTCGCAGCGCCAGGCCGAGGGGATCCTGCGCCAGATGGAGCTCATTCAGAAAGGCGGCGGCGCTAGCCCGTGAGCAGTTTTCTTCCTTTCGAGCGCGCCGCCGCGGAGATCGAGGAGCAGGTCGCCGAGCTTCGCGTGAAGGCCGCCGAGGACCCCAACCTCGACGTGGAAGGGGAAATCCACCAGCTCGAGGCCAAGGTCGGCGAGCGGCTGGAGGCCATCTACGCCCGCCTGACGCCGTGGCAGCGCTGCCTGATCGCCCGCCATCCGATGCGTCCGCACGCCAGCGACTTCGTCCGCGCGCAGATGTCCGAGTTTCACCTGCTGGCGGGCGACCGCGCCTTCGCCGAAGACTGCGCCATCGTTGGCGGCATCGCCCGGCTGCGCGAGCGGCCGGTGATGTTTATCGGCCAGGAGAAGGGTTCGGACACCGAGTCCCGCATTACCCACAACTTCGGCATGGCGCGGCCCGAGGGGTACCGAAAGGCGGTGCGGCTGATGTCCCTGGCCGACCGATTCGCGATTCCGGTCGTCTCGGTGATCGACACGCCGGGGGCGTATCCGGGACGGGGGGCTGAAGAGCGCGGGCAGGCCGGCGCCATTGCCCACTCCATCGCCGCCGGCCTTGAGCTGGGAGTGCCCAGCGTGGCGGTGGTGCTGGGCGAAGGCGGATCGGGCGGCGCCGTGGCGCTCGCCACCGCCAACCGGGTGGTCATGCTGGAGCACGCCGTCTACTCGGTGATCTCGCCCGAAGGCTGCGCCTCGATCCTCTGGCGCGACTCCGAGAAGGCCGAAACCGCCGCCAGCGCCCTGCGCCTGACGGCATCCGACATGATGAAGTACGGCGTGGTCAACAGCATCGTCAAGGAGCCGACGGGCGGCGCCCACCGCAATCCCGAAGCGGCGCTGTCAGCGACCGCCGACGCGGTGGATGCGGAGCTTGCCGCGCTCGAAGGGATGTCGCGCGAGGAGATACGCGCCGACAGGTCAAAGCGCTTTCTCGAAATGAAGTAGCCGACAGTCGCGGAGATCAGCCGCTGGCGGTATGCGTTGCCTCGCTCTCGAGCCGCCTGGACGCGGCCTCGACGTCCCGCTCGATGCGGGCCAGAGATTCCGCCTGGCTCAGGCCCTGCGGCAATGGCGGCAGGAACTCCACCACCGCCAGGCCCGGCCTGTGATACACGCTGTTGCGGCCCCAGAACACCCCGGCGTTGGTGGCGGCGGGACAGCAGGGCAGGCCAGTGGCGGCCAGTATCGCGGCGACGCCCGCCCGGTAGGGACGATGGGCTCCGGGCGCCACTCTGGTCCCTTGGGGATAGATGACGAGCTGGCCGAGCTCTCCTTGCATTTCCTGAACGGCGGCGACCATGCCCTCCAGGGCCGTGCGTCCAGCGCTGCGGTCGATGACGATGCAGCCGAGACGCTTCGCGTACCAGCCGAAGACCGGCGCGAAGCGGAGCTCCTTCTTCATGACGAATCGCGGGTCTTCGAGCGTAGCCACCAAGACGAGAACATCCAAGAACGACTGGTGCTTGCTGGCGATCAGAACTTCGCCGCGCGGAATCTCGCCCCGTACCTCGACGCGAAGGCCGCAGATCCAACCCAAACAGCGCAGCAGGCAGCGCACGTAGGTGCGAACGATTCGAATGGCGAGAGTGCGCGAAACGGCGGCCGCCGGCGCTAGGGTAATTCCAAAAACCGCCATAGTGCTGTAAAACAGCGCATCGAACGCCAATGACCGGACGAGAACCATGAGCGTGACTCCTGTGGAGGGCGACGGCGGCACGGACGCCGACGCCACCATGATGATTGTAGAGTGCCCGCGGTGCAAAACCCGATACCGCGTGCGGGCTGACGACGTGCCTGCGGAAGGCCGCCAGCTTCGCTGCATTCGGTGCTCCCTTTCGTGGTTCTTCGTACCAACTGCCGCGCCTCAGCCTCATGCCGAGCAGAGCGGGCTTCTGCCGGGGCTTTCGACGGCAAGAGAAGGCAACAAGACGCGCGGCGCCGATTACTGGCCGGAGTTCTGGTGGGGCTACGCGGTTGCGACGGTTGGCATACTGATGGCCGCAACCTACGTCTTCCACGAGGACATTTCAGGATTTCTGCCCGTTCTGCACGCGCCCCTCGAAGCGTACGTTGGCTTTCTGGAAGACCTTTTCTTGAGATGAGTCGCTGGTTCGTAGCGCGTCCGAAGCATTGCGGGCATGCCGCTGGCAGGCAGCCTTATGAAGCTGCAGCGGCTGGTTCGCGCGCGGCGCCGCCGATGCCATAGAACGCGGCGGCAGTGTCCCAGAACACCTGTAGGTGACAGTCTGCCGGTACCAGCTGACGGTAGGCGCTTACGATATCTCCGTAGCTTCCGGTAAGGCTGTCCACGGGGAAGTTGGAGCCGAACATGCACCGCTCCGGTCCGAACTGCTCCAGGCAGGTTTCCACGATGGGGCGAATGGACTGCGCTGACCATCCCGGCTCGAACATGCCCAGCCCCGAGAGCTTGCAGACCGTGCGCGGCCGTTCGGACAGCGACCGAAGAGAATCGGACCAGGATTTCAGCCCTTGTATGGAGCGGTCATAGGGCGACCCCGCGTGGCACAGGGCGACCGGAAGGTCGGGGATCCGTTCCAGCAGGCGCGCCGTGGTTTCTATGAGACTGGGAATCAGCTGGAGGTCGAAGCGCAGCTTGCGCTCAGCAAGCAAACGCAGGCCATCGAGAAAACGCGGGTTGGCGAGAAGGTCGTTGGTGCCCGTTGCGGCGTCTTCCGCCGGAGATCGGCCAACGATCTGGCGTATGCCGCAGACACTGGGGATGGCAGCGAGCTGGTCCAAGGCGCTTTCGACGCCATCGCTGGCGAGATCAGCGAAGGCAATCTGCGTGGCAGGCCAGCCGGGATTGGCGGCGGCGACGGCATCTACCCAGCGTGCCTCCGCCAGACCGTCCGCAGCGCCCACCTGAATGTGTACCGACGCACGTACCCCATGCTCCGACGCGGTGTCACGGAACTCGTCGACCAGATAGTCGCGCTGGATGGGCGTAGGGTCGCCGAAGAAGCGGCGTTCCCCCTTGGCCATCAGCCACGGATAGTGGACGCGGGAGAGATCCCACAGATGATGATGCGCATCGAGGACGGCGTCGCTGTCGTGGTTCATGAGGCAATACCTGTGCTATGGGAGAACTGTCTATGCTTCGCACTAGCCCTCGGTAGAACCAAGCTGATACTGGCCAGGTTGGAGGCTGACAGCTGCTGATGGCTGACCGTGGCTGGGCAGCGGATGCGGCAGAATACAGGACTTCTTGGGCTGATCAACCTGATGCCGTGCTTCTGGGTGCTTCGTTAGCGTGAGTCGCAGGCAGACGGCTATAGGTGCCCGCAGCAGCCAATGGGAGGGGAGGGGTTGCTGGACAGCCGTCTTGGAGTATGCTTGGATGGGATCAACGTACGCTACTGACGGGGCTACATTCGGGATGATGTTTCTTGGATGGAAACTACCGCAGGCGTCTGAGCGGCTTGGCAGGGCGGCCTATGCGCTGTCGTGCTTCTGAATCGGCTTGGCCGCAAAGCGGCTATGGAGAGTACTTCGATGGCAAAGTCAAAGCTGCCGATTGGCATTCAGTCGTTTCGCAAGATTCGCGAAAATGGACTTCGCTATGTGGACAAGACCGGCTATGCCGCTCAGCTGGCAGGTAATGTGCGGGGGTACTTTCTTTCTAGGCCACGCAGGTTTGGCAAAAGCCTGTTTGTCGACACCCTCAAAGAGCTGTTTGAGGGCAACGAGGCACTGTTCCGTGGCCTTGCTATTCATGGAGATTGGGACTGGAGTGATCGCTATCCGGTAATCCATCTCAAGTTTGGGGGCAAGTACAATGAGGAGGGCGGGCTTGAGCGTAGAATGTCCGAGATACTTGGCAGACTGGAGCGCGAGGCAAACCTGCCTCTTCAGTCCACTACGCTGGAAGGTCGATTCAGCGATTTGATATATGGCCTGAGAAAGAAGACCGGCCAACCTGTGGTTGTATTGGTAGACGAATACGACAAGCCCATTCTTGACGCAATCAATAATCCAGATTTAGCCCATAAGAACAGGGAAACGCTTCAGGGATTTTACTCGATTCTGAAAGACGAAGACGATAGCATTCGCTTTTGCTTCGTTACTGGCGTGACGCAGTTTGCGCATGTTGGCCTGTTTTCTGGAGCAAACCATCTTGATGACATTTCGCTCGTGCCGGAGTACTCAGCGATTTGCGGCTATACTGAATCTGACCTTGACAGAGTCTTCACGAAGGAGCTTACTGGCTTTGACCGTGAAGCGATCCGAGATTGGTACAACGGATACTGCTGGCGCGGAGATGAACGGGTGTACAATCCATTCGGACTCTTGAAGCTATTGGAAAGAAGGGAGTTTGATATCTGGTGGTACGAGTCAGGCACTCCCACGTTTCTGATTGAAATCATGAAGAAACGCGGCATACTTCCGATCATGTTGGAGGACATGGAAGTTACTAGCAGTGATCTGAAAGCATCAGAAATTGACAATGTATCTGTCGATTCTCTGTTGTTTCAAACTGGTTATATGACCATTACGGAAGAAACAAGATTAGATGACATTTCGACATACAATCTAAACTATCCGAACCGCGAGGTGCGTCATGCTCTCAATAAGAGCATGCTAACTGATCTGCTTTCTTTGGACTCTAAAAAAATGGCGTCCAATCGAAAAAATCTAATTAATATTCTTGAAGCGGGCGAGGTCGATAAATTGGAGAGCATTCTGCACTCTATGCTAGCTGGCATCCCGCATCAATGGCATACAAAGTCGGGCGCGGCAAATTACGAAGTGTATTTCGCAAGCGTAATCTACGCATATTTCATCGGGTGGGGACTAGATGTTCGGGTGGAAGACTCAACAAGCGAGGGAAGAATCGATCTTGCCGTAATAAGGCAAAGTTACGTCTAGAGCAGATCCCATTAACGTTTAAACTGAATCACATAACCCGCCGCCCTTATGTAGTTGACGCATTCTTCCGCCGTAATCCGGCTTGCCTCTGCATAAACGGCCCGACGAATCTGCTCAAAAGTTCGCGGCTCCCTCT
>CAZPIN010000222.1:0-20377 GCA_964586735.1 uncultured Rhodobacterales bacterium | reverse complement strand
GTCCCCGCCCCCCCCCCCCCAGGCGGGGGGGCGGCCGAGAACCCCCCCCCCCCCCCCCGAATTTTGGACACTATCGCACTGGCAATGCGAATCGGCGCGCTCGTACGGGTGCGCCGTTCGCCAGATGCTGTCACGAGCATTGTTGAGCCATTCTGGTGGTCTGAAACCATGTTACGTTACCCCCGCTGCTTCCCAGAACGTGGCGATGGTATGCCCGTCGCCACGCTGGCAGATGATAGCCTACTGCCGGAAACTGTCAATGGGCCGCGGCTGCGCCTGATTGTACATGGCGGTAGTCGGCTATCCCCCGTTCGAGAAGCGGTATGCGTCTGCGGAATATAGCAGATCTGACGGGAAGGCCTCCAGCTGGGCAGGATAACGTACAGTCGACGCAATCTCTCCCGCTCTCTCCTGCCACCACTTCAGGGCGAAGATTCGGGGCGGCAAGGTTTGTTCTCTAAAAGCCCAGCCGGGCTTCCAGCATCGCTCGGCGCTCCACGTCCCTCGATGTCTCGTCGCTCTCGCCGTACAGATCCACGCTAAGCCGCTCCAGCGACGCCGACACCCCGCGAAGCTCGACGCCTATCTGCAGGCGGCGCTCGCCGTCGCCAGCTTCCGCCTCGCTGTACGGCGAAGCCAGTGCAAGGTCGCCAAACGCGCCCACGCCGTAGCCCACCCGCGCCCGCAGCGACGCCCCTGCCTCCGCTGTGCCTCCAGCGTCCGCGTCCAAACCCGGCGCCGCGCCGCTCCAAAGCGATTCCGCAGCCCCCGTCCGCTGGACGTTCCAGCGCGGCTCCAGAGACAGCCGCAGGCCGCGCCCGCCGCGGCCCGGCGCGTAGGCCGCCTCGAGTCCCGCGTTCCACTCGCTGAAGCCGCTCCCGCTGTGAAGCAGCAGCAGGCCGGCGCGCCCTGCCACCTCCAGCCCGCCATCCGCCGACGCGTAGCGAAACTCTCCGGCCACGTCGGCACCCGCGCCGGACCCACCGTCTCCGCTGTCGAGCCGGGCTCCCAGCTCCAGATGCCTTGCCAAGGACCCGCCGCCATCCAGCCTGCGCCGGGAGCCGCGCTCCAGCGCCAGACGCGCCCGTGCAGCCCCCGCGTCCAGCTCCTCAAACCCGTCGGTCTCGTCCGCCGAGGTCTGCACCGTAAGCAGGTCTCCCCGCAGGGCCAGACCGTCATTTCCCTGAAGGGACTTCTTCGCTCCCACTGCCAGCATCGTCAGGCCAATGTCCGTTGCCGTCATGCCGTTCGCCGTGATCAGTTCCAGCTCCCCCGACCCAGTTCCGGCGCTTGCCCAGATTCCAAGGCCCTCCTCTCCCATCCAGTGGAGATAGGGCGCCGCTCCCGTCAGCGACGCCTCCATGGATCCGCTCTCCCGCGCGCTGCCGGACCCCGACAGCGTGTAGTCCGAATCTCCCTGCGAGCTGGTCATCGCGATGCCCATCAGGAGGTTCCCTCTGGTCCAATCGATGCCCGCAAGCATGACCGTCGCGCCGCCGTCTACCGTGATGCCCTCTTCTGGTTCGCTTCCGAAGCTTGAAACGGAGCCTTCCGCCCAGAGGGTCATCGTCCGCCCGGACGCGTCACCGTCGAGGGAAAGCGCTATCAGGCTGTTCTCCGCCAGATCCTTGCCATGCGAAAGGCCCGCCCTGCTTCGCCAGTCGTCGAGATTGCCCGACACGCTCCGCAAAGCAGAACCTTCATCGTGCGCGTGCGGCAGCGGGGGGCGCGCAAACTCCGCGCCCGTCAGAAACTCGGCGATCTCCTGCGCCGCCTGGCCTGAATCGCCGTTGGAAACCACCGCCGTGTCGAGGCTGCGTCCGCCCACTACCGCGCTGGAGCTGAAGTCACCCGCCCGGTGTGCGTCCGCCCGCCGCCAGATGCCGTTGACAATGCCCGTAGCCACGGCGCGGCCAAAACCCGCCAGTGCGTGGGTCAACGCCTCGGTCCGCTGGGCGTTCTGGTTGGCAAACACTTCCGCCAGCACCGTGGTGGTGGGCATGCTGCCCGGCGACAGCTGGCTGGCCCGGCTTCTGGCCCGCGCCGACTGAACGACTTCGCAGACGTCGGAAGCGCAGTCGAGGGAGAATATTTCGAAACCGATCACGTCGCCTGAAGCGATAGGCGAGTTCAGCGTCGCCTCGATCATGGCCGACGATTCGCCCACCGCCACGCTTGCCCGCTGGTTTGCTCCAGCCATGCTGTCAGCCAGCACCTCCACCATTGCCCGCGGCGACAGGGCACCGGAGCCTCTTTCCGAAACCGAGCCAGTACCCTCGTCGTCGACAATGCGCGTGATTCTCCAGTCGAAAGACGCCGCGGCACTGCGGTTGCCCGTTACCCTCACACGTACCGATGCCGTCATCACGCCATCCGCTTCCCGCGTATTCAGCGACTCGGCAGCAATCCGGGCGTCAGGCTCCATCTCGACGCCCGGAGCCGATTCGGGCCGCGTAATCCTTGCTACCGCGGGGTCCGCCAGCGATCTGCCGGCGAGATTGCGAACTTCGAAAGCAACCGTCTCCTCGTCTTCATCCACGATGTCGGCATTGACGGCAAGGCTGACCGTTCCGGTAGATCCCCCTGCCGGAATGACCAGCCGCCCAGCCGTCTGGGAAGCGATGCTGTAGTCGGCCCCCTCGGTCGCAGAGCCGCCCAGCGCGTAGGCAAGCTCGACAGGCCTGTTCCAGACCTCATCCAGCGTCACCGCAAACGCGATGCCTGCAGTCGAGCCCGACACCGGCTCGGCAACCGATTCTGGAGATGCGGCTGCCGTGAGGCCGTAGTCGTCGCTGAGGATGGTCCCCGTCCAGACGGCCTGCGTGATCAGGGCGTTACTTGACGCGTTGGACAAGGTTAGCGTTATCGTCTCGTCGGGCTCGCGCTCCCGGTCACCATTCACCACGACCTGGACTTCCTTGGAAGTATCGCCGGTGCCGCCGCCAGAGGCCGCAGCAAAAGTCAGGGTGCCGGAAGCCGCCCGATAATCCTCGCCAGCCGTCGCCGTACCGCCGGTCACCGCATATTCGACAGTTACTTCCTCGGCATCGGGTCGAGATATCGTTACAGTGAAGGTCATTTGGGACGTCCCCGAATCGCCCTCCGCGAAGCCTTGCTGCGGTATGACGGCAAATATCGGGCTGTCATCGGTAAGGATGGTACCCGTTCCGAAGATCTCGCTGGCGGCGGAGTCTCCCTCAAACACCGCGTCGCCGGTGATGCCATAAAGGCGCACTACCACAGTTTCATCTGGCTCAGATTCAGCGTCGCCCTGTACCGAAAGAACAATGCTTTGGGGCTGCCCGGCAGCCGTGTCTGCGGCAAACGTCAGGGTTCCGGTGGGGGCTGCAACGATGTAGTCGGCGGCAGCTCCGAAAGTGGCGGTGCCGCTTCGTGCATTCTCGGCATCCGTAATGACCTGATAGTCGACTGTCACCGTCCGAATTGATCGAGCGGCCAGCGTCACCGTGAATTCCAGCGGAGTCGTACCAGAGTTGCCTTCCGCAACGCTCGGCGAGTCGATGGAGAGAGTCAAGTGGTCGTCGTTGACGATTGTGCCCGTACCTTCCGTAGCTGCGGGATCAAGAGTGGCCAGCACCGGACTCGACAGCGCAATCGTCACCGTCTCGTCGTCTTCTGCGAGATCGTCACCGTTGACCTGGACTTCGACAGTCTGTTCAGTATCGTCGGGCACAAACGTCAAAGTGCCGGCCGTCACGGGCGCGTAGTCCGAATCGAGCCCCGTTCCGCCAGTAGCAGTGCCGCCCGTTACGGCGAAGTCGACCGTCGTATCCAGTCGCGTGCCGCCAGTCTTGACGACCGTAAACATCAGGGTCACCGTCCCCGTAGCGCCCTCGACGACCTCAGGTGAGTCAATCGAGAGCACCGGCCGACTGTCGTCGTCCACGATTGTACCGGTCCATGCGGCCTGAGTGATCTGCGCGTTCGGGGATGAATTCATAAGAGTCAGCGTTACTGTTTCGTCCTCTTCATCGAAGTCGTCGCCGACAACCGTAACGGAAACAGTCTTCTCCAATTCGGCAGCACTGCCGCCAGAGGCGGGGCTGAAGGTCAGGGTGCCGGAGGCCGCCAGAAAATCCTCGCCGACGGTCGCTTCGCCAGCCCCCATGCCTCCAGCAACTACATAGTCGACCGTTACTGGCTCATGCCAGGGAAGCGTCATCGTTACCATGAATTCCAGTGTGGGCGTTTCTCCGCTCGCGCCCTCGCCGACAGTCGCCGCGTTGACGGCAAATGTCGGACTGTCGTCGTTTAGAATGGTTACGGTAGCCGACCCCGAGCCCGCAGCGACCTCCGGCACGATAGCGCAGCCCGTGCATGCGGGATTGGAGAGCGTCACCACCACTGTCTCGTCGGGTTCTGAGTTACCGTCGCCGTTTACTGTAACTACAATCGGCAGCGTCTGCGGAGCGGCGGCACTCGCCGCGGTGTTTGCCGCAAAGGTCAGCGTTCCGGGAGATGGGGCAACTGTGTAGTCGGGCGCGCTGCCAGTTCCCGTGGCCGTACCCCCGATGCTGAAGCCAACCGTAATTTCCTGCGACGACCGCGCTGGTAAAGTCGCCAGGAAACGCAGCGTGGCGGTCGTGCCTGCAGCTCCCTCGTTTACCTCCGCCGCATCTATGGAAAGAGAAACGCGAAGATGGTCGTCATTGACTATCGTGCCCGTACCAGCGGTGGCTGCGGGATCAAGCGTTGCCAGTACCGGACTCGACAGCGTGACCGTAACAGTCTCGTCAGACTCGGCGAGATCGTCTCCGTTAACATGCACCGTAATTTCCTTTTCCGTTTCATTCCGGGCGAATGCCAGCGTGCTGTTCGCCACAGGCAGGTAGTCGGAGTCAGGGCCGGTCCCTGCTGTCGCCGTACCACCCACAGTGTATGAGACCGACGTCTCCCGCTGGGTGGCGCCGGTTTTGGTCACAGTGAACACGAGGCTGGCGGTACCAGACGCGCCCTCGACAATCCGCGGCGAGTCAACGGAGAACACGGGCATGCTGTCGTCGTTGACAATCGTCCCCATCCAGTCGGCCCGAGTGATCTGCGCATTCGCGGATGGGTTGGAGAGCGTGAGAGTCAGCTCTTCGTTCGGCTCGTCAGCGTCGTCTCCGATAAGCGTAACAGGTATAGTCTTATCCGTTTCACCGGGTCTGAAAGTCAGGGTGCCGGAAGCCGCCGTAAAATCCACGCCCGCCTCCGCCTCGCCATCCGCCGTGCCTCCCGTAACCTCGTAGTTAACCGTCACCTCCGCATCCCAAGCGGGAGTCATTGTAACCATGAAGTCCAGCGTCGGCGTCTCGCCAGTCGCGCCTTCATTAGCCGACGCCGCGTCAACGGTGAAAGTCGGAGGGTCGTCATTGCGGATTACACCACGGGCCGATGCCACGGCCAGCTGCGGCTGAACGATGCGGTCTCGGATGCAATTGTCGCAGACCTGACCGAAAAGCGTCATTACCACGTCTTCATTGCGCTCGGCCATGTCATCTCCGTTGACCGTAACCGTAACCGTTTTGTCGTCAGCAGTACCGCTGTCCCAATACAGCCTGCCGTGGGACATCGCCGGACGGACAAAGTCCTCCCCCTCCGTGGCGGTACCCGCCTCCAGCCGATAGCGGACAAAAATTCTTCCTCCATTGTATTGAGCGCCAAGGCTGACCGTAAAGACCAGATCAGAGGTGGTTCCGGAGTCCCCTTCGTCAACCCCGTCCGACGCGACGGAAATATCCAGAAAGTCGTCGTTGAGTATCGTACCGACGCCTACGGCCGTCTCGATTCCCGCTCCCGTTGCGTTGGAAAGGGTGATCTCGACAGTTTCGTCGGGCTCGGGCCAGCGGTCGGTGCTGACCGTAACATCGATCGTCTTCACCGTATCGCCATCAGCGAATTCGAGCCTGCCGCCGGAAAACGAAGCGCGATCAGAGTTGGAAGCGCTTCCGCCCGGGCCTGAGTAGTCCACAGAGGCTGAACCCACGCCGTCACCGGATCTCGTTACCGTAAACGTCATAGTAGTGGTTCCCACAGGATCCCCTTCCATCACGCTTGGCGAATCGATGGAAAATTGGGCTCCCGTCAACGGGGTTGGGGCATAGTTGTCGTCGTCGAGTATGGTAAATACCGCCGCTTCCAGAGGCTTTGGTATGGAAAGGGCACTGCTGGTACCGTCGCCGTATCTGGGATTGCTAAGCGTCAGCGTTACCGTTTCGTCCGGCTCGGCGTCGGTGTCGCCCAGCAGCTGGATGGAAACGGCAATGCTTTGCTGGTCCGGCATAAAGGTGAGCGTGCCGATGTTGGAGGTGTCGTCCGCCCTGGAAAAGTCGGCGCCGTCAACCGCAGTCGTACCGTACTGGCCCGTTGCGGTGCCGCCGAAGCTGTAGTCCACCCTCACCTCGCGGGAAGAGGCCCGATCCATCGAGACCGTAAAGGCGTCGACCGATCTGGTAATGCCTTCGTTTGCGGACTCCGCCGCGATTACTGAAATTGTACGGATTTGGTCGTCATTGTATATCGTGCCAGTACCCTCGGCGGCGCCGGAATCAATGAAGCCGTTGACGGGGTCCGAGATCGCAGCCGTCACCGTCTCGTCGGCTTCGGTGATGTCGTCTCCGTTGACCAGTACCGTAATCGTCCTCTCCGCTTGGTCAGCAGCAAACGTCACCCGGCCGTCCGCCACGGGCGCATAGTCGAAGCCGGATCCTTCTCCGCTGGTCGCCGTGCCGTCCGCAACCGAGTACGCCACCGACGTCGGCCGCCGCGATTTTCCAGTTTTGCTGACCGTGAAATTAAGCTCGGCTACGCCTGTATCGCCTTCGGTGACGCTGGGCGAGTCGATGGAAAATACCGGCGGGCTGTCGTCGTCAACTATCACGCCCTGCCAAGCAGCCTGGAGAATTGGCACGTTCGGGGAAGAGCTGGAAAGCGTCAGCGTGACCTCCTCGTCCGCCTCGTCGTAGTCGTCGCCAAGCACGGTAACGGAAATGGTCTTCTCGGTTTCGCTCGTGCCGCCGCCTGAGCCGCCGGCGAAGGTCAGGGTGCCCGACGCGCCACTCGGACCGATCCGGTAATCTTCTCCCTCCGTCGCCTCGCCAGATGCCGTGCCGCCCGAAATCGCGTAGTCAACCGTCACATTCTCCATCTGGGCTGGCGACACGGTCACCGTAAACGCCATCGTCGAGGCTTCTCCCTCCGCCCCCTCCTCAACCACGGGCCGGTTGACCGAGAACGTCGGGGCGTCGTCGTTGCGTATTACGCCCCTCGCCGACGCCACGGTCAGCTCTGGCTGGGCGATGCGGCTGGTGACGCATTCTTCGCAGACCGGACCGAAAAGCGTCATAACCACATCTTCATCAGTCTCGGAATCTCCATCGCCGATGACTGAAACAGTCACCGTCTTGTCCTCGGTGTCTCTCGCCGCCCAGACCAGCCTGCCGCGGGGCATCGCCGGGCGGGCATAGTCCTCTCCTTCCGTAGCGGTGCCTGCCTCCAGCCGGTAGCCGACGGAAACTTCCCCTTCATCGAACCGGGCGCCGAGACTGACAGTAAAAACCAAATCGGAAGCGCTCCCTGAGGCTCCCTCGTCAACCCCGTCCGATTCGACGGAAATATGCAGGAAATCGTCGTCGAGGATCCTGCCGATGCCGACAGCCGTTTCGATTCCTGCTCCCGTGGGATTGGACAGGGTAATTTCGATAGTGTTTTCGCTTTCGGGCCAAGTGTCTCCAAGGACCGTAACTTCGATTGTCTTCTCCGTTTCGCCGTCGGTAAATTCGAGCGTACCGCCAGAAAACGGGGTGCGGTCGGCGTCAGAAGCGTCGCCGCCCGGGCCGGAGTAGTCGACAGAGGCCGCGCCGGCGGCGCCGCCGCTTCTCGTTATAGTGAAGATCATGACGGTGCTATCCCCAAAATCTCCTTCCTTCACGCTTGGCGAATCGATGGAGAATTGAGGCCCCGCCGGCGGCGTGGGGATGTAGTTGTCGTCGTCGAGGATGGTAAACACCGCCGCTTCCTGAACTTTGGAGATGGAGAAACCGCCGCCGCCGCTGCCATCGCCGTACCGCGGGTTGGTGAGAGTCAGCGTCACAGTTTCATCCGGCTCGGCGTCAGCGTCGCCAAGCAGCCGAATGGGAACGGCAATGTCCCGCTGGCCTGGGGCAAAAACGAGCGTACCGCTCTCACTGGAGTCGTCTACCCTGGAAAAGTCGGCGCCGGCGACCGCCGCCATGCCGAACTGGCCGGTGGCAGTGCCGCCGAACGCGTAGTCCACCTGCACCTCGCTGGAAGAGGTACGGTTCATCGAGACCGTAAAGGCGTCGACAGATCTGGTGCTTCCCTCGTTTTCCGGCTCCGCGGCGGTGACGGAAATGGTGCGGATGATGTCGTCGTTGAGAACTCTGATGGTTTCCGCCGGCGTCTCGCCATTGCCTTCCACTCCAATTCCGGCAACGGATGGAAAGCCAAGAGCAACCGCGATCGTTTCCGTCGGCTCGTAAACGTCGTCCCCGTATACCCGAACTTCGACTATCTTTGAGGTTTCACCGATAGCGAATACGAATGTCCCCTCAGGCGCGTCTTCCCCGGAGTCTAACTCTCCGTCGCCATCGTCGTCCATCCATACTGAGAAGTCATGGGAAGCGTTGAGCGCTGCTCCCGCTGGCCTGGCGGTGGCCGAACCTGCGGTGAAGTCGTAGTCTATTGTAACTTCTTCGGCGTAGGGCTTGTCCAGCGTCGCCGTCAGGCGAACCGCTTCCGCCGCCATGTCTTCGCTGTGATCCGGGTCGTAGACGGCGTCCGCATACGTCCCCTCTGTCAGTACCTGCCGAGTTGAGGTAAGTGACACCGCACCGATGTCGTCGTCGACGATCGTCGTCGTGGCGCTCGCCGTCCCCAGGTCCGTGTTCGTCGGGTTGCTAAGCGTCAATGTGATGGTTTCGTTCGGCTCGGCCGTGATGTCGTCCATGTGGGTGAACTCCAGTCGCTTGGAGGTCTCTCCGGGCATAAACGTCAATGTCTTGTTGGATGGGAACGTGCTGTAATCGGTGCCCTCGGTAGCTGTCCCGCCTACAGCGTAGTCTACCATTATAGTCTCATGGTTGGATCTGTTCAATTCAACGGTAAAATACCGCGCCGACGAGCTGGTTGTACCCACTCCTTCGAATGCGGGATCTGGCGCTATAATTTCCACTTCCTGCGGGGCTTCAAATAGCTGTATTTGCATGTAGTATCTGTTCAGTCCCGATGGAAAAACAAATTCTCCGTTTCTTCCTTCTCGACTCATCACTGTATCCGGGACAGACCAGCCTTCCGCCGTTCTCGTGGCAAAATTATTCCACCCATCGTAGGCAATGACAATGGATGGCAACTGATTCGTACCGCGGTCCGTTACTATGAAATATGAAGTGTTGGGACTCAACGTGTAGCCGCTCCCCGCGAAATAGTAATTTGACACCCCATTCTGCAGCGGACCGCCGCTTAGAGTGTGCAGCACGCTTCCTGGAACCTGTATTTCACTGCCATCTCTTGTAACTGTTGTGGATGCTCTAAGCGTAACAATTACTCTTCTTCCTCTTGCACTCCCCTTAATGTTGAGGGCTTTGACTGCATAGCCTCCGGTCTGGGAGCCTGTTGTGAATCTTTGCGCAAACGCATCTCCCGGATTATCCAACGGCTCATGTCTGGATTGTCCGACAAAGTTATCAACGAAAGCCGTTTGCGTTTGGCCCGCGGCATGATTAACGACGGCCGGCAACGCCAATGTGGCGCAAGCTAACACCGTCGCCGAGATCAGGCGACGCATGAAGCCCCCCCCCCCCCCCCCCGAAATTTGGACACAACTGCTGTGACGCTTCTGGACAGCGTACGCGTACGGGGGCGCTGCTCGCCCGATGCTGTCTCGGCTAACGCTGCGCCAATCTGGTGTTCAGAAACCATGCTGTTCCACTCCCGCGGTACTCAGAACAGGGCCATGACCTTGCCACTAACCCTTTGGCGGAGGATAGCATGTTTGTCAACAACTGACAAGATTCAGCGCCCCGCTGCAGCGCGGCTGGCGCTCCAGTGCATCCACACGCATGTTTCCCAGCGCTGTCGGCGGCCAAGTCGGTCGCTGCCGCGGCAAGCGCCTTCCCGGGCGTCCGCTGCGCCTTCGGACGCAACGGGCTGGCGGAGACGGTTAGGCAGGCGGCGGCTGAATTTCGATGGAGGCGCTCCCGCCCGTGGGCTCTCCGGTCGGCACCGACCGGGCGTAGCTCTCGTTCTCCTGGCGCCATGCCACAGATTCGCGGGCGCCTGACCGGTCGGCGCCCATCAATGGCTCCTCCACTCCCTGCAGGTCGCATTCGCGGAAGCTGGCTCCCTGCACGTTGGCGTCCTTAAGCACGGCGTTGCGGAACACGGACTGGAAGCAGTCGGCGTTCTCCAGATTGGCCGACGCCAGATTCGCGCCGGTCCATACGCTGATATGGGCGCGAATACCCGGAAGTTGGGCACCGACGAGAGAGGCGCTGGGAAACATGGCGTTGTCCAGCACCGCCCGGTCGAACCTCGCCTCGTCGCCCTTGATCTTCGAGAAAAGCGCTCCGGTGAGAGCGGCCCCGACAAACTCCGTCTGGTGCATCTCGCACTCCGCGAAAATGGACCCCTCGGCGTTGTGAATCTTGGCGCCGTTCAGCTCGCTTCTGTAAAGGTTGCACCGCTCGAACCGCACATCACGCAGGTCCAAGCCCAGCGCTTTCACTTTGACGAAGCTGCAGCTCTCAAAGTGGGCATTGGCGCAGGACCAGGAGGACAGGTCCATTTCCACCGCCGAGCACTGACTCCAGCGGGCATTCTCCAGAAAGAGCTGGCCAATCTCGCTGCCGCTGATGGTCAGTCCGTACTGCTCGGTACCAGCCCCGTTAAAGGCCAGCCGCTCGATGGTGGTGTCGGTGATCACCGAGTGCACGGTCCTCTGCTCCAGCGACACTTCGCTGAATTTGCAGCATACAAGCACAAGCACCTCCGCCGACGTTCCCGCCACCCGCAGGCCGCTTCCGGTGCACTTGACAAAGGTCGTCTGCTTCATCTTGCAGCTGTCGAACAGGCTGTCGTCGATCTGGCATTCCACGAAGTTGGCCTGGGTCAGGTCCGCCTCGCGGAAATGCACGCCGGAGAAGCGGCAGTCCTGAAACGTCACGCCCGCCAGGTCATCGCCGACGAACTCCTGCTTCGACCACTCCTCTCCCTGCACCGGAAGACCAGTGTTCCGGTGCGCGCCAATGGGATCCTTCCACTTCATGCTGCCTCCAATTCGCGGCTAAATTCCGCCATTCGCTCGCCAGCGCCCTGCCAGCCCGTCTTGGGGTCGGGACGCACAACGCGCAGCGGCTTCCACGCCCGTTCGGGAATCGGCCCCAGCCAGAACGGATCACCGGGCTCCGCGACGGCAACCGTCGGCAGTCCCTTGTTGACCCGCACCAGAGCGCGCTCGATCGATGTCGCCACCACCGCTGCGCTCTCCTCCGACTTCGCCATATTCGCCGCCCCCTTCGCGGCCTCGGTTTCCTCATCGGGCCAGTCAAGACCGACGCCAACCGGCTCGACGAGCGGAGCGTCAATCCACAGCCCCTTTCTGCCGCCCTCCTCGGCGCGTCGCTCCACCGGACGCGGAGCGATCATGCCAAGCAGCGAGCCGTCGTCCACTATAACCTTTGGCAGGTCGTCACGTTCGGGCAGGATGCCGTCGGCCAGGCTAAAGACGCTGGTGTCCTCGTTGCGCTCCTGCACCGCCTCGATCCATGGCGTCCAGCGGCTCGGATGCGTACGCCAGATATGTACATTGTAGCCCTTGCCAAAAGCGTCTCCGCCAGCATCGCCTTCGGCAACCTTGCCCTCAAGCAGACGGAAGCCCTCAATCGACGGTGCGCCGACGGTGCCGGCGGCATCGCGGCTGCTGCGAGCCAGGTCGATGTCTCCTGACAGCAGCGCAAGCTCGATGCGAGCGGCCGCCGCCCATGGGTTGTTCTCCTCGCTGAAGCGCTTCCAAGCCGTGGCCGACAGCCCGCCCATCCAGGCGATCCGTGCCGTAGCCGGCATCATCTCCTGCGGCAGGTCCGCATGGTTTAGCAGCCGTCGGGCCGTGATGTTAAGCCGCTTGAAGGAGCGGGTCTTCACCATGCAGGCGGCCGCCATGAGGATGATCGACCCCGCCATCGCCGAGTCGGGAATCGCCTCGCTGCCATCCAGAAGCGGCTGCAGCGCCTGCAGCGCGGACCGGGGGCGCTTGCAGAGAATCGCCGACCTCGCCACCGTCAGCACCGCGTGGGCATGCAGGGGCAGCGACTGCCCCACCCGCTCAGCGGTCTTGTAGTCGCCCAGCATGAAATGCCGACGCGCCAGCAGCAGGGTGCCGTTGGGGTCGTTTTCCTCGTGCAGCCGCTTTAGCAGGTCAAGGCCAGCCACCACGGCGCCGACCGCCATCAGGCATTCGGCCTCGAGAAGGAGCTCGGGAGGGCCCAGCTGCTGCTTCTGCACCTCCTGCAGGGCCTCGACGACCTTGCCTTCAGCGAGAAGCTGCCACGCGCCGCCGCCATGGCGGGCCGCACCGCTCAGGTCACCGTTTGCCAGCGCCCGCGCCGCCCGTCCAGCATCCGGCGCCTGGAAGAAGACATCCTGCACGACCTGGGCGCCCAAAGAACGCATGGTGCGCGCCCGCCGGGCTGCGGCGAGGACCGAGTCGTTGAACAGCCTCCAAACTCCCCGGCAGCCATGAGGCTGCCGTCTCGATCAGCCTGCCGAAGAGGGAAGGTCCGCGACCAGCCGCAACGACGCGGTGAGTTCCTCAAGCTGGAAGTGGGGCCGCAGATGCGCAACCGCGGTGTAGGAGCCGGGCTTGCCGGGCACCTCCCGCACCTGCACCTGCGCCTCGCGCAGCGGATAGCGCGCCTTGGTGGCGTGCGACGCCGAGTCGTCAAGCGTGACGTACTGCGAGATCCAGTTGTTGAGATAGCGCTCCACTTCCTCGCGGGAGGTGAAACCGCCCACCTTGTCGCGCATGATCGCCTTGAGGTAGTGCGCGAAGCGGGACGTCGCGAGGATGTAGGGCAAGCTTGCCGAGAGACGCGCGTTGGCGTTGGCGGCATCATCCTGATACTTCTTCGGACGGTTCACCGAAGACCCCGAGAACACCACCGCGTAGTCCGTCGAGCGGGCGTGGCACAGGGAGATGATCCCCTGGTCCGACAGCTCCTTCTCGCGGCGGTCGGTAATGGCCGTCTCAGTCGGGCACTTGGTGATCTTCGACCCCGACAGCGAAGCGAAGCTGTGCGTGGGGAGACCCTCCACTTTGCCGCCGCTCTCCGTGCCGCGAATCGCCGACGGCCAGCCATACTCCGTGAAGGACTTCATGATTAGGCTGCCCATCGCCCACGACGATGGTCCCCACAGGTACTTGTCATGGTCACTGCCGTCGACGTCCTCGACAAAGTCCATCTCGTCCACCGGCATGCCGTCCGGCCCCCAAGTCTCGCGCACCATGGTACGCGGAGCGGTGAGCACGAGGAAGCGGCTGTCGGCGCTGTCGCGCAGCGAGTTCCAAGCCGCCATTTCGCTGGCGTCGAAGATCTTGGCGATGTCGATGGGCCGATCAAGCTCGGTGAAGCTGTCGAGGTCGAGCAGGTTCGGGTCGGCGCTGGCGATGAACGGCGCGTGGGCCATCGACGCCACCGCCGACATGTCGCGCAGAAACTTGATGTCCTTCGGGCTGCGCCCGAATTCCATGTCGCCGATCATGAAACTGTAAGGCGTGCCGCCGAGGGTGCCGTACTCGTTCTCGTAGACGCTCTTGAAGAAGTGCGACTGGTCGAAGCCGGGGGCCCGGGCGAAGTCCCGCTCCAGTTCCCTGCGCTTGACGTTGAAAACCCGCACCTTCAGGGTCGACGACAGCTCGTTCTCCGACACCAGCTTGTTGAGGTTGCGCCAGCTGGCCTCAAGCTGCTGGAACTTCTTGTCATGAAGCACCGCGTTGACCTGGGAGCTGATCAGCTTGTCCAGCGCCTCGATTCGCTCGGCGATCGCCCGCTTTGCGCTTCCGTCAACCTGCACGCCTGCCTTGGTGGCTTCCTGAATGAAGCCCTGCAGCATGTTGCGCGCATTGTCCTGCTGGTGCTCGTCGCGCACCATCCGGCCCTCATGGAAGATCTGGTCGAGTATCGACCCCTCTTCCTCTGCGGCCTGGGCCGCCTGTGTCTGTTCAGCCATCTGTGTTCCCCTGCTGTCTTCGGTTTAGCTGTCGGTTCCGGAATCGTCTCCGGAATCTCCGCCTGCGCCTTCTGCCGGTCCAAGCTCGCTCTGCAGCTTGTTGAGCTTGGCCTCGTCCGCAAGCACGTCGCCAAGAATGCCGTCAAGCTTCTCGTTGGCCTCCACCTTGCCGTACAGGTCCGCCAGCTGCTGGCGGGCCTTGAGAAGCTCGGCGGTCTGCGGCACCTGAGTCGCAATGCCCATCGGCGAGAAGTCGTCGATGGAGTTGAACTCCAGATTCACGCCGATCTGCGCGTCGTCCTCGCCCGAGATCTTGTCGTCGACCTGCATGTTCAGAGTCGGGCCGACCTGCTTCATCAGCTTGTCGACGCCTCCCTGCTCGACCTCGACGAAGCCTCGCTTGTTGTACTCCAAGGGATCTTCGGAATCCCCGGACAGATCGCTGACCACCCCGGCGACTAGAGGGAGTTCGCGCGAGCTGCTCGCGCCCCCCTCCTCGACGTCGTAGCTGATCTGCACTCGCGGCGGGCGTACCTTGCCTACCTTGTGTTGACTGGAGTCAGACATCGTTGCTCTCCTTAGCTGTTGACTGAACTGATCAGCACGGCGAAGCCGCGCTGCCGAACCCTGCCGGGCGCTCAATGCGCCTTAATAGCCGAGGTGCCCGCCTTTGGCAAGCCCCTCCTGGCATCCTTGACAACCGGCGCATTCGGCTACTGCTGCGGCGGCTGTCCGGGCGGTGGCATGCCAGGGGCCATTCCCGGAGCCATGCCCGGCGCGCCACCGGCGGCCTGCTCCTGCCGCTCGATGGATTCGAGCAGCAGTTCAAGGCTAACGCCCGACGCCTTCATTTCGCGGGCGATTTCGCCCAGGCCCTTCGACCGCCATGTCGCGATCAGCCGCAGCACCGGAAGCGCCGGCGAGTGCCGGTCCTGGCGCGCAAGCAGCTGGGACGCGCTGTCAATGAGGTCCCAGGCGTCCGTCGCGCTGACAGTCGCGGCAGGCGCCGCAGCGGCCGGAGCCGCCCCCGGCGCCGCCTCGGCCGGGGCAGCGGCGGGAGCCTCCTCCACCACGGCGATGGGCTTGGCAATTTCCTGTATCGCGGCCCATGCCTGCACCCCGCTGGGCAGCGCGTCGCCCAGCGCAGGGCCCAAGCGCTCGGTCCAGGTGTCGAACACCCCCTTGAGCCGCTCATGCGTCTCGTTGCGTACGGTGGTGTCGGGGTCGCCGCCCCAGCCGATGGTGCGCACCATCAGCGGAATCGCGTTAAGCAGCCGTCCCACGGGCGCCGCCCGTTCGCCAAGATCGCCGTCTTCTTCGTCGGCGCGCGGATGGACGCCCGTCGCGCCGTCGGGCCATGCCTGGGCCATGGCGGCGAGGTCTTCCATCGCCTCCGAAAAAGCGGCAAGGCCGCCTTGCTGCCAGGAGGCCTCCGCCCTCAGCGCGGCGATGCCAATATCCTTGGACTTGGCCAGCATGCTCTCGGCGCGGCGGATGATCTCTCCGCGGTTGACACCGCCGCCTTCGGCAAGCTCGCCGCCGGCAACATCGCCCTCTTCGTTGTCCGCCTCGCTGAGCGCCGACGCCAGCGACAGGAACTCGTTGTCGTAGCGCATGTCCGGGCCGCAGGGTTCCCCCTCCGACACGGGCTCCATGATCTTGGAATCGGCCATCGCTTTCTCCCCTTAACCGCCGTCCGCGCTGTTGGGAAACTCGGGCAGGAACAGCGCGGCGCCGGCAGGATCGCTGATGTCCACCGAAATCCGCACCCTGCTCTCGTTGCCCTCGGCGTCCTCCAGCTCCGCCTCGATGATATAGGCCGCCTTTTCCAGCGCGTCCAGAATCCGCAGGAAGGAGCCGTTGCCGGGAGGGGCCAGAGTCCACTCGAGGTTGTTGGCGACCCCGACAAACCGGTACGGCGAGTTCTTGGCAAGCCGCATGACCACCCTCGACGGCGTACCGTAGCGCCAAGTGTAGATGCCGTCCTCGTCCACCTCGACGCCGTCGATGTCGATGCGCAGTACATGCGCCGCGTTGACTTCCTCATTGGGCCGCGTACGCCAGGCGACGCGGAACTGCACCACGACGTCGCCCTCCTCGCCCAGCGTCCAGAAGTTGGCGCTCCTGATCAGCAAATCGGCGAAGTCGGTGCCGATGATCGTCAGGTCATCGCGGGCCTGGTCCAGCAGCTCGACGAATTCCCGCAGCGCCGGGGCCGACATCTCAGGGCCCGTTTCGTTGCCGCTGTAGGGCCAGCGGCCGGCAACATGCTGCGTAAAGCGCTCATACAGGACATCCAGACGCTCCTCGGCCAGAATCCGCTGGCGCTGCTCGCAGGCCAAGTCGAGCCCCTGCCTGATCTCGGCAAGCTTCTGCGACAGGTAGTCGTCGCGGCCGGTCAGCGCTGGCCGTAGCGCCTTGCATGCCTCGATCGGGTCTTCCGCGTAGGCGCGCAGCATACCCTCGATGCCGGCGATGGTAGTCTGCGTGTCGCCGCGCCCGAACCGCACGATTTCCCGCTGCATGAACTGCCACTGCAGAGTCGCCCGCCCGCCGCTGTAGGAAGCGGCGTCGATGAAGGGCTGGACGAAATCCTCGTAGATGTTCTCGAAGCGGTTGCGTCCCCGTTCGAAGCTGCGCAGCAGCGCCTCGGGATCCGCCGAGGCGTCGGGATACACGCCCAGCGGGTCCTCCTCCCGTACCAGGTCGACGGTTGCCTCAAGAACGCCTGCCGCCACCCGCGACCGCATCACCAGCACCCGCCGCGCCCCGTCGCGCGCCTGCCGCGCCTCCAGCCACTGGGAGATCTCCGTCATCTGGTCCAGCGCCCGCGCCACGCCTGACAGCCGCTGCACGGTGTCGCGCCCGATGCCGCCAGTGTCGGCCGGCAGCAGGCTGCGCTCGACCTCCTTCACCACCCCGATGATGAGCTCCGAACTGAGGTCGCGCAGCAGCTTGTTGGCCAGCGCCGCCGGCACGTCACGGGGCAGATTGGTGGCGAACTGGTCGAACTGCCTCAGCCTCTCGCGGGCGGCGGCCAGGGCGATGGGATCGACGGTAATCCGTCCGGCGATCGCCGGCACCGGCTCGGGGTCGAACTCGACAAAGCCCGCGTTGGCCACGCGGTCTAGGAACTGCAGCCACTTCTCCGCGGGCTCCGTCATGGACAGCACGCCGCTGCCAAGCGCGCTGGCGATGCCGCCGCCGGAGGTCGATGAGCGCTCCATGAGCGGCCCCAGCCCGGTGAGGTTGAAACGGGTCACCTCGCGGCGGGCCTTGATGCGAATCTGGCTGATGGCCGCCTTGGCCTCCAGCGCCGTGGCCGAACTGATCATCCCCAGTCCAACCGCGCCGCCCAGCACCCGCACCTCGTAGGTGTGGTCCGGCAGGTCGCGGTCGGCGGTGATCCACTCCTGCGCGGGATCCAGCACCGCCAGCCGCAGGTCGCGCATCGCCTCGTGCTGCTGGCGCCAGGTGACGCTGAGCAGTGTCGCCTTGCGGGCGGCGCTGATAAGGATGCCGTTGGTGTACTGCACATCGGCCCACAGCCGCGCCGAGTTGATGAAATTGTCGTCAGCCTGCGCGGCCAGCGCCTCGGTATCGAGGCCGCCGCTCGCCGCCGAGGGCGTCCGCACCTGGGTCTCGAGCAGCGCAAGGTCGGTGCTCACCGGCCAGTCATCCTCGTTGCCGCCGAAGGCGGCGACCAGCAGCTTGCGCAGGTCCACCTCGGTGGGGTCCTCGCCCAGCCCCTCCCAGGCGACGAGCCACTCGTCCACCTGGCGGGCGTCCTCCAGCCATTCCTCAAGGTCCGCGCGCTCGCGCAGGCGGCGCCTTGATTCGGCGTCGAGAGCCGCCGCCAGCGGCTTGAGGACGTAGGCCTCGAGCAGCGCGGCGCCGAGCTTGACCGGCGCGAAGTAGCCCGGCACCGCCGGCGCCAGCGGCGAGACGAACGAAAAGTCCGAGAAGGACTCCAGACGCAGCGCCGTGCCCGCCACCCGCCGCACCCGCGACCCGCTGGGAATCGCGTCGATGCCCTCGGCCCTCCACGGTACGGCCGCCTCTCGCTCGGCGGCGCTGACCGCGTTGCGCAGCTCCTCGGCGCGCTCCAAATTTGTGATGATGGCCAATGCGGCGATCGCCGACCCCGCGCCGAAGCCCAGCAGACCCAGCCAGTTCATCAGGCTTGGCGTCGCCGTCGGCTGGGTGCGGGCGAGAGTCTGGTTGACGGCGCCGCGCAGGCCGACGCCGCCGAAACACAGCGATGAAATGTCAATGCTGGTTGTGGGCGCCGAGGCCATGGCGCGGTCGAGCGCTGCGGGCAGCTCCCGCGACTGGGCCAGGGCGAGTCCCTTGAGGCCGTGGCGGGAGCCGCCGCCAAGCCAGCTTCGCACCGCCTCGTTGGCGAGGTCCGAGCAGACCGCCGCTCCGGAACGCCCCTGGCGCTCGACGATCTGCCACGCGCCGGTGCCGCCGCGGCCGGGCAGCACCATGTGCATCGCCACGCGCAGGCCCGTCATGCGGGCAAAGCTGCTGGCCCGCGCCAGCGCCTCGGCGGGGATGCCGTCCTCGTCGACCAGCGCCACCACCCCGTCCACCGGACGGCGCCACGGCAGGGTGCGGGCAAGCTTGCGCAGCATTTTGCGGTCGGCCTGGCTGACGTCGACCAGTATCGTCTGGCTGCCGGCGGCGACGCCGACGGTACCGACGCCCGGCGGCGTGATATCGAGACCGCGGCACAGGTCGCTGAAGCCCTCGCCCGCCACCACCACGAGGGTTACGGCCTCCTCCCCCGCCAGCCTGCGGGCCTCGGACAGGGCCCGGCGCAGGCCAATGGTGGTGGAGGCGTCCCACCCGGCGGCAACGTCGGGGGGCGCGGCGAGCTTGGCCTCGCGCTTGGCCAGGGATCGCTCCTTGGCTTTCTCGCCTCCGATGCGGAAGCACCACAGCAGCCCCTTGCCCAGCAGCACCAGCAGCTTGAAGAGGATGAACAGCGCGACGAGGAAGAGAATCAGGGCGATGACGATCAGCACGATCAGCAGCACGATCTCCACCGTGCCGCCGTTCATCAGACGGGTGACGAACTCCGTCAGCTGGCCAAATCCGCTTTCACCGCTCAATTTCCCGACTCCGTACTAGAGGGCTGTACGCCCAGATTGGAAGGGCCAAGGCTGTCGCGGAACGGATCGTCGGCATCGAACTCAGGATTGATTCCGCGTCCGGACTTGATCTGGTCGGCGATGAAGTCTGCCTGGCTGAGCGTCGGCGAGGCCAGTGACATCCAGATGCCGGCGCCAGCGAGCAGGTAGAGGGCTCCGCCCAGAATCAGCAGCGAGGTAGGCGACACGCCCGTGCGGGTGGGACGGGGTTCAGGCACCAGTTCGCCGATTTGTCCACCGCCGAGGCCGACGACATCCTCCAGCGCGGCGATCAGCGACTGCAGCGCCGCCTCGTCGCCGCGCAGCGACCCCTCGAAGCCAGCGCGGAAGATCGCCAGATAGAGCGGCGCAAAAAGGGCGCCCTCCTGGCCGCCGCCACCAGCGCCGCCGAAGGTGGCGCCGGCGCAAGACTGCCGCGCCCGGTTGACAATCTCCTGGCCGGCAAGGGCCGAGCCGTACAGCTCCGACTCGAGCAGCCGGTCCTGCCAGCGCTCCAGCCCGCCGGTTGGCCTGTGCAGCATGCGCTCGTCGGCCAGTCCGGTCAGTACGTAGGCCGCGCCACGCGCGGCGTTTGCGTCGTTGCGGATGCTAGCCGGCAGGGAGCGGACGAAGGCATCCACGCCGCCGGCGAGACGGCGGCGGCTGGCGTCCATGGCCGTGCGCGCGGCAGGCCCCTCGCCCGCCTCGAGCACCTTGGCGGAAAGCCCCTCCGCTTCCTCGTCCAGCATGTCGAGGAAGGGAACGGCTGCAATGGCGACCGACAGGCCCAAACTCACGGCAGCTATCCTCTATGCGAGTAAGCCGCGCCGCCGGGCGCGTATGGAGGTACGGGCCCGCCGCCACCTGCGGGAGGAGGCGCACCCGGCGGTCCGGCAGGAGGCGCACCCGGCGCGACTCCCGGAGGCGCCGGTGGGCCTGGAGGCATCGGGGGCCCCGGAGGGGCGCCCGGCGGTGCACCCGGCGCTGCTCCTGGC
>CAZPIN010000221.1:0-44191 GCA_964586735.1 uncultured Rhodobacterales bacterium | reverse complement strand
TTCGCAAGCTGGGCGAGAGGACCTTTGATGGACTGGAGCGGGCGATTGAAGGCATTGGCAGGCTGATACACCCTGATGAATGCCGAAACTATTTCGCCGCCTGCGGCTATGTTTCCAATTGACCGCAAACCGCTCTACTGGTCGCCGATAGCGATGCGCATGCCAAGAATTACTCTCTATTGCTGGGAAGCAAGACAAGGCTGGCTCCTCTGTATGACAGTGCTTGCGTACTGATGTGGGACCACGTGGATCAGTACTTTGCGCAGAATATTGGCAGGCGCAAGCGAAAACCGCAGGACGTCGCTCAAAGGCACTGGACTTGGATTGCTGATATGGCGGACCTAAATTCTACTGCTATGCTGAATCGTGTTCGGAAATTGGCAAACAGCATTGTGCGATATCGAAGAGATGCCGTTGATGTCATTGCTGCCCAGTCAGGAGTTTCACAGTCTGCCATCGAGCATATTTCCGGACTGGTTTCAAATAACGCGCTGAGAATTACCGGACGGATTGGAGCATAGAAAACCGATAGCTGTTTTCCCAGCGTTACCACCAAGGGTATCATCAGGACGACGATGAATAACCTGCTGCAGCGGCGTAAAACCTTGGCTTACGCTCAATGATGCACCCTATAGTCTGGCCCGGGAAGCATCTACCGCCTCCTTGGCAAGCGCCGTCAAACGATAGAACCCGTGCGCCATTTTGCTGTAGGGAGTCAGTAAAAAGAAGGCAAGCACCGCTCCAAGGTGGATCGCCAGAAGCGCAGGCATCCATGGAGTCCCGCCCAACGCGTACAGAACCAACCCAGTGGCGGCGACCAGAAACAGCAGCAGCACGAATCCCATTTCCCCGCCCCATGCGCTCGCCTGTCCCAGGTCCCTGTCGGCCTTGAGCTTCAGCCACGCCAGCGCCATCGTTCCAACCACCATCATCAAGCCTCCCGGCACCCCGAAAAGCTTGGGCACCGACCAGAACCCGTAGGGCGCTGGCATGTCAAAGACGTAATGCAGCACGGTGCCCGACACGGTGGACGCGAAGCAGAGCAGAAACCCGTACATGACGGCATGATGGGCGACTCTCCGACTCTGGGTATAGCGGTCCTCGTCTTCGTAGTTACAGCCCTCGCCGTGGCCGCCCGCAAGATTCTTCATCCTAGCCGCTGCACTGAACGCAGAAACAACATGTGACAGCCGCAGCGTCCCGCCACCAGTGTCTCGCCAATACCGGCGCAAGCTTACAGCAAGGCTTAGCAATGGAAACAAGAACGCTGGAAGAAAGATGCCCACCATCACTCCGTGGGACAGCACGGCATAGAAACCGTCGCCATCTCCACCGCCCAAAGCGCGGGCCGCGAAAAAGAGCGCCGCAATGCCAACTGCCGTAACGACTCCAAGCGCGACGCCGCTTTGATGGAATGCCCGCCCCAAGAACCTTGGCCAGGCATAGTCTTCCCAGCTGCCGCGACGCACCTCGGACAGCGCAAGGGGCAAATTGAGATTGAACTCGTGGGGCGCAGTGTACTGGCAGGCGTAGTAGCAGCCGCGGCAGTCATGGCAGAGATTGGCAAGCTGCACCAGCGTACCGTCGGCAAACATCCGTTCCCGCTGCAGCGCCGGAAACACCGCGCAGAGTCCTTCGCAGTACCGGCAGGCGTTGCAGATTTCGGCCTGTCGGCGGGCCTCTGCTAGTACTTCAGTTTGCATGGGCGGCCGCCTTCCGTCCCGCGATACGCCCGAATACGGTGCCAATGGTCATACCGAATCCGGCCATATAGCCCTGCCCAAGTATCGACCCCGCCATGGTCTCGCCTGCAGCCCAAAGATTGCGCACTGGCCCGGTCGCCGTGCTGCACTGGGCGTTCTCATCCACCATGAGGCCGAGATACGTAAAGGTCACTCCAGGTCGCAGCGGATACCCGTGGAAAGGCGGCTCCGATATGGGGCGCGCCCAGTTGGACTTTGGCGGGTCCAGCCCGATAGTAGCAACGCCGTCCAGTTCGTTCGAATTGAAGTCGGAGCTATCGCCACAGGCCGCGTTGTACTGCTCCACCGTCGCCCGCAGGCTGTCTGGTAGCAGGTCGAGTTTCGCCGCCAGCACTTCAATAGACCCGGCGGTTACCGGCGGAAACACGGATGGCATGAACAGTTCCGTCGCCTTTGAGTCAATAATCGAATACGCGACCTGGTCCGGCTGACCCGCTACCAGACGCCCCCAGATTGCATAGAGTTTGGGCCAAACGTCTTCGCCCTCATCATAGATTCTCTCGCCATTCCGATTCACAACAATTGAAAACGGCACGCAGTCGAGCCGCGTAACGATCCCGCCATCGAATTTTGGTGCGCGTCCGTCAATCGCCACCGCGTGGCATTGCGTGGGATCGCCGATTGACTGGACACCCTGCGCCATCAGGTCGGCCAGCACTTCCCCGCGGTTATAGGGAGTGCCGCGTATTAGGAAGTTTCGGGCGGCCGGGCCCCAGGCCCTTGCCAGCCAGTCAATGTCGGCCTGAAACCCGCCAGACGCAACAACCACGGATTTCGCCTCTATCCGCTCTGCCTTGCCTTTATGCTGCACGTCGATTCCGGTGATCTGGTCGCCCTCGAGCACAAGATGGCTGACCCGGGCGTTGTAGCGTACCTCCACGCCAAGACGCTTGGCGGTACGGTAGTAGGCATTGACCAGCGCCTTTCCGCCGCCCAAGAAAAACGCGTTGGTCCGGGTTAGCGACAGGGTTCCTGAAAGCGATGCCTGAAACCTCACTCCCCGCTCCTCCATCCACGGCAGACACGATTCGGAGCTGCGTATTGCCAACAGGGCAAGTCCCTCGTCGGTGCGGCCGCCGGTCACCTGCAGCAGGTCGGCCAGGTACTCCTCTTCTCCGTAGCTGTCTTCCAGCGGCCCCAGCGGACCACCATGCATGCATCGAAAATTTCGCGTGTGCCGAGAGTTGCCTCCGCGATAGGGCTTGGGAGCGGTTTCCAGTATCAGCACGCGCGCCCCCGCCTCTGCTGCGGTCATGGCGGCGCACAGGCCAGCGTTGCCGCCGCCAATGACGGCGACGTCCACGTTTTGGTCTATGCGACATCCCATGCCGAATCCTTCCGCAAGCGCGTTCCATCCATCAATACTTGCTAGGGTTATTTACCTTTCCATTTCCGCCACGCATCGATGGAACGCGCGACATTTTTCTCCCCAGCATCGCGGGCAAGATCCTCAAGGTTATTCAGCGTTTGTTCATTCCACTCGCCTCCACAGCTGAGCATAGCGATGACTGCCGCCTTTTGCCCGCTTAGTATTGCCCTCGCCACTGCATTTTGCCCATATCCACGACTTAGGATAGCTGCACGGAGCTGTGATAGCCCCGCCCCAATTAAGCATTCGGCGGAAGGCCTAGACTGGGCAACCCCCGCAGCCGGAAACACGCCCATCGAGCCGACGAGCATAAGTAAGCCAACCAGATGTGTTGTGCGCATATGCGACATAGCGATACTCCCTCTTTGCTACGTACAGAGCACCAGATGGCCCTGTGATCCTGCCCCACCCCTCTGCACAGCCATTCGGCATCCATACGCCAGACAGTCATTGACTCTCCAACGCATCGACTGAAATTGGGCAGATACGCATGTTGATGCCAACTTGCAATCTGCTGATTGCGTACCATACTCGATGGCGACCATTTCGCAAATCGCAGGCGTGATGCGCCCGTCAGCTTTGATGGATCCCGGATGGACTTCCGCAGAATCGGCCTCACCTTCGTCCTCGCCGTGGCTGGCGCTTTCGCGTTCTACCACCTCGACCTTCCCCTGCCCCTTCTGTTCGGGCCGATGGCAGCCTGCCTGCTGGCTGCACTCCTCGGCGTGCGGCTTCAGAACTTCGGCCAGGTCACGGTGGCAGCGCGTACGGTTCTTGGCCTTGCGGCGGGCGCCTCGATCACCCCGGCGCTGGTGATGGCACTGCCGTCGATGGCCCTTTCGGTGTGCGCCGTGCCCGTGTTCATCGCCGCCGCCGGCCTCATTGGCGTTCCCTACTTCCGCAGGGTCTGGGGCTTCGACGCTACGACCGCCTACTACGCCTCGATGCCAGGGGGACTGCAGGACATGGTCGCGTTTGGCGTCGAGGCTGGCGGCAATCCGCGCTCCCTGTCCCTGGTGCATGCGACGCGCGTGCTGATCATCGTCACGCTGGCCCCGATTCTGCTGGTCGAGGTCTTTGACACCAGCCTCGACAGTCCCATTGGCGCGCCCGCCAAGGACGTGCCCGTGATCGAGATGGCGCTGATGGCGCTTGCCGCGCTGGTGGGCTGGAAGGGAGCGGAGCGGCTTGGCCTGTTCGGCGCGTCCATTCTGGGGCCGCTGGTCGTTGCCGCTGCCCTTTCGCTGGCGGACCTCATTCATACCCGTCCGCCCAAAGAAGCGATTCTGGCGGCCCAGTTTCTGGTTGGCGCCGGCATCGGCGTCCACTTCGTCGGCGTAACCCTGAAGGAGATCAGGCGGGTCGTGCTGGCTGGTGCGGTCTTTGTTGCGATCCTTGCCCTGCTGGCCGCGGCGTTCAGTTTCGGCATAGCCTCCATGGGAGTTGGCAAGCCCGTCGAACTCTTCCTTGCCTTTGCGCCTGGCGGGCAGGGAGAGATCACCATTCTGGCCATCGTCGCCGGCGCCGACCTCGGATTCGTCATCGCCCATCACATCCTGCGCATTGCGCTGGTCATCACCAGCGCCCCCGTGGTCGCCAGGCTTATCCGGCGTTCCAAGCCTCCGGGTTGACCATGCATACTGGCGCGCCCTTGGCGTAGGCGTTGACTTGTACAAACGCGTCCCGAAACTGCACCTCGAGATCGTCCTCCGTCACGAAACCGATATGCGGGGTGGCAATCAGCCGCGGATGCGCCAGCAGAGAGTCCGCCGGGTCCGTCAGCGGCTCGGCGTCGAACACGTCAATGGCGGCCGTGCCGGGACGGCCAGCCTCCAGCGCATCGAGCAGCGCTCCGGGCGCGATCAGGCCAGCCCGGGACGTGTTGACCAGCACCGAATCGGTACGCATCAGGGCAAGGTCCTCTGCCGTAACGATCCCCCGCGTGGCGGGCGTCAGGCGCAGATGGAGGGACACCACGTCGCTCTGGGCAAAAAACTCCTCGCGGCTTGCAGCCACCGTCGCGCCATCGGCGCGGGCGCGGGCGCGGCCCTCCTCGGATGCCCACCAGACCACGTCCATGCCGAAAGCCTCGCCGTAGTGGGCTACCGCCTTGCCGATGCGCCCATAGCCGTAAAGGCCAAGCTGGCGGCCCCTCATGGTCCTGCCCACGCCAGCCTGCCATGTGCCCGCCTTGACCGAGGCCATCTGCGCCGGCAGCTGGCGCATCGCCGCAAGCGCCAGGGCCCAGGTGAGTTCTGCGGTCGCGTAGGAGGGCTCGCCGGAGCTGGTGTTGGAGCAAAGCAGTACGCCGCAGCCGGTGCAGGCGTCCACGTCCACATGCGGGTAGGTCCCGCGCTGGCTGATCAGGCGCAGGTTGGGGAGAGACTCAAGCAGGACGCGCCCGATTTTGGTGCGCTCGCGAAACAGCACGAGGGCCTCGGCGTCGGCCAGGCGGCTGGCGAGATCGCCTACATCATCAACGTGGTCGTTCCACACCGTGACATCGTGACCGTCCAGCAAGGCGAAGCATGGAAGCCCGCGCAGCGTGTCGAACCAGTCGTCCAGTATGTGGACGATCATCGGCCTTCGGGGTCCGGCTGGCGGGGCGTAGGCACAAACGGCACCACCTCAAGCGCCGCGAGCGCACCGCCGACTCGGGTCTGCTCGGCCAGCAGGTGGTTGAACTGGGCGTCGCAGCCCGCAACCGGCGCGGGGTAGCTGGCGATTTCGCGGTCCAGCGCTTTCTTCGCCCGCTCCAGCTCCCTCACCGCGGCGCGCACATGGTCGCCGTGGTCACCGGCCATTGCCGCTGTCCTTCCGGCCGCCGCCGTCCCAGACCGAGCTGGGCACGAACAGGCTTCCCTGCGCCAGTTTGCGGGCGGTGCGCACCAGTCCGGCGGCATGCAGCTCGAAGCCGTCCCCGCCGTCGTACTCGACAAGCACGTCGATGGACCCGGACGGGTGCTCGATGGTGACGGTCATCGGGCTGCCCGTCGCCGGGCTGGCCAATCCCTCCGCCACCGTGCCCGGGGCCAGGGCGCAGGAGGCAAGGCACTGCGCGCCGGTAACGGCCATGGTGGGGTGGGTGTTCCACGGCATGAAGTAGCGGGCCGCGAATGCGCCCCCGTCTCGGGGCGGGGCCATGACCGCAAACTTCGGCGTCACCGACTTGGCCACGTCGCCCATGCCCATGCGCTGGCCCGCCTCCAGGCGAATCGCCTCCATCCTTTCGAAAAACTCCCGGTTGGCGTCGAGCTCCGCCGCGCTCTCGTATCCCGTCAGGCCAAGGTCCGCCGCCCTTGCAATGGCGACGGGCATCGCCACGTCCATGCAGGTGACCTCGACGCCCTGGATCTCGTCGCGGGGGCTGCCGGTGGGCAGCATGGAGCCGGTCGACGACCCCGCAACGTCAAGAAACGTCAGCTCGACCGGCGCCGCCGTGCCCGGCACGCCGTCAATGGCGGTATCGCCGCCGTAGACCGGGCTGCCTCCCTCGGTGCGCACCCTGCAGCGTATTCGGGCGCCGGTGTTGACGGCGCGGACGCGCACCTCGGTGGTACCCTCCCGGGCCTCCGCCAGCCCCATCTCGATGGCCGCCGGACCGACGCCGGCGAGGATGTTGCCGCAGGTGGGCTTGAAGTCGACGAGGCCGTCCTCCACCGACACCTGGGCGAAAAAGTAGTCCACGTCGGCCCAGTCCTCGGCGGACCTGGACAGCATGGCCACCTTGGTGGTCACCGCCGCGCCGCCGCCGATGCCGTCGATGTTGAGGGGATGGCCGGACCCCACGGCGGCGACCAGCACCCTGGCCAGCAGGTCGCGGTCCTCGGGCAGGTCCTTCCGCCGGAAATAGGGCCCCCGCGAGGTACCGCCCCGCAGGAACAGAAACGGTATCGCCGTCTGGCTCATGCCGCCGCCCTCTCTATGGCCTGCACCAGCTTGCCCGCAAAGGCGCGGGTACCGAGGCTTCCTCCCAGATCCGCCGTCCGGGTATCCGGCGCGGCAAGCAGGCCCTCCACCGCGTCCTCCACAATACCGGCCGCCCGCGACTCGCCAAGATGCCGCAGAAGCATCGCCATCGACAGCGTCAGCGAGACGGGATTGGCCTGGTCCTTGCCGGCAATGTCCGGCGCGGAGCCGTGCTGGGCCTGGGCCACCGCCACGTCGTCGCCGAGATTGAGGGAAGCCGCCAGGCCCAGTCCGCCGGCGAGCTCCGAGGCAAGGTCGGAGAGGATGTCTCCGTACATGTTGGTGGCGAGAAGCACGTCGAAACGGTCCGGGCTGCGCACGAGATGGGCGGCGGCCGCGTCCACCAGCACCTCCTCATAGGCGACGTCGGGATACGCCTTCTGCACGTCGCGCACCGTGTCCAGAAACAGGCCGTCGGACATGCGCAGGACGTTGGCCTTGTGGACGGCAGCGACCCGCTTGGCCGCCCGCGACCGGGCCAGGTCAAAGGCCGCGACGGCGATGCGCCTTGACCCCGCCTCGGTGATCTTGCGCACCGCCAGGGCGACGCCGGGCACGGGCATGAACTCGCCGCCGCCGGCGTGCATGCTGCGGTCTGCGTAGAAGCCCTCGAGGTTCTCGCGCACGACGACAAGGTCAAAGGAGACCCGGCTCGGCGACGGCACGCCCGCACGGGTGCGCGCTGGACGGATGTTGGCGTAGACGCCCAGCTCTCGCCGCAAAACGCCCGAGGGATTGAGGCCGCCCTCGGCCACCGGCGGATAGTCGTTGTGGGACACTGGTCCCAGCACCACCCCGTCAGCTTCCCTGGCCGCCTCTACCACGTCGTTGGGTATCGTCGATCCATGCTGTTCAAGGGCGGCGAAACCAATGTCCATGCTGCGCAGGTCGAGTGGCCGAGACAGTGCTGGACGAACCGCCTTCAAGGCCCGGACGGTGGCCGAGACGATTTCGGGGCCGATACCGTCGCCATCAAGGCAGATGATGCGAAGCGCGTCGGCCAAGCCCAGCCTCATTCAGCCAGCAGGTGCGGAGCGGCTGGCCAATGCGATTTGCGAGCAGGTTTCACGCAGCCTGCCCTGGGCCTTGGCTGCCAAGGACCGCTTCAAGGCAGCTGCGTGGCCAGATACAGCACAGCGACGAAGTTGGCGAGGCCAAGCACGCACAGACCGCCCAGTCTCCACTTGATGGTGGCAAAGTCGTCCTTGGTGGCGAGCCTTCCCCGTCCAGCGCTGCCAATGGCGGCCGCAATGGCTTCCGCCTGACGGCGCTGCAGGCCAGCGTCCTCGAGGCTTTTGGCGGCGGCCAAAGTGTTGAAACTCGAAGTTGTCATGACGCCGCATGGTAGACGATGCAAAGCGTGTCCGCCAAGCCCAGCCTCAGCCCAGCGGCCAGGGCAAGTCAACCGCCCCCTGCAGCAGTCCGGGTGGAAAGTCGCGGTTGAGGAGGCTGGCCATGAGGCACATGAAGGCGATTCCGGCGGCGGATAGAGCCAGCGACATGATCCAGCTGGCGCCCGCCCGAATCCGGAAGAAGGCAAGCAGGAAGCAGGCCAGCGCGAGGATGAAGCCCACCAGAAAAGTGGCGAGGATCAGCCCGGCGAACCACGCCAGCGTGCCCCACAGCCCGTGCGGCGCGTCGGCGTCGGCGCCGGAAATTTCCTTGTCGGCGAACACGGCGTCGCCGTCCGGCCGCCGGATCATCTGCGCCAGCAGTACCCCGCAGCACAGCAGGGAAACGGCGCCGATGGCCAGCGGGACGACCTTGTCGGTCATGTTGAAGCTGGGAATCAGGCTGGCGTTGAACACCGCGACGACGAGATAGGCGGCCACCGCCAGCAGCATGACGATGGGCGCCCGGCGGCTGCCGGAGGCGACTTCGCCCTCCGCCATGATCGACTTGGCCTGGCGGACGCCGAGCGTCACCGAGATCACGGTGATGACGATCAGCACCAGCACGATGGGACTGAAAACATACTCGAGGCCCTCGGCCATGCTGCTGCGGAAGCGGAAGCTGGCGATCTGGAACGCCTGGTTGGTGAACTTCTCCACCGGACTGGACAGGACGAAGCCGATGAGAAACGCCGGACGGGACCAGTCGAAGCGGCGCAGGAAGACGCCCACCAGGCCGATGGCGAACAGCGCCAGCAGGTCCTCGAAACTCTGCCCGGACTGGAAGGCGGCAAAGCTGATCAGCATGAACAGAAACGGCGCCAGATAGGCGAAGCGGATGGTGGTGAGTCTGGCGATGCCGCCGGAGGCGGCGATGCACAGGAGGGTGCCGATGACGTTGGCCAGGGCCAGCAGCCAGACGATGGAATAGGTGATGTCGAGGTTGTTCTTGAGCATGCCGGGGCCAACCTCGATGTCGCCCGATCCCAGCAGGGCCACGGCGCCGATGAAGATGGCCATCGACCCCGAGCCGGGGATGCCAAACAGCAGCGTCGGCACCAATCCGCCGCCCTCCTTGGCGTTGTTGGAGCTTTCGGGGCCGATGACCCCGCGGACTTCGCCCTTGCCGAACTTCGACTTGTCGCCGGTGCTCTGCACCGTGTGGCCATAGGCGATCCAGTCGACCACCGAGCCGCCAAGGCCGGGGATGACCCCCACCACCACGCCGATAACCGAGCACCGCACCGACAGCCAGATGTTGGCGAACCAGTCGCGCAGGCCCTCGATCCAGCCCGAACCAAGCGTGGCGTCGCGGGCGATGGAGCGGTCCTGGCGCAGCAGCGAGACGATCTCGGGCACCGCGAAGATGCCGAGGCCGACGATGACCAGCTTGAGGCCGTCGATCAGGTAGGGAATGTCGTAGGTGGACATGCGCAGCGAGCCGCCGGCGTCGGCCTCGCCGATGGTGCCGATCATCATGCCCAGTCCGGCGGCGGCGATGCCCTTGAGCGCCACCCGCCCCGCCAGCACCGCCACCATGGACAGGCCGAACAGGGTGATCATCAGCATTTCGGGCAGGCCGAAGGCCAGCACCACCGGCCGCGCCACCAGAATGAAAACGGTGAGGAAGGCGGCGCCGACCAGCCCGCCGAACAGCGACGAGGCGAAGGCCGCCGCCAGGGCATGGGCCGCCTCGCCCCGCTTGGCCATGGGAAAGCCGTCGAGCACCGTGGCCTGCGAGGCCGACGAGCCCGGGATGCCCATCAGCACCGAGGCGAACGTGTCGGAGGTGGGAACGACGGCGACCATGCCGATCATCAGGGCCAGGCCGAGGACCGGGTCCATGCCGAACATGAACGGCAGCAGCAGCGACAGGCCGGCGATGCCGCCAAGGCCGGGAAACACCCCGACCGCCAGCCCCATGACGACGCCCAGAGCCAGATAGCCCAGCACCTCCGGCTGGAGGATGAGCCCCCAGGCCTGGCCCAAAGCGGGCAGCGCCGTGGCGAGAATTTCTATGGTACGCGCTCCGGCTGGAGCGTGGGGCGTGTGTCCGGGCGCGTCCGCCGGAGAGGGGAACGCGCCCGGACGGAGATGGCTAGTTCAGCGTTACGCCGTACGACTCCTGCAGCCAGTTGATGACAAACTGCTTGGCCGAGTCCGGCACCGAGGTGGCCGAGGCCAGGGCGTCCGCCGTCGCTGCGCCGGTGAAAACCGGGTACTTGCCTACACGCTTGGCCGATATCTCGGCGAAGTCGGAACGGTCAACGACAGCCTGAAACGCCTTGGAGTACGTGTCAACCACTTCCCTGGGCGTGTCGCCCGGCAGGAACGCCAGCTTCTGCACCGGGAAGCCCGCCACGAAGAATGCCTTCCACGCCTCCCATGCGTCGCCGAAAGTCTGGCAGCCGCTGGTCTGTTCGCACACCTCCTTGAAGGTGGGCAGGTCGGGGAAGGTCGGGTCGCGGACGATGTTGCCGCTGGCGTCCAGAGCGCCCCAGGTCATCATCGGCACGGCCTTGCCCTCGTTGACCAGGTCAAGCGAGCCGCCGAGATAGCCGGAGGATGTCTGGTAGTCGATGGTGGCCTCGCCGCGCTCGAACATCAGCCGGCCGTCGCCGCGGCCCTTGATGCCGAACACCGGCTCGACCTTCATGCCCAGCATTTCCCAGGCCAGAAGCGGCACGAGATCCAGGCGCGTCGCGCCCTGGCTGCCGTAGATGAAGGTGGCACTCTGGAGGTTGTTGGCCGAGCCGTCGAAATTGGCGCCGTCCTTGGCGTTGAGGTAGGCGACTCCGCCGGTACCGGAGGCCATGACCGGAATCCAGTCCTTGTACTCGTAGCGCACCCGGGGGTCGCCAAGCAGGTAGGGGAACTGGGTCGAGCCCGAGGTGCCGAACAACAGCGTGCCGTCCTTGTGGCGCTGGCTCTGGAACCAGTTGGCGCCCTTGGTGGAGCCCGCCCCCGGCATGAACTTGACGACGACGGTCGGGTTGCCGGGCATGGCCTCGGACAGCAGCGGGGCGAAGAAGTTGGCCCACTTGGCCGAGCCTCCGGTCTCCGAGAACGGAATTACCCATTCGATGGTCTTGCCGCTGAAATTGGTCTGGGCGGCGGCTGGCACGGCGGCCGCAGCGGCGGCCATCAGCGCCAGCGCGGTGCCCTTGACGAAACGAAATACGGTCATCGGAAGAATCTCCCTTGTGATGAGTTGGTTGTGGTTATGTCCGCGTCGCGCCCGCGGGAACCGTCCCCGCTCGCATCGCGGAAGGCAGCGCAAGGCAGATTGGAGCGAACGCCGCAACATTACCGCCCTGCGGCCAAACGCGCAAGCCCCTGCCGCGCCGACGGCGCGGACCGTCTTGGGCGACGTTTCGGGGCGGCGGCGGACGACCCGCCGCCGCCCGTCAGATCAGCGCGCGAACAGCAGCTCGCGCTGAATCACCGGCGAAGCCTTCGGGTCCAGGCCGAAGTCCGCCAGGAACTCCTCGTACCAGCGCTGCGTCCGCCCGGTCTCGTAGTAGTAGAAGATCGTGTGGCTGACCCAGTCGCGGAAGGTCTTGTCCGCCTCGCGGCGCACCGCGATGGAGGAAGGCGACGAGAAGGCCGGCGTGGGAATCACGATCTTGCCGGCGCCGAACTTCTTGCGCGCGGCCAGCAGCGGCGGATGGAACAGCGACACGGCGTCGACCCGCCCTGACTGGAACGCCGCCAGAGCCGCGCCGTTGTCGGGAAAGCGCTGGATGTCGGCGTTGGGAATGGTGCGCGTGAGGAAGGCGTCCATCGAGGTCGCCTGCGGCACCGCCACGCTGACGCCGGGGTTGTTGAGGTCCTCCCAGCGATCGGCGTCGAGGTCGTCCCGGGCCAGCACCGCCAGCGAGATGTACAGCAGCGGCTGGAACGGGTAGTCCACCACCAGAGCCCGCTTGGGGGTCGCGTCGAGGAACATCATGTCGATCTTGTCGGCCTGCATGGCGGCGATGGCCGTCGCCCAGGTGACCTCGACCATCTCGAGTTCGACGCCCATCTCCTCGGCCATGGCCTTGCCGATGGACACGATCAGACCGCTGTCCCACTCGCCCGTGCTGGGGTTCTTGGAGTACCAGGGCGGCGCCTGGGTAACCCCCATGCGCAGTGTCTTGGTCTCCATGATCTTGTCCCAGGTCGACTGCTGCGCCTGGGCCGGGGCTGGCGCCGATAGCAGCAGCGCGGCCGCGAGGGCGACGGCGCAGGCGGCGATTCCGGATTTGAGGGTACGCATAGCTGGATTCCTTCTTTTTGCTGCGGAGCTGGCCCGGTCAGTCGGGCAGCTTGAACAGGGAGTGCCCTTCGAGAAACTCGCGCATGCGCGGCGTCTCGGGCGCCCGCAGTATACTCTGCGGCTCGCCCTGCTCAAGTATGCGGCCCTCGTGGAGGAACAGCACCCGCCGCGCCACGTGGTAGGCGAAGCCCAGCTCGTGGGTGACCACCAGCATGGTCATGCCCTCCTCGGCCAGCTGCCGCATGGTCTTGAGCACCTCGCCCACCAGCTCGGGGTCGAGCGCCGAAGTCACCTCGTCGAACAGCATGACGTCGGGGTCCATCGCCAGCGCCCGGGCGATCGCCACCCGCTGCTTCTGGCCGCCCGACAGCCGCGCCGGATACTCGCCCGCCTTGTCGTCCAGCCCCACCCGCGAGAGTTGGGCCATGGCCTTCTCCTCGGCTTCGGCGCGGGGGGACCGGAGCACGGTGATCCGGCCCTCCATGACGTTCTGCAGCACGGTCATGTGCGGAAACAGGTTGAAGTGCTGGAACACCATGCCGATGCGGGTGCGCAGCGCGCACAGCTCCGCCTCGCGATACTGCATGCGCCCGCCGCGCTCGCTGCCCACCATCTCGCCGTGCAGGTAGATGCGCCCCTCGCTGGGTATCTCCATGAAGTTGACGCAGCGCAGCAGCGTGCTCTTGCCCGAGCCGCTGGAGCCGAGGATCACGACGGTTTCGCCGGCGGCGACCTCCAGGTCGATGCCCTTCAGCACCTCCAGGTCTCCGAAACTCTTGTGCAGGTTTTCGATGCGGACGATGTCAGCCATTCACTCGCTCCTCTTGAGGACGCGCTCCAGCGCGTAAGTGCCCTGCACGACGGGGTAGAGCACCGCGAAGAAGATCAGCGCGACGGCCGTGTAGGACTCGATGGGGTTGAAGTTGAGGTCGGCGATGAGCTTGGCCTGGTTCAGGGTCTCGACGTAGGCCACCACCGAGGCCAGCGTGGACATCTTGAACACCTCGATGCCGCGGTTGGTCAGGGCCGGCAGGACGCGCTTGATGGCGACCGGCAGGATGACGCGGCGCAGCGTCTGGTAGTAATTCATGCCGATGGCCTTGGCGCCCTCCCACTGGCCGGGCTCGATGGACTGGATGCCGGCGCGGTAGATCTCGGCCGAGAAGGCCATGGTGTTGAGCGATATCCCCAGCGTCGCCGCGAGGAACGGATTGACCTCGATGCCGGTCAGGATCGGAAAGGCGTAGTAGAACCAGATGATTTGCACCAGCACCGGCGTGTTGCGGAATAGCTCGACGAAGGCCCGGGCTGGCCAGACCACCGCCGCGCTGCGCGAGTAGCGGGCAATGCCGACGACAAGGCCGCCAGCTAGGCCAAGGGTGACGGTAACGGCGAAGATGAAGACGGTGCCCTTGATCCCCACCCAGAGGACGGGAAGATTGTCGAGAATCGTGGCAAAGTCCCAGGTGTGCTGCATGTCACCGCACCGTGCTTTCGCCCGACTTGGCCAGACGGCGCTCCACCCAGATTGACAGCTGGCTGAAGACGAAGATGAGGACGAAGTACATCACCGCCACCACCGTATAGACCTCCAGCGGACGGAAGGTCTTCTGAGCCAGGTCGTTGGCCTGGAACATCAGGTCGGTGTAGGCGATGGTCGAGACCAGCGTGGTGGTCTTGAGCAGCTCGATGGAGCGCTCCATGAACGCCGGAATCATGCGTTTCACCGCCTGCGGCAGAATCACCCGGCGCAGCGACTGGACGTAGCCCATGCCGATGGCCTTGGCGCCCTCCCACTGCCCTTTGTCGATGGACTCGATCCCGCCGCGGAAGATCTCGGCGAAGAAGGAGGAGGACTGGATGGAGAAGGTGACGATGGCTGCGATGAACGGCGTCATGCGGACGTCGATGAGAATCGGCAGGGCGAAGAAAAACCAGAACAGCTGCACCAGCGGCGGGGTGGCACGGAAGAACTCGATCACGAAGGCGGCGGAGACCGAGACCGGGCGAAAGGTGGATAGCCGCAGCAGAGCTAGGGCCAGCCCTAGCGGCACCCCGAACAAAAGGGCAAGGAAGGTGACCTTGAGGGTATTGGCGAGGCCCTGCAGAAGCAGGTCGAAGTCCGCCAGTACCGCAAGGAAGTTCCACTCGACCATGCGCAGTCCATCGCCTTTCTCTCGTTATTGGCCCGGAACCAGCTCCCGGACGGGGCTGAATCTAGCCGAATGGCGGCAAAGCTTCTACAGTCTGGCAGCAAGGCGGCAGCGGATAGAGGCAACATGTCTTCCCCCAACATCCTGTTCATCCAGACCGACCAGCTCAGCGCCCTCTCGCTGGCAGCCTACGGCAATCCGACGACGGTCACGCCCAACCTCGATCACCTTGCCGAGACGGGAGCGGTGTTCGAAACCGCCTGCTGCAACTATCCGCTGTGCGCGCCCTCCCGGGCATCCATGGCCACCGGCAAGCTGTGCTCCGCTATCGGCGCCTACGACAACGCCGCCGAGCTGTCCGCCGAGCAGCCCACCTACGCCCACTATCTGCGTCGGCTTGGATACCGGACCGCGCTGTCGGGCAAGATGCACTTCATCGGCCCCGACCAGTTTCACGGCTTCGAAAGCCGGCTGACGGCCGACATCTATCCGGCCGACTTCAGCTGGGCGCCCAACTGGGCGGACGAGGGAGAGCGCGACACCAACGACCCCCGTTCGGTGCTGGTTTCAGGAGTGTGCAGGCGGTCGCTGCAGATCGACTTCGACGAGGACGTCACCTGCCAGGCACGGCGCTATCTCCGCGACTATGCCGCCTCGAACGATGGCAAGCCGTTTTTTCTGCAGGTCTCGTACACCCATCCGCACGAGCCTTACCTGTGCCTCCGCAGGCACTGGGAGCTCTACGACGGCAGGGAAATACCCCTGCCCCGCGTACCCGCCATGCCAGAAAGCCGCCATGACCCGCACTCCGTGCGGATACTGCGCGACTTCGGGATGCTGGGCTACGAGTTTTCCGAAGAGGAAATACTGCGGGCGCGGCGGGCGCACTACGGCTCCATCAGCTTCGTGGACGAGATGGTCGGGGAGCTGCTGGAGACCCTGAAGGAAACGGGAGCCGACGGAAATACCGTGGTCATCTTCACCTCCGACCATGGGGAGTTTCTGGGCGAGCGGGGCATGTGGTTCAAGAAGCACTTCTACGAGCCTTCACTGCGAGTTCCCCTAATCGTCAGCGCGCCGTGGATGCGGCCTCAGAGAGTCCGGGAGTTCGCCTCGCTCGTCGACCTCCTGCCTACCTTCTGCGGATTGGCCACAGGGTCAGGCTGGACCTCCGACATTGAGCCGCTGGAGGGAACGGACCTCACCGCGTATCTGGACAGGGCGAACTCGCTGCCAAAGCGTACCATTGCGGCCGAGTATCTAGCTGAGGCCGCCTTGGCGCCGATATTCATGCTGCGCCGCGGACGCTACAAGTGCATCTGGTCGTCCAAAGATCCACTGATGCTGTATGACGTCGAATCCGACCCGAACGAGCTGGAGAATCTTGCCGGGCATCCCGATCATGCCCAAGCGGAATCGGACTTGGTGGGCGAAATAGCCGCCAAGTGGGACGAGGCCGCGCTGGCATCGCGCATTCGGGAAAGCCAGAGGCGCAGGAGGCTGATACTGGAGGCCAACAGTGTCGGCACGCCACCCCGGTGGAACCACGGCGAGAAGGCAGGCGAGGATGTGCCGTGGTACCGCGGAAACCAAGGGTACAGCGAGTGGGCCTTTGACTACCAGCCCGAGGACATGGATTCCAGCCGCTCCTGACAGACCGGTCCGCGAAAGAACTTGCAGCCGCACGCAACCTGTCGGGAGGCGAATTCACTCATGCTGCGTTCTACTCGACAGCAAAAACTCCAGACCTGTGGGCCTACTTAGAAATCTGTGCACCTCTGGTACATTGACCGCCGATCGCTGTATGCTACGCTACAATAGTAACGTCCATAGCTGGATCCACGAGAACCACTCCCGCATCGCTGACGTAGGCATGGAGCATGGGGGGAATTGTTTCGGATTCCCTGTACGTATACCCTGAGGCGAAATCAAGGGCGTCAACCTGAGATTGTACCAGCACTCCCTGCTGGGCAATATCTGCTGTTGCTGCATCCCATGCAGAATCCCTGGTAAATCCACCGGACAGAGTCAAAGTGTCTGACGGATCACCCCAGACAGAAAGCATGTACGGGTTGGCTACATCGTAGCGACTGTCGACCGAGCCGTCCGTCTTTGAAAGCTCTTCTAGCACATCCACGGAAATTGTCAGGTTAAACAATGCTGCTGTCGGATTGGCATCGCCGGGCCGATGCAGGTTTCCTCCTATACTGATGGATTCGATGTGGTGGAAGTCCTCGACCAAATCATTTGTAAGCGTGAGCATCGGATTCTGCTCCGCGTCGTCACTCCTTTCCGCAAAAAAGTGCAGGTACTGGTAGCTGTCGGGGAACTGGTAGTCGTTCATGGTTCCGTCGCCGTCTATATCCATGTCCGACAAGACGCTTCGCCTGCCGAGCATGTATCCCCAGCCAGCAACGCCGCTGTCATATACGTACTGCGACTCGATGTCCGCCTGAAAATTCGTACCATCGAAATCAAAGTCATGCTCTCTGCGCACTGGCCGCCCGTCTTCGTCTAGTTCCAAGCTGCGATAGGCGTCAAACGTACCGTCGAACTCGTAGCGGTCAATGGTACCATCACCTACCGTATAGTCGGTGGTTCCATCACCCACGTAATCGTTCATGGTGCCGTCCTGGTTCTCATCGGTTGTAGACAGCGTATCACGCACGTCGACATTAACGGTCGGGTCGTCAACAGGATCGCGGTCATAGGCATAAATGTCCACGACACCGTCATCATCAGTGTGGTAGAATCTGCGGGTGACCGTACCGTCCGCACTTTCTTCAGCATCTACACGGAGAAGTTCACCCGAACCGTCGTAGATGTACGTGTCAATTCTGTCCACGGCCGTGTCGTCCGAGCCCGTCACGCGGTTCGTCTCAATTGACGTAACCCTTGTCAGCACAAAGGTTGAAGCCGCAGTGCCTGCTCCCGAAGTCCCCGTCGAGTCATAGTTGAAAACGGAGTCGGCATAGGCGATGACCTGTATCAAGTCTGCTGTGCCGTCCTGCTGCTGCTGGACGAACTCCTGAAACGGCCACAGTTCCCTAAGCTCTCTGCGCTCCACTCCATCGTACTCGACGCGCACGGTGTTATTGTCATAATTGTATATATACGTCTCCACCCGGTCAGCGCCCTGGGCATTGTCGCTGTCGATATAGCGGATGGCAGTTTCAATTTGGCCGGCGGCATTGTATGAATAGTCAACACGGCGATTGTTTCTGCCATCACCATTGTCGTCGTACTCAACAATGACCGGGCGTCCTTCGCCGTCGAACTCCCGATAAAACTCGGAGCGCTCAAAATCGCCTGTGGCCCCGCCATCAGCGTCTTCGTCATGCCTCACACGCACCAGAACGCCGTCACCATTGTATTCGTAGACCGAAATTCGCTCCGCAACAAAATTCGCAGCTGTTCCGTCGTAGGTGTCGTCGATGTGAAACTCCGTCTGTAGGCCATTGGTATATACGACTCGAATCATCATGTCCCAAGTGCCGTCGCCAGACTGGTCGAACAGCTGTTCGCTTGCCAAGGGCCGACCATGCTGATCATAGGTGCGCGTCCCTTCCCGGTTTGGAGAGCCATCCTCAAAGTCGTCCCAGACAAACCTCGTGCTGCTTAGCCTGCCATTCGCCCATTCACTGTGTTCCTCCCGGTTGCTGGTACCGTCATCGTCGTCGTCGTACACGATGACTTGCCCGTTTAGCGCGCTGTCCACGCCATACGTGCTTCTGTCGGTCGTGCCCACCACGCCATCTTCATCCGTGTCATGCTCGACAATACGCTCAGCCAGCACTCCGTCTTGATAGACAAGCGTCTCCGTTCTCTCGTAGTTAGTGCCACCGTCCCCGTCAACGTCAAACTGAGCAACTATGCTCACCAGCCGCCCCGCCTGGTCATAGTTGTGCCTGTCGGCCTGGTCATCGACACCGTCGGCATCGTAATCTCGCAGGATTGTTTGAATTTGCCCCCTGGCGTTGTACGTTCTGGCGACTGAGGAATCGACAGTGCCATCGGCGTTGTTATCAAAGCGCACTTCGCTCAAATGGCCCTTGTCGCTGTACTGATAAAATTCAGTGCGGTCGATTGTACCATCGGCATCGCTATCGTAGGCACCCCCCTCGCGCTGTCCCCTAGCGTTCCAGCTGTGAAATACAATGGCATCCCATTCGCCATCGGCATTGTTGTCCAGCCGCGTTTCGGCAATCCGCTGGTCAAGACCATACCGAAATTCCGTGATTCGCTCTATTTGGCCATCCACGTCGTCATCGTACTCGACTCGCTTAGCCGCGCCCCGGCCGTCAAAGCGCGTGGTTTCGACACGGTCCGCACTGAAGGTTGTACCATCATAGTCGTCATCAAATCTGATGCTGACAGGGAGGCTTCCCGCTTCTCCGCTATAGCTATACTCCTCAACACGCTCGATTGTGCCATCCGCTAGCAGATCGACAAATTTGCGTACAGGGTACTCTTGTGGAGTGTCTCCGTACTCGTAGGTTTCTCTTCGCTCGTTTGTACCGTCTGCACTGGCATCATCGTCATACGTCACAGCCGCCAAACGGCCGTTGGAGTACGTGTAAGCCTCGGTACGGTCTATGGCTCCATCATTGTTGGCGTCAATTGCAAGCCCCATTGCACCAAGCCCAACAGCAGAGTCTTGGGGATCAAGGCCAAAGGCATACCGTGCGGCCGCGCTGACCCCGGCAGCATAGATGTACGTTCCGGACCAGTCTCCTATGCCGTTGTTGTCGTCGTCGTATTCAACTCTCTCCAGTCGCCCTAAGGCATCATAAGCATATGTCTCAGAACGATCCGCAACACCTGCCCCCTTGAGGTAGAACTCCGCCCTCTCGATCGTTCTGTCAACGCCCTCTTCGACTTCGACTCGTTCCAGAAGGCCAAGATCGCTGTAATGGTAAGTCTTACGCAGATCGGAGCCTCCATCGAGACTGCCGTCGGAGAAGTCGTCAACCAGTACTTCATAAAGCCGATTGCCGCGGTCTACGAGGCGAGTTTCTATCCTGTCAGGAATGTCGTCCCGGTTTGTGTCGACCAGCACGGTTACCGTTCCGTCCCCGTAATCCGTTGCGGTTTCTTTTCTCGCTATTTGAAAAACTCCGCTGAAGTCATCGTCGTACAGGGTTTCCAATTCACCGTTGCTGTTCGTACCGTAAGCCTCAGCACGGTCAATTTTTCCGTCGCCATCGTCGTCAAAGTAGGCGAGCGTACGCTCGCCAGATTCGTTTACACTATACCGGACGGTGCGATCGCTGGTACCGTTGAGATTGTCATCATGCCTTGCCTCGACCAAATTGAACGAAGCGTCAAAGAGCAATACGGCTCGAACTTCGGTTGCTCCATCGTCATTGATATCAATGCCGAAGTTAAGAATGCTGCTGTCGCCATCCGCGGTCCACTCCGCTCCTTCAGCGCTCGATATACGCGCCCCAGCGGGTACGGACTCCTCTAGAGCTTCTCGAATTTTTCTCTGCTCATTCTCCGTGCCTTCCCTGCCCAGGCCGTTTCCGAACACCGAGTCAAAACGGCCGGTGGACGCCGTTTCCTCGTCCCCCCCCTCGCTATACATCAAGTAGCCCACCGCAAGCGCTGAAACACCCCCCACCATCTCGACAAGCAGGTTGCCATCCTTGGCAGTGTCGTCAGCTGCGCCTAGAACCGTTTCGCCTTCAAGGCCGTTTGTGAACCGTCCCCCGGACGCTATGCCGAACATCTCGTCCATTCGGGCAAGTGAGATGGGCCGCGCTCCAACGAACGCCCCCTCGGCAGAAATGTCCAAGGCCAGCAGCTTGCCATCCTCTCCCTCTACCAGCGCAGCAGCCTGGTCGGAGACGAAGTACTCCGGTACCAGCAGAGTTCTGCCGTCTGCTAGCCACACCATGAGGCCGTCTCCCTGCCGAAGAGTCTTGATAACCTCGCCTAGAGCAGCGGGAAGCCTGACACTTCCGCTGCATGTATCAAGGGGAAACACCGTACGGCTTCCTGACAATTGTTCACTCATGCTGCTGATCCTCATGTTTGGGAATACCAGGGCGTCCTGGCAGTGAGTGGCAGCTTGACAAGGCCCGCCGCAGCGACCTTCTCTGGCGTAGCCGCCAAAGGGATATTCTGTGAAGGTCGGGACATTGGTCGATGGATGCTATTTGTCTGGGGGCTAGAAGGTAGAAGTTCGCTGCGCTAAGCGTCGCTTATGGTCACAGTGATGTCAGCGTCCACCCTCACCAATCCATTGTCGCTTGCATAAGCATGGTATATGTCACCACCAGATTCTTCGTCCTGACTCGCGTCCCTTGCGAAGCCTCCCGCAAGATTGATCGTGTCAAGGATGGGGGACCGGTTTTGGTCGTGACGCACATAAAGGGTATATGGAGTTTCTGCGTAGCGCTCGTCAACGACGCCGTCCACGGACGATGCCGCCAAGAGCGCCGCGTCCGCAATGGTGAGATGCGTCATGTCAGATAAAATGAGCGTACCGAGGTTCGGCAACCAAGCGGCAACCTCTTCGGTAAATTCAAATCTGAATCCGCTGCCGCCCGAAACTGTCAAGGTGTCAACCTCCCCGTCGGAGCTCGTATCGGCCGCAGTCGCCACGGTCTCGTACCCTTCGTTATAAATCTCCAGCCTGTCGTAAGCGAGGACCGTCCCGTCGACTTCAGGCGGCGGAACGGATACGTCGTAGGCAATCCGGATGTCGTCGAACGTGCCATCGGCTGCGGTACTCGCTTCAATCCAGTCAAACAGTCTCTCATCGCCATCGGCATGGTGCTGCCTAAGGTCCACCGTACCATCGTTGTTCAGGTCAACTTCTATTCGAGTCAGATTTCCCGCTTCAGAGTAATGGAACGTATCTATGCGGTCCATATCGACGCCGTTTGGATTCACGTTCGCGCCGACGGCAACCTGGTTGCCCCTTCCGTCATAGCTGTAAACATCTTTCTGGTCAGCTGTTCCATCCCCATTCAGGTCAATGTCGACGCTATCCAGGCGAATCATGTAGCTGTAAGTATTCGTCAGGTCTACTGCACCGTTTGCATCGGTGTCGACGCCAATAGAGGTCACATCGCCGTCGCTGTTGAATCTGTAGGTTTCAATCCGATCTGCGGTGCTGTCCGCGTTCGTATCGATGTCGATGTGGGTCAGTACGCCACTGCCGTTGTATCTGTAAGTCTCGATCCAGTCAGCGGTGCCGTCTCCGTTCGTATCGAAGTTGACGAGGCTAATAATGCCAAAGCCAGCATAAACGTAGGTGCCAACTTGGTCCACGCTGCCGTCCGCGTTGTCGTCAACGCGGACGTTGACCACGGCGCCTTCACTGTTGTAACGGTATATTTCAATATAGTCGGCGGTGCCATCCGCGTTCGTGTCAAAGTCAACTTGCGCCAGAATGCCATCTGGACCGTAGCTATAAATCTCAATTTGGTCACGAACACCGTCTCCATTCGAGTCAATGTTGGCGCCAATAGAGCGGAAATTATAGGTGTCGGTCCGGTCAGTAGTGGTATCGGCATCCAAGTCGAAATCAACGTGGCTCAAAGTGCCATCGGCGTCATAGCTGTAGACGCCTTCATCCCCGCTTCTTAGGTCCGTGACACTGACCAGAGTGCCGCCCGTGCCATCCGAATAGCGGTAGGCAACGTCAAAACCAAATCCGTCAACAGTCCCGTCCCCGTTCGAGTCGTCTCCTATGTTTACACGATCTATAAAATCACCGTTATAGTAGTAAGCGTGAACCTGGTCACTGACGCCGTCTCCGTTCGTGTCGATCAGAACGCGGTCAATCTTCCCATCCGCGCGGTAAGTGAAGTCCGCGTCGTGGCTGTAGGTGCTGTATGGGCCATACCGTACAATTGCGTCATCGGTTGTCCTGGTAACCTCGACGCTATCCAGCCGGTCACTGGCACCGTACGTGTAGGCCGCGAGCTGGTCATAGCCAAAATCGCTTTCCGTTTGGGCGACCCGGCTGTAGACGACCCCGGCGATTTCGGACAGCGTCCTGGCCTCCGAGCCATCCATACCAGGCGATGTTTCAACATCCTCCTCTGGGGACGGCAAATCGTATCTGATATTATTGGTATATGTAATACGCTGTCTCAAGTCAACGGTTCCGTCATAGTCCGCGTTGCCGAAGTCGTTGAGCGGAAACACGGCATCAAACCTCTCCCGCGAGACTCCGTCGTACTCGATGAGAACAGATCGCGGGTCATCGAGCATGAAGTGGTGAACTTCGGACTCGCCGACGATGCCATTGCCAGTGGTGTCGCGCTCAATCGCGAACTTCTCTATCTGATTGCCCTGCCTGTAGGTGTAGGACGCCCACCAGTCGCGAAGCCCGTTCCCGTCGGTGTCGAATTCGGCCGTTGCTACGCGGCGGTCCGCGCCAGAGTAAGCGTAGGCGCTGGTTCGATCATAGTCGTTGGGATCGGCCACGTCGCCGTCGTCGTAATACTCGACCCGAACCACGCGGCCTCTCTGATCGTAGATGCGCCTTTCGACGATCTCGGCCGCCGCGTCACCCTCGCTGTTCCATTCAACATTGCGTGAAATCCGCCGGTCGCTATTCCCGTCGTAGGCGATGACGTCAGATCGATCGACGCCGATGGCGCCGTCCAGGTTGTACTCGACGCGGCTTAGCCGGCGGAAGGCGTCGTAAATGCGCTCCTCTATCTCGTCCGCGCTGCCATCGCTGTCGGTGTCATATTCAATTCGCGCAATCTGACTAGATTGGTTGTAGCCGTACACTGCAGTCAGATCCCGCTCGAAAGTACCGTCCAAGTTACGGTCGTACTCGTGAATAACGCGCTCAACGCGGTCGATTCCTGTATACTGAAAAATTTCGCGGCTTTCAACCACGCCGTCGCCGTTAGCGTCATGGTCAATACGGCTGACCAGCCCCCTGCTGCTGTAATTCCAGTGGACATAGCGATCTGCTATGCCGTTATAGTCATCGTCAAAGCCAATTGTCCGGATTCGCCCATTGGAACGATAGTCGTAAGTCTCGCTGCGGTCGTAGCTGCCGTCGCCGTCATCGTCAAACCGGGTCAAGTCAACCCGCCGGTCCGAATCTGCATACTCGTGCTCGGTCACGCGGTCATAGTCATCGGAGCCGGCCACGATACCGTCATCGAAATACTCGATCCTCGTCACTCGACGAAAAGCGTCAGCGCTGCGTATTTCAATCAGATTGGGAACGCCGTTTCCGGTGTCGTCAATTCGCACAGTTTGGCTGTGCGGCCCGTCCGAAATAAAAACGTGGGTGCGCTCGCTGCCACCGTTTCCATCCAGATCGTAACGCGCGGTAAAACCACGGTCATCGTATTCGCGCGATTCAATGTAATCCGCGTTGAAGTTGGCCCGGGTACCGTCGTAGTTCTCGTCGACTTCCAGCCTGAGAAGCCTTTCATCCGAGCCGTACAGGCGCATCTCAGCATGGTCCGCTGTGCCGTTGCCGTCACGGTCACGGACATGGAACTCCCTTAGCTGGCCTGTTACCCCGTCATAGCTGCTGGTCACCACAATGTCCGCCGTGCCGTCATTGTCCAAATCGCGCTCCACTCTAGTTACGCGGGACATGCGGTCGAACACTCGCGTTTCAGTGCTTTCGACGGTCTCGCCGTCGCTGCCGTAAACTTCCCGGGTGGAGCCAGTAAGCCTGTTGCGGGTATCGTACTCGAATCTCTCCGTCCAATTGACGGTTCCGTCGTCGCCGATGTCGACGGAGGTTTCGACCCTAGCCTCTGGAGTCCCGTCGCCATCGGGGTCATCAAGGGTTCCATCGCCATCGAGATCATCAGGAATATCGTCGCCATTGACATCATTGACCCGATAGATTGTTGTCTCTACGCGTTCTGCCGCCGTACCGTCAGCGCCATGCTCTATGGCGGTATGTTCCGCCAGAATTCCATTGGCATCGTACGTGTAGTCTTCCCGCCAGTCGTCCGTTCCGTCGGCCCCTATATCGCGGACGATGCTGCTAGTCCTTCCAGTGGCGGGGACGAAGGTTTCAGTTACGGCAAGTGTCGCGGCTGTACCATCTTCATACTCCGTGGTGACGGTCCCGACATGTCGGCCCTGAGGGTCGTAAATGAACACCTCGCTTTCGTCTCTGGTTCCGTCGCCGTTCCGGTCGTACACAATCTGGGTGGTGCCTCCATCTGCATTGAAGTGCCATGTCTCCGAGCGGGCCCCCGCGTCATCGTCCCAAAGATTGGTTCGTATGTAACTGCCATCCCGAAAGAACTCATGTCTCACTTCGCGGTCACCGGTGCCGTCCTGGTCATCATCGTAGCGCACAGTGCTGCGGCTAAGCGCGCCCGTCAGGGGGTCGAACTCGCTGCGCTCAAGCCGGTTAGGGGTGCCGTTGGCGTCCTGAACGGCGCTTTCGGGGTCCCACCACCGCAATGGCTGGCTCTCTCCCGCTTCCAGCGTGCCATCGCCGACGTTGACGTAGCCGATGCCGTCGTATGTGACCTGGACCACCCGGCCCTGCTCGTCGTAAGTCTCGCTTTCCACTACAGCAGCCGTCGTCCCGTCGGCACCATAGAAGGTACTTGTTTTGCTTGCCAGCTGCCCAAGCGCATTCCACGTGTAGTCTTCGCGCAGGTGCGGGATGCCGTCCGGATCTTCCGTATCCAGACCGTCGCGGTTTCCATCACCGTCATAGAAACCGTCGAACTCGACGCTCGCTACCCTGCCCTGCCGGTCGTAGGTCACGGTCTGCCTTCGCTCGACGGAACTGTCGGCATCGTCGTTGTACTCAAAAACGGACGTCTCGTGCCAGCCGCCGCTGTTGTAGGTGCGGGTTTCTATCCGGTCGGTCGTATCGTCGGGGCGCGAATCGGCGTCGCCGTCATGCGCTATGAGTACCAGTCGGCCCTCTTCGTCGCGTTCGATGTAGGTCTCGATTCGGTCGAATACGCCGTCGGCGTCCCCGTCATAGCGCACCTTAGCCAGAATGCCGTCCTCGTCGTACTCGTATACGGCTATCTGGTCCGCGTTGAAGTTCTCCGGGATACCGTCATAGTCCGCGTCGACCCGCAGCTCCCTTTTCATGCCGTTTTCATAGGTGGCGCGAATCATCCGGTCCCATGCGCCGTCGCCGTCTTGATCGAAGACCTGAACGCCGGTGGTCGCCAAGCCGCTGGTTCCGTAGCTGGTGTCTTCCTGCAGGTCCGGGGTGCCGTCGTCGGGCCGGTTAAGGGGAGAGCTGCCAGAGACGTCCCTGACAATCCTCTGGAATTCCAGAATGCCGCCGTCGTAGGCAGGACTGCCGTCGAAGTCGTCCCAGACGACTGTCCGTGAAACCAGGCTGCCGCCTTCGTAGATGCTGATTTCCTCCCGATTCGCGGTGCCGTCTCCGTTGGAGTCGTACAGGAAACGGGTTCCGCTTAGCACGCCGTCCTCGTCGTAGCTGCGCCACTCCCGCTGGTTGGCGGCGCCGTCCCCGTCGGGGTACTGTACACTCTGGCGCTCTATCAGGACGCCGCCATCGTAGAGGAGCGTTTCGGCCCTCTCAAAATTGCTGCCGCCTCCATCATCGGTGTCATACTGACGTACAAGGCTGGTCAGCCGTCCCTTGCCGTCATAAGCGTAGATGTCGACTTGGTTCACCACGCCGTCGTGGTCAAAGTCGTGCCGTACCGTTTCGGTCTGGCCTCTCGCGTTGTAGGTGGTGGCGGTTGAGGAGTCATAGGTGCCGTCGGCGTCCCTGTCGAGAAGCGTTCTGCTCAGGCGGCCCTTGGCGTCGTATTCGTAGCTTTCGATTCGGTCGGCGCTGAAAGAGGAGCCGCTGTAGTCGTTATCGTAAGTTCGCCCGGCTCGCTGACCCTTGGCATTCCAGCTGTACCGTTCGACGCGGTCCAGAGTGCCGTCGCCATCCTCGTCGAACCTAGCCTCCGCGATACGGCCATCCCTGCCATATGCGTAATGCTCCACCCGGTCCACAGTACCGTCAGCGTCATCGTCGAGCTCGGCGCGGATCATCTGCTCCAGACCGTTGTGGTGCCGCGTCTGGGCACGGTCCGCCTGAAAGGCCGTGCCGTCATAGCCGTCGTCGTACTCGACCTTCTTCAGCCGACCATCCGCGCTAGTTTCGTAGGTGTTTTTCACCGCCCGCTCGAATGTTCCGTCGTCCAAAAGGTCCGTATAGGCGTAGCTTGGAAGCTCCTGCTCAGCGTTGTCTTCGTCATAGGCAAATACCACGCGGCGCTCGTTGGTGCCGTCGCCGCTGTTGTCGTCGTCGTAGACGACCGACTCCAGCCTGCCATACGCGAAACCCCTGCTGATATACGAGTACGTCTCCGTCCTGTCGTAGGCACCGTCGCCATCCTCGTCGACAGCCAGACTGGTGGCGCCTCGTTCGGTTGCGCTGCCCTGCGGGTTGGCGGCCACTTCGAATGCGGGCGCTGCCTGCTCGCTAGCCGACGGGCCGGCCCCCTGCACATAGACCAGCTCCGCGCTCCAGTCGGCGGTACCGTCATTGTCGTCGTCGTAGCCAATCCGCACGAGCCGTCCACGGCTGTCCCAGGTGTAGGATTCCGCGCGGTCCACGCGGATGTCGCCCTCGAAATTGAACTCGCTTCTTTCGACGGTGCCGTCGCCGAAGAAGTCTAAGTCAGAGCGGATGCGCTGGCCCAGCGCGCTGTAGTGGTGAACGATCCTGACATCGGCGCTGCCGTCCAGGTTACCGTCGGTACGGTCGTCGGCCCAGACCTCGACCAGCCGTCCGCCGCTGTCGCTGACCCGCGTTTCGACCCGGACAGGCGTCCCCTCAATGCCGCCGTCAAGATCCTCGTACACCTCGACGGTCACGGCATTGCTGCCCCCTCGCGGACTGTCGTCGACAACCCGCTCCGCGCGGCTGGCCCAGAACGCAATGCCATCGTAGCTGTCGTCGTACAGGATTGCCAACGAGCCGTCGGCGCCCGTGACAGCCTGCTCGGCGCGGTCGAGGGTACCGTCGGCGTTGTCATCGTAAACCGTCAGGACGTTGCCTACGGAATCTCCGGCGCGGAACTCCACCCTCCGCTCGGCGACGAAGTCGCCGCCCTCGTAGGCGTCGTCGAACTCAACCCGCTTGACCTCGAAATTACGGTCGAAGGTCAAAACTCTCAGCGCGTCGGCCGTCGCGTCGCCGTTGGCGTCCAGCTCGACTCGCAGCGTTCCGCCGCTGGCGTCTCTCGTCAGATACAGCCCGCGGGGCAAGGCGGAACCGGGCTCCATGACGGTTTCCATGGCCGTCTGGATCTTTTCCTCCTGCGTCGCGGAGAAGCCGAATTCCCCGAGTTCGCTGGCAAATTGCTCGTACTGCCTGAGCGGGCCGGATGCCTCGTCGTCTGCCCCGCCGCCGCCCGCGACGGCGAGGCCAGTCCCCGCGGCGAGGAGTCCGGCCAGCTGGCCAAGGCTGCCCCCTTCCTCGTCTTTCGGCTCATCGACGGCTTCCACCTCATCGGGAGCTTCCTCCTCGACCTCGGGCTCCGCCTCCTCGACTTCCTCCTCCGGGGCGGGAGCGGCCTCGACGACGACCTCCTCCCGCCCGACGCCGAACATTTCCTCCAGCTCGGCAAGGGAAATCGGCTCCAGACCGACAATTTCTCCTTTGCGGGAAATCTCCAGAGCCGAAACCGCGCCGAACTCGCCGCGCACCAGAAGGATGGCATCCTTCTGGAGGAACAGGTCGACGATGAGCATGGTCCGCCCGTCGGCGAGCTGCAGCACGAGGCTGTTGCCCTCGCGCGCGCTGCCGACAATCTCACTGCGCGTCGCGGGCAGCAGGACGCCTCGCGCATCCGCGTCGAGGAAGATTACCTGCTGGAGGCCAACCGCCGCTGCGCTCATTGTGCAACTCCACTGACGACTTGGCGCACCGCACCCCGGCGCGACGCACAGGGTGCGCGAGCCGACGGCGGCGAGCCACAAACCGCTGTTTCCCTGCGGCGTCTGAAACTCATCGGCTGCACCTTATTGACCGCAAGCGGGGAGTCAAGGGCAGTCTAGCGCCGCCTCGTACGGGAGACTGCCAGCGGGGAGCGAACCGGCTATCTTTGCAGGACACGGGGAGTGGCCATCTGGGCAGGAGCGACGCGAAGATGCGGGTGGGCGTACCGAGAGAGATCAAGGTGCAGGAGAACCGGGTCGGGCTGGCGCCGGGCGCCGCGCGGGAGTACGCGGTCCATGGCCATGAGGTGCTGGTGGAAACTGGCGCGGGAGAGGGCATCGGCGCATCCGACGGCGCCTACCGTGAAGCGGGCGCCCGTATAGCTGCTGACGCCGATGAGCTGTACGCGGCAAGCGACATGATCGTCAAGGTGAAGGAACCGCAGCCCGAGGAGTGGAAGCGGCTGCGGGAAGGGCAGATCCTCTACGCCTATCTCCACCTGGCAGCAGACCCCGAGCAGGCACGGGGACTTCAGGAATCCGGATGCGCCGCCGTCGCCTACGAGACGGTACGGGACGAGCATGGCGGGCTGCCGCTGCTGGCGCCGATGTCGGAGGTGGCTGGGCGGCTCTCCGTGCAGGCGGCGGCGCACTCTCTGGAGAAGGGAAACGGCGGCCAGGGGCTGCTGCTGGGCGGGGTGCCCGGCGTGCCGCCAGCGCGGGTGGCGGTGATTGGCGGCGGTGTCGTCGGCGCCAACGCCGCCCGAATCGCCGCCGGCATGGGCGCGGAGGTGACGATCCTGGACCGCTCGCTGCCGCGGCTGCGGGAGCTCGACGGGCTGTTCGGCGGGAGGGTGCGCACCCTCTTCTCGAAGCGGCGGCATCTCGAGGAAGCGGTGGCCGCCGCCGATGCGGTGATTGGCGCCGTGCTGGTGCCTGGCGCAACGGCCCCAAAGCTGGTCAGCCGGGAGATGCTTGGAGCGATGGTGCCCGGAGCGGTGCTGGTGGACGTGGCGATCGACCAGGGCGGGTGCTTCGAGACATCGCGGCCGACGACCCACGACAATCCAACGTACGGGGTGGACGGCATCGTCCACTACTGCGTCGCCAACATGCCCGGGGCGGTGCCGAAGACCTCCAGCTACGCCCTCAACAACGCCACGCTCGAGCACGGACTGGCGCTGGCGGACCATGGACTGGAGGCGTTTCGCGACCCGCTGCTGCTTGCCGGCCTCAACGTCTACCGGGGCAGCATTACCAGCAGGCCGGTGGCAGAAAGCATTGGCGCCGAGTATCACGACCCGGCCGGCCTGGGGCTTGGCGCCTAGCGCCGCCACGTACTAAGGAGTAGTCCCCAACCATGCTTGGCCGCCGCGCATGGTACGACCTGCCTGCCTTGCCGATGGCAATTCGGCCAGAGCCGCCTCCGCGCACTGACGGTTTCCGATTGCCGCGGGGACGCCTGTCCACCTTGCCGATCTGGCTGGCCGGTATGCCCGCTTTCTGGGAGGACATCCGAAACAGCGCGCACAGGCATGGAGGGTCTCTGTACCCGATGCGAAACGACGTATCGTTGGGGTGCTTGCTGAAGTCCGCTGCTATGGAGGACATGGGGGCCTCCTGATCTGGCGATGAATCGGCTGGATGATTTGTGCTGGGCATTGGGAGTCTCCTAGACTGGCGGCGAATCGGCGGGATGCCGACTCTCTACGCTGGACAAATCGTCACACAGCCTTGAAGACAAAGTCAAGTCGCAGTCAGAAAGATTCCCTTAACCCCTTGCCAGTAAAGGGCTAAAGAGCGTGTCTCGTTGTTTTTACGACCGTCGAAAAATTCAATTCAAACGACACCCCTGCCCGATTCGCCGCTGGATACAAGGGGTGATTCGCAGGTGCCCGGGGACCTTCGCCAGTACCGATTCGCCGCCGCTATGGGATGCCCGCCGATGGCTCTGGCCAGCAGTACCGCAGCCAGCTGGAGACGGCAAGCCCGCGGCAAAGGGGCGAGGGCCTGGCGCCTCGCGGCGCCGCCGGGCAGCAGTTGTCTGCCTGCTGCAGGCGTCCACAAGTCAAGGCCGTCGCGTGAGCGCCTGCCTTGCCGCAGGCAGGGCATGGCAGCCGTCGCCATCTGCCGCCATCCGCCCTGCGCATGGCCGCGCCCGCTTCGGAGACTTGTCCGCCGAATCGGTACGTAATGGACGGTCGCCGCCAGGCCTCGGCAGCCCGGCCAGTGGCTATGCGACCATGCGGCGATGCGGAATGAAGCGGCGGCAGGCGCGACCGGCCGCCTTGCTTCTGCGGAACGACGGATCAGAATCTCGACCGCAGGGAGAAGCCGGTGGTGAAACTGCGGTAGTGGCCGGCGATGCCAAGACCGTCGACTCCGCCGTGGAGGCCGAGGGTCACGCCCTCGCCGAGATCGATGACCATGCGGCTCTTGACGCTCATGGACACGTGCCACCGCCACCAGCCATCGAGGTTGTGCTTGTCCCAGTAGAGCAGCGGCTGGCTGTGCACCCGGAACCTGTCGAACGCCCAGTCCATCTTGGCCCCCGCCTGCGCCCGCATGATGCTCAGCCGCTCGGAGGGACCCGTCGCTCCCGTGCTGTCGGTGAACTGGGCGAGGTTTTCGCGGGCATAGAGCGCGCCGATCTGCGGCGCCACGTCAGCCCTTGCAAAATTCCACTTGACCCTGCCGGTGAGGCTGGCGCGGGCCACGGCGCGCTGCGAGCGGAATTTGGCGCCTACCCCGTCAGACCGCACGCGGGGCTCGCCCACGCCCCAGCTGAACGCGCCGTCCAGCGTCATGCCGTCGCCGACCCGGGTAGCCCCGTAGGTGCCTGCCTGCACATGCGCCGAGGAGTAGTCCACGCCGTCGTATTCCAGGTCGCCGTCCTCGTAGCCGATCAGCCAGCCCAGCACGAAGTCGCCCGATTCGCCGAGTACGTCGATACCCGCGTAGCCGTCGTAAACCTCGCCGTAGCCGCGCCCGTCGACCTGCCCGTAGGCCAGCGAAGTCCATGGCGACCACCATCCGAGCGTGTCTTTGGCATAGGCATTGGCATCTGCATAGGCGTCGGAACCGCCATCGGCGCTTTCGGCCTCTCGCAGGATGGCGCGGAAATCGTCGACGCCGTCGGCGCCAGCCGCGTACAGGTGGCGCAGCTCGCTCCCGTCAAGCCGGGAAGTGGCGACGGTGGAGGAGAGGTGCTGGAAGCGGTCGATGTGGTACCGCAGCATCGTCCCCGCCCCAAACACCCGCGCGTCGGCCAGCAGGCTGACGACGTTGTCCACAATCAGGAATTCGACCTCGCCGATGAGCGCGGAGTCCGACAGGCGCACCACTGACAGCATGAGGGACTCGTCGCCTTCCACCACGCCGTCTGAGAGCGCGGCGAGCTTGGCATCCACTCTGGTGGCGCCCGCCGGCAGCGTCAGCCGGTAGGGAGCGGCCAGCGTCTCGCCGTCCGCCGCGATGACTTCGAAGTCGGTTCCGTCCTGCGCGTCGCCGGAGAAGCGGAACTCGATGACCTGATCCGTGTCGAACGGCGTATCGGCATCCACCGAAATCGTGGTGGAGGCGCCTTCCCGCAGGCTCGTCAGCGGCACCTGTACGGTCATGGCGTCGCTGCTGACGACGGTGACAGTGGAGCGGTAGGCGCGCGGATTGAGGACGTAGTGCACCTCCGGAGGCGGCTCCAGAACTTCCACGGTTACCGTTACTGGCGGCTCGCCGCCTGTCTGTCGCCCGCCGGAGCTGCCCGCCGGGGAGTCTGAAACGACGTTTCTGGTCTGCAGCCGCAGGACCGTTTCCATCAAATTGGCTGGAATCACGATATCTCTGGCCATGGCGGGGTCGACCAGCAGGTCGGGACGGCTGCTTCCGATATCGAGAGATACCGTCAGCGCTTCGGCCATGTCGTCCTGGGCACGTGAAATATGGAACACGGCATCCTCGCCCGCTGGCACGGAGAGGTATGGCGGGCTTATGCTGACCTCGGGCAGGATGCCGTCGAAGATGCGACCGGTGGCCGTGTAATGGCTCAGGTGCAGGCTGGCTGCAAGGGAAGGCCGCTGATTGGCAAGGGTGGCGATGACCGTTTCCGTCTCCTCGATCAGGCCGTCCTCGATCAGGTCCAGGGCAATGGACATGGAGGTTACGCCTGGCGCGAAGGCAAGGGGACTCCCGCCCGCAGTGATGTCGCGATAGTCGGCGCCCGCCGTCGCGGGATGCGCTGAACCGCCCGCAAGGGCGTAGTCCACCGTGAGCGGGCGGGCGCTGGCGTGGCTCAGCTGGACCCTGAACTCCATGCTCTGGCCCTCCGACACGTGGAAGGGGGTCAGTATCGAAATCTCCGGCGGACCCTCGTTGTCGGTGACCGTGACGCTGGTGGACGCCGGGGCGCCGGCGTAGTCGGCGCCGCTGGCCAGCGTCAGCGTCAGGGTGGCGTTGGGCTCGTCCACGCTGTCGTCGTCCGTCGCCAGCGGCACTTCAACGGTGGCGCTGCCCGCCGGGAACGTGGCCTGCGTCGGCGCCGCCGCCGTCAGCGCGCTCTGGGGGTCGGCGACCGCGAAGCGGACTGTCAGCTCGCCGGTCAGAACTCCCATACGGGCAAGTACGAACACGGCGTCTTCGCCTTCGGCAACGCTGGAGCGCTGCGCGCTGACGGTGATGGTCGGTAGATCGTTGTCGTTGATAGTGCCCACGCCCGTACTTGACGGGCCAAGATCCGCCGCCGCCGCTGGTGCGGGCGTGGAAAGCGTCACCTGCACCGTCTCGACTTCCTCGTCCTCGCTATCGTCGACCGTACGCAGGACGATGGTTTTCTCTGTGGAGCCCGGCTCGAACATCAGCGGACTGCCTCCAACGGTCTGGTCCGTGTAGTCGGCGCTGGTCGCCGTACTGTCCCCGCCGCCCAGCGCGTATGCCATCGTCACCTGCTCTGCGCTGGCGGGACTCATCGTCACGGTGAACCGGAGGTCCCCGCCCTCGACCACAGTAGCCGCGGCGGTCATGGAGACGCTGGGCTTGCTGTCATCGTCCCTGATGGTGCCTGTTGCGGTGGCCGGATTGAGGGTGGCGGCGCCTGCCGGCGAGAGGTTGGCAAGCATGGCGGTGAAGGTCTCTTCGCCTTCGAAGATGTCGTCCGGCGCCGTCTGCACGGTGAACGTCTGCCGACGGACCCCCGCGTTGAAGGCCAGCGTGCCGGAAGCTGACTCGTAGTCGTCCGGGGCGGTGGCGGTGCCGGGCGCCAGGGTCCAGGCTACCGTGATCCGGCGGTAGCTGACGGGGTCCAGAATGGCCTCGAACTCCATGCCGCCGCCCTCCGTCGCCGAGGCGTCGCTGAACCGGAGGACCGGGACATCGTCGTCGCGGATGGTGCCAGTGGCGCGCGGCGTGCCGATGACCGCGCCGCCCGTAGCCTGCGAAAGCGTGACGTCGAAGAGCTCATCCGGCTCGTCCGCGCCGTCTTCGACAGTCGAAACAGTGAAGGTTTGCTCGCCAACGCCAGATTCAAATGTGAGGGTGCCAGCGGCGCCGCTGGCAAAATCGGCCGAGGAGGCCCCGCCGGCGCCGGTTCTGGCCGCCGCCGCGTAGCCGACAGTAACTCTCTGGAATGTCGCCGGCGCGAGGGTCACCGTGAAGGTCAGGGAGTCGCCTTCTTCCGCGCTTGCCGAACTGACCGCAAGAGTCGGCGTCTCGTCGTCATGGATGGTGCCCGTGGCGGCGCCTTGGGCGCTGGAAATGGTGGCCACGCTGGCGGCGACGACAGTGGCGATGGCCGCCGTGAATTCGCGGGTTCCGTCGGACTCCGTGTTGTCGATCGTAGGAACCGAGAATCGCATGGACGTATCCGTCGGCCCGAAGGACAGCGCATTGCCCGCCGGCACGGTGTAATCGGCGCCCGCGCCCGTGGAAGTCGCCGTGCCGTCGGACAGGGACCAGGTCACGTCGATCGAGCGGTAGCTGACAATGCTCTTTCTGACGGTAAAGGTGACTGGGCTGCCCTCCGTCGCCGGACCGTCGGCGGTAATGGAAAAGACCGGCACGTCGTCGTCGGTTATGGTGCCCGTGGCAGTCGGATTTGCCGCCAGGTCGACGCCGCTTGTGGGGTTGGACAGCATGGCGGTGAAAGTCTCGTCTCTCTCGTCCCGCGTGTCCGGCGTCGTCTGGACGGTGAACGTCTGCGGGGCCGTACTGCCCGCCGCGAATGTCAGCCTGCCAGCGGTATCGGTGTAGTCGTCATTGACTGTCGCCGTGTCGGCGGAATCGCCTAAAGCCCAGTCCACAGTGATTCGACGGGAGCTGGCGATGGACATCTCCACCGTGAAGGTGACGGGATCGCCCTCGCCGGCGCTGCCGCCGCTGATGGACAGCACGGGGACGTCGTTGTCGGTGATGGTACCGGTGGCGCTGCCCTGCGTTCCGACTGTAGCGACCGTCGCGCCTGGCGAGGTGACTCTGGCGGTAAAGGTCTCGTCCGGCTCGTCCAGACTGTCGTCGATAGCATCTACGGTAAAGGTTGCCGAAGTGTCGCCCGCCATGACGGTCACGCTGCCGCCGGCTGCGGGGAAGTCCGTGTCGGCCGTCGCCGTACCGGAGACCAGCGTGTAGCTGACTTCGATGTCCCGGTAGCTTGCGCCGTCAAGCGACACGGTGAACGTGACCCCGCTGTCTTCCGCCGCGCTGCCGCCATGGATGGCCAGCACGGGCACGTCGTTGTCGAGAATCGTGCCTATGGAGGACTGCGAAGGCAGATTCGCCGCGCCAGCTGGCATGACGCTGGAAAGGCTGACCGTAAACGTCTCGTCCGCCTCGTCGCTGGTGTCATGCGTCGTCTGCACCGTGAACCTCTGCTCCTGAACGCCCGCCGCAAACGTCAGCCTGCCAGTGGTGTTGCTGTAGTCGGTGCCGCCCGTCGCCGTGTCGGCGGCGTCGCCAAAGGCCCAGCCCACCGTGATCTGGCGGTAGCTGGGAATGTCCAGGCTCGCCGTGAACTCCATGCTGCCGCCCTCTGTCGCCGAGGCGCTGCTGGTCAGCGAGAAGGAGGGGACGTCGTTGTCGAGAATCGTGCCGTTGGCGCTCGATGCGCCAAGGGCCGCACCGTCCGAGGGATCCGATATCTCGGCAACGAAGATCTCGTCAGGCTCGTCATCGCCATCTCCGGTGGTCGAGACGGTGAAAGTCTTCTCGGTTTCTCCAATTTCAAAACTGAGTTCGCCGCTGGCGGCGATGGCAAAGTCGGTGGAAGAGGCCGCGTTGGCAGCGGAGCTGAGCCTAACGGCGTAATCGACCGTAACTCCCTGGAACGTCGCCGGAGCGAGAGTCACCGTAAAGGTGATGTCGCTGCCTTCCTGCGCGCTGGCGGGCGCGATCGAAAGGGTTGGCGTCTCATCGTCGGTGATGGTGCCGACAGCGGAGCCGTCGGAAATGGTGGCCACTTCAGGAGGCTCGTCGGTCGATATTGTCGCCATGAAGGCGCGGGAGCCGTCGGACGCGTCGTTGTCGATGGTGGCGACTGTGAATTGCTTGGCCATTTCCGTCGGTCCGAAGGTCAGCGTTTCTGTGCCGTCGGTGCCGTCGGTGTAGTCGGTTCCCGCCGTCGCCGTGCCGGCGGCGAGGTCCCAGGTGACGACGATATCGCGGTAGCTTGCAATGCTCTTTTCAACTGTGAAGGTGACCATGCGGCCTTCCACCGCCGAAGCGTCGTTGATGGTAAAGGACGGGACGTTCTCGTCGGTGATGGTGCCGGTTGCGTCCGGGGGCAGCGTGACGGCGTCGGCTGGCATTAGGCCGGAAAGGCTGACGGTGAGCGTCTCGTCCTCCTCGTCCAGCATGTCATCCAGCGTCTGTACGGTAAATGTCTTGCTCAGGTCTCCAGCGGCGAAGTCCAGCTCGCCGCCGCCGTCGGTGTAGTCGGCGCCGGCCGCCGCCGTGTCGGCGGCGGCGCCCAGATCCCAGTCCACCGTAAACTGGCGGTAGCTGGCGATGTCCAGTCTTGCCGTGAATTCCAGAATGCCGCCCTCCGTCGCCGTGTCGCTGGTAAGCGAAAGGACAGGGACGTCGGTGTCGGCGATGGTACCGGTTGCGGCGCCCTGCGAACCGACTGTGGCGGCTGCCGTATCTGGCGTGGTGATCGTGGCGGTGAAGGTCTCGTCCGGCTCATCCAGCAGGTCGTCGTTGGCGGCCACGGTGAAGGTCGCCGCGGTGTTGCCCTCCAGAATGGTCACGCTGCCACCGGCGGAGGGGAAATCCGAATCAGCCGTCGCAGTTTCTTCGGCAAGCGTGTAGCTGACCGAGATATCCTGGTAGCTGGTGATATCCATGCTCACGGTGAAGGTGATATCTGCGCCCTCATCGGCACGGCCGCCGCTGATGGACAGCACGGGCACGTCGTTGTCGAGAATGGCGCCGGTGGCGGTACCCCGCCCCACGGTGGCGATAGCCGCGCCTGGCGAAACTATCGTTACGGTGAAGTCCTCGTCCGGCTCGTCCGCCTGGTCATTGACGGTGCCCACGGTAATGGTCGCCTCAGTGTTGCCCTCCATAATGGTTACGCTGCCGCCGGCGGAGGAAAAATCCGTAGTGGCCGTCGCCGTGCCGGCGGCTAGCGTGTAGCTGACCGCAATATCCCTGTAGCTGGGGATATCCATTTCCACCGTGAAGGTGACGTCTCCGCCCTCCTCCACGCTGCTGTCGCCTATGGTCAGATCGGGCACGTCGTCGTCGGTGATGGTGCCGGCGGCGGACGGATTCGCCGTCAGCTCGGCGCCTTCCGAAGGATTGGATATTCTGGCGGTGAAGGTTTCGTCGGGCTCGTCGTCGCCGTCTCCGGTGGTCGGGACGGCGAACGTTTTCATGGTTTCCCCAATTCCAAAACTAAGACTGCCGCTGACCGTGCTGTCAAAGTCGGCCATCGAAGCCGCGCTGGCTTCGGAACTGACCTCCACCGCGTATTGCACCGTTACTTCGCGGAATGTCGCTGGTTCCAGGGTCACCGTGAAGGTCACGTCGTCGCCCTCGTCCGCTCTGGAGGGGGCGATCGAAAGAGTCGGCGTCTCGTCGTCGTTGATGGTGCCGGTGGCGCTGCCATCGGAAATGGTGGCCACGGCGCCGGCGACGGCAGTCGTGATGGTCGCCATAAAGGTGCGGGAACCATCCGACATGTCGTTGTTCCGGGTGTCGACCCTGATTTCCCTTGTCATATCCGCCGGCGCGAACGTCAGCATGTCAGTACCGTCGGTATTGTCCGTGTAATCGTCGCCAGCCGCAGCCGTACCTTCCGCCAGATCCCACGCCACATCGATCGAGCGGAAGCTGGGGATGCTCCTTCTGACAATAAAGATGACAGTGTCTCCCTCCGTCGCCGAAGCGTCATCGATGGAGAAAGATGGCACGTTCTCGTCGGTGATCGTGCCGCTAGCGCCCTGTGCGGGCAGCGTGGCGGCGGCGGCGGGCATTTCGCCGGAGAGGATGGCTGTGACCGTCTCGTCGTCCTCGTCCAGCATGTCCTCCAGCGTCTGTACGGTGAACGTCTTCCGCATATCTCCCGCGGCAAAGACAAGCTCGCCGTCGCTGTCGGTGTAGTCGCTGCCGGCCGTCGCCGAGTCGCCTGCGCCGCCCAGTTCCCAGTCCACCGTTATTTGGCGGGAGCTGGCCCGGTTCATCTCAACCGTGAAGGTGATGCTGTCGCCCTCCTCGGCGCTGCCGCCGACAATCGACAGCGCCGGCGTATCGTCATCGTCGGCAATGGTAAGGGAGCGGTCGCGAAAGGCGGAGGCCGCGCCAGACAGCGCCGCGCTCACTTCGACGGATTCCCCGGCGCCCTCGTCAATGTCATCCTGGACAGCCGTAACCGTCGCAGCTGCCGAGGAAGTTCCCGCCGCCAGGGCGAGCTGGTAAGAAGCGCCGCTTCCCGATGCACCGGATACCGTGTAGTCGGTGACCGGCGTCGCCACGCCGCTGAACGTCAGGACGACCGTCTGGTCGGCGGCAAAGGTCGTGTCGCCGGTTGTTACTGTCAGCGTCGCCTCGCCAGTAGCCTCTGCAATGGAGATTGGTGAAATCTCCAGATCCAGCGTGGGCGCGGCGTCGTCGTCGGTGATGGTAAGGGTGCCGGAGTCGAACTCGCTTTCCCCGTCGAGCGCCGCGCCAACGACGACGGTTTCTCCGGCGCCCTCGTCAATGACGTCATCGACCGCAGTGACCGTCGCCACTGCCGAGGAAGCTGCTGCCGCCAAGGCAAGCTGGTACGCGGCGCCATTTCTCGTCCCCCCGGACACCGTGTAATCGGCGTCCAGCGTCGCCGCGCCGCTGAAGGTCAGGACGATGGTCTGGCCTGCGGCAAAGGTCGTGGCGCCGGTTGACACCGTCACCATCGCCGTCCCGGTCGCCGCCCCGCTGTTCTCGTCAATGGAGGCCGGCGAAATCGACAGCGCCAGCACGGGCGCGGCGTCGTCGTCGGTGATGGTTAGGGAACCGGAGCCGAACGCGACGGCCGATCCCATCGCCGCGCTCACTACGACGGTTTCCCCGTCCCCCTCGTCAATGACATCCTGCACCGCCGTGACCGTCGCCGTTGCGGAAGAAGTCGCCGCCCCTAAGGCGAGCTGGTAGGAATCGCCGCTTCCCGACACTCCGTCCCCGGATACCGTGTAGTCGTCTTCCGGCGTCGCCGCGCCGCTGAAGGTCAGGGTAACCGTCTGCGGGGTGGCAAAGGTCGTATCGACGGTTGACACCGTCAGCGTCGCCGCGCCCTGGTTTTCGGCGATGGAGGCGGGCGAAATCGACAGTTCCAGCACAGGCGCCTCGTCGTCGTCGGCAATGGCAAGCATGCCCATGCCAAAGGCGCTTTCCCCGTCAAGCGCCGCGCTCACTTCGACTGTTTCCCCCGTCCCCTCGTCGATCAAGTCCTGCACCGCCCTGACCGTCGCAGATGCCGATGTTTCACCCGCCCCCAAGGTGAACCGGTAGGAGGCGGCGCTTCCCGATACGCCGGCCCCGGATACCGTGTAGTCGGCAACCGGTGTCGCATCGCCGCTGAAAGTAAGGACGACCGTCTGGTCGGCTGCAAATGTGGAGTCGCCAGTTGATACCGTCAGCGTCGCCATCCCCCCGTCCTCGGCAATGGAGGCAGGTGAAATCTGCAGCGCCAGCACGGGCTCGCCGTCGTCGTCGTTGATCGTACCGATGGCGTCCGGAGAGGGCAGCGTAGCGGCGCCGGCGGGCTCGACCATGGAAAGACTGGCGGTGAACGTCTCGTCCTCCTCGTCCAGCCGGTCTGCCACCGTCTGCACGGTGAACGTCTTCCGCATGTCTCCCGCCGCAAAAACCAGCTCGCCGTCGACGTCGGCGTAATCGTCGACAGCCGTCGCCGTGTCCGCGCTGTCGCCAAGATCCCAGTCAACCGTGATTTGGCGGGAACTCGCCCTGCTCAGGTCCACCGTGAAGGTAACAGCGTTGCCCTCCCTAGCGCTGCCACCGGCAATCGACAGCGCCGGGGTACCGTCGTCGTCGGTAATAGTGATGGAACCGGAGCCAAATTCTGCGGCTGCACCTGACAGCGCCGCGCTCACAGCGACGGTTTCCCCTGCGCCCTCGTCAATTTCATCTTGCACAGCCGTGACAGTCGCCACGGCCGAAGAAGCCGCAGCCGCGAGCGTAAGCTGGTAGGAGGTTCCGCTTCCCGATGCACCGGATACCGTGTAGTCGTCGTCCGGCGCCGCCACACCGCTAAACGTCAGGTCAACCGTCTGCGGGGCTGCATAGGTCGTATCGCCGGTTGACACCGTCACCGTCGCAATCCCGCCGGCTTCGGCGATGGAGGAAGGCGCAACCGCCAGCGCCAGCACGGGCGCATCGTCGTCGTCAGCGATGGTAAAGGAGCCGGAGCCAAACTCGTCCGCCCCGTCGAGCGCCGCGCTCACTTCGACGGTTTCGCCGTCCCCCTCGTCAATGACGTCCTGCACCGCCGAGACCGTTACCACCGCCGATGAAGTCGCCGCCGCAAGCGTGAGCTGATAGGAAGCGCCGTTCGGCGACGCACCGGATACCGTGTAGTCAGTGACCGGCGTCGCAATGCCGGCGAAGGTCAGGACGACCGTCTGCGCCGTGGCAAAGGTCGTCTCACCAGTTGACACTGTCAGCGTCGCCGTCCCGCCGGCTTCGGCGATGGAAACAGGCGCAACCGCCAGCGCCAGCTCGGGCGCGCCGTCGTCGTCGACGATGGTCAGGGTGCCGGAGCCGAACTCGTCCGCCCCGTCGAGGGCCGCGCTGACAGCGGCAATTTCTCCGTCCCCCTCGTCAATGACATCCTGTACCGCCGTGACCGTCGCCGATATGGTGGAAGTCCCCGCTGTCAAGGTGAGCGGGTAGATGGCGCTGCTTCCCGCCGCCGGATCCACGGACACCGCGTAGTCGACGGCAGGCGTCGCCGCTCCGCTGAAGGTCAGGTTGACCGTCTGGTCGGCGGCAAAGGTTGTGGCGCCGGTTGACACTGTCAGCGTCGCCACGCCCCCGTTCTCTGCGATCTCTTCGGGCGAAATCGACAGCGCCAGCACGGGCGCGGCATCGTCATCGGTGATGGTGAAGGAGCCGGAGCCGAACTCGTCCGCCCCGGCAAGAGCCGCGCTCACTTCGACGGTTTCCCCATCCCCCTCGTCCATATTGTCCTGCACCGCCGTTGCCGTCACCACCGCCGAGGAAGTCCCTGCCGCCAGCGTGAGCTGGTAGGGAACTCCATTTCGTGACGCGCCGGCAACCGTGTAGTCGACGGCAGGCGTCGCCCCGCCGCTGAAGGTCAGGTTGACCGTCTGGTCGGCGGCAAATGTCGTGGCGCCGGTCGACACCGTCAGCGTTGCCTCGCCCCCGTTCTCGACGATCTCGTCAGGCGAAATCGACAGCGCCAGCACGGGTACAGCGTCGTCGTCTGTGATGGTAAGAGTGCCGGAAGCGAACTCGCTTTCCCCGTCAAGCGCCGCGCTCACCGAGACGGTTTCCCCGGCGCCCTCGTCAATGACGTCATCGACCGCCGTGACCGTCGCCGCTGCCGAGAAAGTCCCGGCAGCAAGTGCAAGCTGGTACGAGGCGCCATTTCGCGTCCCCCCAGACACCATGTAGTCGGTGCCAAGTGCCGCCACGCCGCTGAAGGTCAGGACGATGGTCTGGCCTGTGGCAAAGGTCGTGGCGCCGGTTGACACCGTCACCATCGCCGTCCCGGTCGCAGCGCCGCCGCCCTCGTCGATGGAGGCGGGTGAAATCGACAGCGCCAGCACGGGCGCGTCGTCGTCGTCGGTGATCGTGAGCGTGCCATTACCGAACGCGGTTGCCGAGCCCAGCGCCGCGCTCACTGCGACGGTTTCCCCGTCACCCTCGTCAATGACGTCCTGCACCGCCGTGACCGTCGCCGTTGCGGAAGAAACCCCCGCCCCCAGGACGAGCTGGTAGGAATCGCCGCTTCCCGACACTCCGTCCCCGGATACCGTGTAGTCGTCTTCAGGCGTCGCCGCGCCGCTGAAGGTCAAGGTAACCGTCTGCGGGGTGGCAAAGGTCGTGTCGACGGTTGACACCGTCAACGTCGCCGCGCCCAGGTTCTCGGCGATGGAAGAAGGTGCAATCGACAGTTCCAGCGTGGGCGCAATGTCGTCGTCGGTAATGGTAAGCGTGCCCATACCGAAGGCACTTTCTCCGTCAAGCGCCGCGCTCACTTCGACGGTTTCCCCCATCCCCTCGTCAATCAAGTCCTGCACCGCCGTGACCGTCGCGGAGGCCGATGTTTCACCCGCGCCCAAGGTGAACCGGTAGGAGTCGCCGCTTCCAGTCACCCCGTCTCCAGATACCCCGTAGTCGGCGGCCGGCGTCGCATCGCCGCTGAAGGTCAGGACGACCGTCTGGCCGGCGACAAACGTCGAAGCGCCAGTTGACACCGTCAATGTCGCCTCACCCCCGTCCTCGTCGATGGATGCAGGCGAAATCCCCAGCGACAGCACGGGCTCGGCATCGTCATCGTTGATCGTGCCGGTGGCGGTCGGGTCTGCCGTCAGCACGGCGCCTCCCGTGAGCCCCGACAGCGTGACGATGAACGTCTCGTTCGGCTCGTCCAGCGAATCTTCCACCGTCCGCACGCTGAACACTTTTCGCCGGTCATCCGCGTTGAAAGTCAGTGTGCCGGAGGCATCCACGTAATCGCCCGTACTCGCGGTACCGGGCGTCAATGCCCATGCCACCGTGATCAGCTGGGTGCTGACAATGCTCAAGTCCACCGTGAAGGCGACAGCATTGCCCTCCACGGCGCTGCCACCGATGATGGACAGCACGGGCACGTCGTCATCGGTGATGGTAAGGGTATCTGTGCCAAATGCGCTGGCTGCGCCAGGCAGCGCCGCGCTCACTTCGACGGCTTCCCCCGCCCCCTCGTCAATCTCATCCGGTACCGCCGTTATTGTTGCTTCTGCTGAAGTATCTCCCGCCGCTAGGGTGAGCTGGTACTCGTCGCCATCTCCGCCGACTGCCGACACCGAGCTCCCGGTTACCGTGTAATCGTCGACCGGCGTCGCCACACCACCGAAAGTAAGGATAACCGTCTGCGGAGTGGCAAAGATCGTGCCACCGGTAGACACCGTCACGGTCGCCGTCCCGCCAGCCTCGTTGATGGCGGCAGGCGAAATATCCACAGTCAATCCGGTAGCGCCATCGTCGTCATCGGTGATGGTAAGGGTGCTGGAGGCAAAGGAGGAAGCCGAGCCCAGCGCCGCGCTTATATTGACAGCTTCCCCTGCTCCCTCGTCAACGGCATCCTGGACCGCGGTTACAGTCACCGATACTGAGGAGGCTCCCGCAGCCAGAGTCAGCGGGTAGATGTTGCTGCCTCCCGGCACCGGACTGACGGACACCGTGTAGTCGGTGACCGGCGTCGCCGCGCCGCTGAAGGTCAGGTTGACCGTCTGGTCGGTGGCAAAGGTTGTATCGCCGGTTGACACCGTGACCGTTGCTTCGCCCCCGTTCTCGGCAATGGAGGAAGGTGAAATTTCCAGCGACGGCGTTGGCACAGCATCATCGTCGGTGATGGTGAGAGTATCGGAGCCAAAGGACTCCGCTCCGTCAAGCGCAGCACTCACTTCGACGGTTTCCCCGTCCCCCTCGTCAATAATGTCATCCGTCGCCGTGACCGTCGCGGTTGCAGAGGAGGCCCCCGCCACTAACGCGAGCTGGTACACTCCGCTGTTTACCGACACCGCGTCTCCTGTCACCGTGTAGTCGGTACCCAGCGTCGCCGTGCCGCTGAAGGTCAGGATGACAGTCTGACCGGTGGCAAAAGTCGTGTCGCCGGTCAATACGGTCAGCGTGGACGTCCCGCCGTCCTCTGCGATGGAGCCATCTGAGAAACTCACCGAAAG
>CAZPIN010000220.1:0-2508 GCA_964586735.1 uncultured Rhodobacterales bacterium | reverse complement strand
TCGCTGCTGCGTCTGGTGACCGCCCTCGCGGTGGAAATCGACGAGAAATGGACCACGGAACCGAAGGCGTACATCCGGATGGAGGACAGCCATGACTGACTTTCCTAGAATTGAATTTCCATACGAGATGGCACGTAATCGGTACAGACAGCGCTCCAAACTGGATGTACGAATACTGGCTGTTTCCCGAGGCTACCGCCCACTCCAGCCTTGACCGCCCAATAAGTACGGCCAACTACCCTTCGGCCATTGCGGCGGTACTTGACATGGACACGTACGCGGTAGACGGCAGCCTTGCCAATATTGAAACGTACAAGGTACTAGGAGTCGTTACTTACACGGACAACGTGGGAGACACGCACACGGTACTCACCGACTTCTCCGCCCCTTTCAACCAGCCCGCAGCAGGCGACCCGACGATTACCGGAACAGTCAGGGTGGGCGATACGCTAATGGCGGATGTCACCGGCGTTACTGACGGCAATGGCCGAGGTACACTCACCTATCAGTGGAGGGTAGCAACCGACGACCAAGGCACTTCAGGCGCTGACGCTGAAGGCACGGGAGCCGACTCGGCAAGCTACACGCCAGCCGCGGGAGACGAGGGTAATCACCTGAAAGTGGTCGTGACGTTTACCGACGACGACGGATACGAGGAAAGCCGCGAAAGCGAGTGGACAGCCGCTGTAGCGGCGCCGCTTCCCATGGTCTCAGTTGCTCCCAAAGCGGGTGGCGAGAGCGTCATTGGCGGCAACCCGGCGGTGTTCACCCTTACCCGAACGGCAAATGACGTTACCGCCACGCTGGAGGTGACGATCAGCATCACCGGCGACTTCCCAACAACCTACACGCCCGTGACCACCGCAACTTTCGCGGCGGACGCGGAAATGGTGGATGTGGAGGTGCCAACCAACACTCTGGCCGCGGGAGCTACCAACCAAATGGTAACGCTGGCAATCCAGGACAGTGCTGGAGACACGTATCAGGTTGACTCCACCTCTGGCGGCAACACGGCAACGGTGACCGTCATGCCGCAGGCCAATCGCTCCGCAACAGGCGAGCCGACGATCACGCCAACGATTGCTGGACCGGCTGCGGTCGGGCAAATGCTAATGGCGACACGACAGCCCGTCGACGATCTGGATGGACTGCCGACGGCGGACAGTGACTTTACCTACCAGTGGCATCGAGTGGACGCCGATGGCACTTCGAATTCAGTCGATATCGGCACCAACTCGGCCACATACACGCTGGTTGCGGCCGACGTAAGCAGCCGCATTCGAGTTACGGTTAGCTTTACTGACCGGCGCGGCACGGACGAGATGCGTACCAGTGAAGCCTATCCGTCTTCCGGTACCGTACAGGCAGCGGCTCAGCCTGGCAATACCCCTGCCTCTGGCATGCTGACGATTTCCGGCACGCTGACCGTAGGCGCGGCGGTAAGCGCGGTGACGACCGCCATCGATGACGCCGATGGCCTCGGTACGTTCAGTTATCAGTGGCGGAGGGCGGACGACGCCAGCGGGACCAACGAAGCGGATATTGCAGGCGCGACTTCGGCTGCCTATACACTGGTAACGGCCGACGAGGGCAAGCATCTGCAGGTGGTCGTATCGTTCACCGACGGTGGCGGCACTGACGAAAGCGTCGAGAGTACATGGACAGCTAATGCCGTGGTGGATCCACCCAGATTCACCATCGCCGCGCCGGCCGCTGCGGTAGCTGAGCCCACCCCCGGCGGCACCGACACCAGCCTTGTCTTCACGGTATCGCTGTCTGCCGCAGACGATGCGACTGTGACGTTCAGCATTGGCGGTAGTGCTATGTCGGGCGCGGACTTCACCGTACAGCCCAGCAACGGAATGCTTGCATTCACCGGCGGCGCTACAACGCAGTCGATCACCGTCTCGATTCTCGGCGACATCCTCTCCGAGCCCAATGAGACGGTTACTGTCACGCTTACAGGCGCGTCCGCTGGCAGCGTTGTTGGAGAAATGAATACCGCAACCGGCACAATCACGGAGCGTCAAGGCCAAATCGAGGTATCCGCAGCAGTCAGCCCAAATCTCGAATACGACGCTGCCAGCGGCATGACGCGGGTCAATTTTACGGTGTCGCTTGATGGTCAGGCGCCATCCAATGGCGCAGTCGAATGGCGGGCCGTACTTGGCGATGAGGCTCAGGTTGTTACGGGCACGGTCAACTTTGCAACCGGTGAAAGGGGAAAGTCCGCATCAGCCAGCTTCAGAGGCGAACTGCCGCCCGGCGGCATGATCGAGATTCAGCTGAGGCCGTTCGCCGCGCAGGGACGGAGCGTGGCCTCTGCGGTAGAGGCGGACGGCAGTGTGGAGGCGGGCTCCGAAACCGTTGAAGTCTCTTCCCAAGTCTGGGTTAGAGCAGACCAGCAGCAGATACCTTCCAGCAGGACAGCCAGCGACTTTGCCGCAACGAGCATGCTGACAGCATTTGGACGCATGGCCTCCACCAGGCTTGTCGAGATGGTTTGGA
>CAZPIN010000219.1:0-12672 GCA_964586735.1 uncultured Rhodobacterales bacterium | reverse complement strand
CCCCAGATGCTCAAGCACCTGAAGGTTTGCCTTCATTTCAAGCGGACGTGTCATTTGCTGTTCTCCAAGCGCCGCCAGCAGGTGGCTGTCACTCAAGGCAGGCCGGATACCAGCACAGACTTGCGCCGAGCCGCCACGATGAACTTTCGCCCATACTCTGGCTACCCCGCTTCCTGACTCTCCAACCCTACACTGGCCTGCGACCAGATGCAAGCTGGCGCGAGCTATGCCGAGTCCTCTGGCCCTCCCACTCAGAAGCGCAAGGCACTGGCGCGACTGGTGTGGTATGCTGCGCTCTCCTGTGTCTGCTCATGCTGCAATAGCTCGATATGCCAGAACCCATCATCGACCCGTCGCCCAAGGTCGCCGACGAGGTGCGCAGGACCACATGCTACATGTGCGCCTGCCGCTGCGGGGTCGAGGTCTTCCTCCGCGATGGCCATGTCCGCTTCCTGCAGGGCAACCGCGGCCACCCCGTCAACCGCGGCGTGCTGTGCGCCAAGGGGTCGGCGGGAATGCTTCACCATGCCTCCCCCGCCCGGCTGCACGCCCCGCTTCGCCGCACCGGTCCGCGCGGCAGCGGACAGTTCGAGGAGATATCCTGGGACGAGGCGATGGAGACGGCCACTGGCTGGCTTGCCGAAACCCGCGCCCGCGACCCAAGCCGCCTTGCCTTCTACACCGGCCGCGACCAAAGCCAGGCGCTCACGGGCTGGTGGGCGCAGCAGTACGGTACCCTCAACCACGCCGCCCATGGCGGCTTCTGCTCGGTCAACATGGCCGCCGCCGGCATCTACTCCATTGGCGGGGCGTTCTGGGAATTCGCGCAGCCCGACTGGGAGAAGGCCCAGCTTCTGCTTCTGTTCGGCGTCGCCGAGGACCACGACTCCAATCCCATCAAGCTTGGCCTGGCCGAGATGCGGCGGCGCGGAGCGCGAATCGTTTCCGTCAATCCCGTTCGCACCGGCTACTCGGCCATCGCCGACACCTGGCTAGGCATCACGCCGGGTACCGACGGCCAGCTGGCGCTGGCGCTGGCGCGGGAGCTTCTGCGCTCTGGCCGCATCGACACCGACGCCCTGCGCGACCGCACCAACGCCCCCTGGCTGGTCGACTCCGCTACCGGCCTGTTCGCCCGCGACAGCGAGGGCCGGGTACTCGTACGCGATTCGGCGACCGAGCGGGCGGCGCCGGCCGACGACCCCGACGTCGTCCCTGCGCTTGGAGGCGAGACGGCCCTGCCAAGCGGCGGCTCGGCGGAGCCGGTGTTCGCCCACGTCGCCCGAGCCTATCTCGACGACCGCTACGCGCCGGAGCCGACCGAATCGATCACCGGCATCCCGGCCGCCACCATTCGCGCCCTTGCCGCTGAAATCGCCCGCGTCGCCTTCGACGAGTCCTTCACCATCGACCATCCATGGCGCGACTGGCGCGGGCGGCAGCGGGACGGTTTCATCGCCCGCCCGGTGGCGGTGCATGCGATGCGGGGAGTCTCGGCTCACGCCAACGGCTTCCAGACCTGCCGAGCGCTCCATGTACTGCAGATGCTGCTGGGCGCCATCGACTGCCCGGGCGGCACGCGTTTCAAGCCTCCCTATCCCAAGCCGCCCGAGGCGCATCCCCGTCCTGCCGGCCCGGCCGATCCCGGGTCCCCGCTTGCCGGACCGCCTCTGGGCTACCCGCTCGGCCCCGACGACCTGCTGGTGGACGACAGCGGCGAGGCCCTGCGACTCGACAAGGCGTTTTCCTGGGAGGCGCCTCTGGCGGCACATGGCATGCTGCACATGGCCATCCCCAACGCCGCCGCCGGCGACCCGCACGGTGTCGACGTCCTGTTTCTGTACATGGCCAATATGGCATGGAACTCCTCCATGAACACCGCCGGCGCCATGGCGGCGCTGGAGGCGCGCGGCGAGGACGGCGACTACGCCATTCCCCGAGTCATCGTCGCCGACGCGTTCGCCTCCGAAACCGTCGCCTACGCCGATCTGGTGCTGCCCGACACCACCTATCTCGAGCGGCATGACTGCATCTCCCTTCTCGACCGCCCCATCGGCGAGCCGGACCTGGTCGCCGACGCGATTCGCCATCCCGTCCTGCCGCCGGACCGCAAAGTCCGCCCGTTTCAGGATGTGCTGATTGATCTTGGCGGCCGTCTGAATCTGCCCGGATTCACCGACGAGGACGGAAAGCCGCGCTGGCGCAGCTACGACCACTACATGGCGACGCATGAGCGGCGTCCCGGCGTAGGACCTCTGGCGGGGTGGCGCGGCGAAGCGGGTGACCAGCAGGGCCGCGGCGCGCCCAATCCGGATCAGGTGGAACGCTACGTGGAGGCCGGCGGCTACTGGAGCGCGCCGGTGCCCGAGGCGGCCCGCTACTGCAAGCACGTCAACGCCGACTATCAGGACTGGTCGGTGGCCATGGGCTTCTACGACAAGCCGCAGCCGTACGCGCTGCAGCTGTACAGCGAGACCCTGCGCAAACTGCAGATGGCGGCGGAGGGTTTTGGCGACCGCCAGCCTCCGGACCGGCTGCGCCAGCGCGTGCGGGAGGCATGCACGCCCCTGCCCCACTGGCTGCCGCCGCCGGGCGCGGAAGGCTACCCGCTGCACGCGGTGACGCAGCGGCCCATGGCCATGTATCACTCGTGGGGGTCCCACAATCCCTGGCTGCGCCAGATGCATGCCGACAACGTCCTCTATGTACCAGCCTGGATCTGCGAGGAGCAGGGGCTGGCCGAGGGCGACTGGGCCTGGCTGGAATCGCCCCTCGCGCGGATACGGGTGCGGGTGCGGCCCATGCAGGCGGTCAACCGCCACACCGTGTGGACCTGGAACGCCATCGGCAAGCGCGCTGGCGCCTGGGCACTCGACCGCGAGTCCCCGGAGGCGCGGCGCGGCTTTCTGCTCAACCATCTCATTAGCGAGCTGCTGCCGCGGCAGCCCGACGGCCTGCGCTGGGCAAACGCCGACCCGGTCACCGGCCAGGCCGCCTGGTACGATCTGCGGGTGCGCATCAGTCCGGCGCCGCCCGGACCCGCCGGCCCCGAGACGCCGGTGCCATCCCAGGAGACGGCGCCGCCGGGGGTCGCCGCGCCTGCCGGACCGCTGCGCTATGGACGGGAGTGGAGCCAGTGACCGACCTGCCCAAAGACACCCCGCGCAAGCTGGGGCTGGTAATCGACCTCGACACCTGCGTTGGATGCCAGGCATGCGTGGTCAGCTGCAAGTCGTGGAACACCGGCGGCTACGGAGCGCCGCTGGCCGACAGCGACCCCTGGGGCGCGGACCCCTCCGGCGCCTGGCTCAACCGCGTGCACGGCTACGAAACGGGTACGGGCGGCGAGGCGGCGGTGGTGCATTTTCCGCGCAGCTGCCTGCACTGCGAGGACGCGCCATGCGTGACGGTGTGCCCGACCGGGGCGTCCTTCAAGCGGGCGGAGGACGGAATCGTGCTGGTTGACGAGTCCAAATGCATGGGATGCGGGCTGTGCGCCTGGGCCTGCCCCTACGGCGCCCGCGAAATGGACCCGGCCGAGGGGGTGATGAAAAAATGCACCCTGTGCGTGGACCGCATCGACAACCAGAATCTCCCCGCCGAGGACCGCGAGCCCGCCTGCGTCCGCGCCTGTCCGGCCCGGGCAAGGCACTTCGGCGACCTGGCGGACCCCGACTCGGAGGTATCCCGGCTGGTGGCGGAGCGGGACGGCATGGAGCTCATGCCCGAGCAGGAAACCCGCCCCGTCAACCGCTACCTGCCGCCGCGGAGGCGCCAGCTGGACGAGGGACCGGGAGACCTCGCTGCCCTTGCCGACCCCTCCCCCAGCGGCCTGCTGGCCTGGGTCGACCGGGCCCTTAGCCGAATCGGCTGACCATGCATCCGGCGCCCTCGATCGTGGTGTTTACCTCGCTGTCCGGGGCGGGGCTTGGACTGGCCGCCGTCACCGGGCTGGGGCTGCTGGGAGGCGGTGCGGCCATGGTGGGCGGCGCGGGCGCGGCTATCGGCCTGGCCGGAATCGGTCTTGTGGCGTCGGCGTTTCATCTGCGCCGTCCGGACCGCGCCTGGCGGGCGTTTTCGCAGTGGCGGTCGTCGTGGCTGTCGCGAGAGGGCATTCTGGCCCCCGCCGCCCTGGCGCTGCTGGCCGTCTACGCCGCCATTGGCTGGATCTACGAGACGCCTCCTCCCCTGATCGGAATCCTGTGCGCGCTGGCCAGCGCGGCGGCGGTGTACGCCACCGGCATGATCTACGCGCAGCTGCGGGCGGTGCCCGCCTGGCATGGCTGGCTGACGGTGGCCTGCTTCCTGCTGTTTGCCGCCGCCGGCGGACTCCTGCTGGCAGGGACCGTGATGGCGGCCGCTGACATTCCCGTACAGGCGCACGCGGGCGCCGCGGCCGTGGCGGTGGTGGCGGCATGGGCAGCCCAATGGGCCTGGTGGAGAAGGCTTGACCGCGTAGGTCTGGGAGAGTCCACCGCCGCAACCGCGACCGGGCTAGCCGGCGCTGGACCCATCCGCCAGCTGGAGCCCCCGCACACCGGCGGCAACTACCTGACCCGCGAGATGGGTTTCGAGGTGGCGCGGCGCCACGCGCCGCGTCTTCGCAGCATCGCGGTGATTGCTGGAGGAGCGCTGCCGGCGGCGATGGCCGCCGTGTCGATGGCGGCAGGCGCGACGGCGATGATGGGGGCCGCCGCGGTCCTGCATCTTGCAGGGGTGGCGGTGGCGCGGTGGCTGTTCTTCGCGGAGGCGAAGCACGTGGTCAGCCTTTACTACGGAGCCGGCCAGACCAGCTGACCGCCCTCCCCTTGTCGGAAACCGTCAGGCCGAAGGCTTGTCCGCTCCCGCGTTCTGAATGACGGACCCGGCGGCCTCGCCGACGCGACTGGCAAAGCGGGCGATGTCGCCGTCCAGCAGCACCGGCAGCGAAGCGGAAATCTCCTCCAGCACCGTCTCCAGAATCGCGCGGTCCTCCGCGCCCGCCTTGCCCAGCACATGGCCGAGCACCCGGCCGCTGTCGCCGGGATGGCCCACGCCGATTCGCACCCTGCGGAAACCGTCGCCAAGATGCTGGCGCAAAGAGACCAGTCCGCGGTGGCCCGCCACGCCGCCTTCCACGCGCACGCGCACCTTGCCAGTGGCAAGGTCCATCTCGTCGTGGAACACTGTCACCGCCTCAGGATCCAGCCGGTAGAAGCGCGTGGCGGCGGACACTGATTCGCCGGAGAGGTTCATGTAGGTCTGCGGCTTGAGCAGCAGCGCCTTGTGGCCCTCGATTCGCCCCTCCGCCACCAGAGCCTGAAACCGACTGCGAAAGGCGCCCGCGTGCCAGTCCCCGGCGATTCGGTCGATCGCGTCGAAGCCCACGTTGTGGCGGGTGCGCTCGTAGCGGGCGCCGGGGTTGCCCAAGCCGACAAGCAGCTGCATGTCCACAAAGGCTGACGGCGAGAATCAGCCCTCTGAGGACTGGGACTCTTCGGCGGCCTCCTCCTTCGCTTCGCCTTCGCCTGCCTCCTCGGCGGCAGCAGCAGCGGCAGCGGCCGCCTCGGCCTCCTGCCCCTCGCGGATTTCCGCCGCCAGCGCCGAAGGCGAGGCAATGGTGGCAACGGCGAAGTCGCGGTCGGTGATGGTAAGGCGGGCGCCCTCGGGAAGCGGAATCTTGGAGATGTGCAGCACGTCGCCGATGTCGAGACCGGTAAGGTCGCCCTCCAAAGCCTCAGGGATGCTGGAGGCAAGGACGCGGAGCTCGACCTCGTGGCGGACGACGTTGAGAACGCCGCCGCGCTTCAGGCCTGGCGACTCGTCCTCGTTGACGAAGGTAACCGGCACGTACACCGACACCTCGGATGTCGGCGACAGGCGCAGAAAGTCGACGTGCAGGGGGAAATCAAGCACCGCGTCAAGCTGCATGTCGCGGGGAATGGCGCGGATGCGCTCGCCGTTCAGGTCGAGGTCGAGCAGCTGGGAGAAGAAGCGCCCGCGGTTGACGGTGCGGTGCAGCTCATTGTCCCGCAGCTGCACGGGAACTGGCTCCTCCCCGCCGCCATAGATGATTCCGGGCACGTAGCCCCTGCGGCGCACGGCGCGCGCGGCGCCCTTTCCGCCCGTCTCGCGGGCCTCGACGCTCAATACGGATGGCTCGGCCATCGATCCTACCTCCGGCAATCCATGTTCCTGATGAAGGCGTCAGCGGGATCTTCTCTCCCGCTGGCGAAGCAAAGATAGCTATGGACCTGGCGGAAGTCAACCCACCGAAGGTAGCGCGATGCGGCCCCGGCAGAGCATGGCCGGGCAGCAGGGAACAGGAGCCCGCCACCCCGACACTCCGAAGGGATGCAGCCCACTGCGCGCCGCGCAGCCTGGCGACAGCGGCTCCTTGCCCTTCCTCCGGTCAGTGTCCAAGCACTGAGTGCGGCACCCTCTACCGCAGCGAATCGGCCGCCCTCGACGCGTCCGTGGCAGCGATGCCGATGCCGCCATGCGCCCGATGGCTGGACTTGCTTGCCCGACGAGCTGTGCTACGGTAGGATGAGTACCTAGCGTACAGGGGAGAGCCTCGCCTCTGCTCAGGTGTGCGCGGTCATTGGCAGCCGAAGTTTGAGATCAAGCTATGCGTATCATCCGAAGAACAGGTGCATCGGCTAGGCTTGCTTCTCTGGCTGTGGCTACTGGCCCTGCTACTAGAGAGGAGAGTCGTAAGACGGCTCCATGCGAGTCGCAATTATGACACAGCGTACAGCACTTCGGAAATTCTGTCTGGGGCTGCAGGCGCAGCTGAATGCGGTTGTCGGTCAGCAGAGTAGAAAACTTCCAAGTCGGGAAGACTCTAGGGCCTTCGGCGCCATGGTCGAGACAATGATCACAGGCAAGTGGCCTGTAATATGCAGAAGTATGAAGGCAACCGCTTTGGCGAAGCCCGGCCGACGGACAATTTATGATTGTTCCTGCAATCACTCTGGTCAGTTTTACGGAGTCGACGTAAAGACCAAGAATCTGGATTCCAGCCATTACTCCGATGGTGGCGTTTGTTCCGTTGGCAATGTGTTAAGATTTCTTGCGTCAGATGCAGGTATACTTCTCATTGCTGAAATTTCCCACATTGCATCGTCCACAAAGAAGGGACGCCTGCTGCATGGAATTCGAGTTGCCCCGTTTCATTTGCTTCCAAGAAATATCTACCGAATTGAAAACCTTGGAACTGGTCAAATTCGCCTCAATCAGAGTATTGGCGAATCCTGGAGTCGAATAGAATGGAACCGCACCATGCCAGAGTTCTACAACCTTATCGGAAATCTTGCAATTGCACACTATCACAGAGTAAAGCAAGATGCCGACCGTCGAATCAACGCGATGCGTCAATTCATTAAGAACGGGCATGGGAGCTTGCGCCTCTAATGCCCGCGCATCAGAACATTGGAAAGGTAGAAACGCCATTGCAATGGGCAAAGTGGCTAGTTGAGGAGAGTGGCGCGTACGCTGCTTGGAGGAGTGGTAAAGCCGTACTGGATCCAGCCTGCGGGACCGGGGTGTTCTTCGAGGCGCTTATTGCAATGGCAATTGAGCGAGGCGAGAGGGTTGACCGTGACTGCTTAGCACGCCTTATCGGTGTCGAAATATCAGCAACCGATAAGCACCTCTTTCTCGAGCGTATGAGCAGTGCCAGCGAGTTGGAATTTCCACCGGAGAACTTTGTCGTCGGCGACATGCTTGAACTTCAGATGGATCGCCAATTTGACTTGATCGTGGGAAATCCCCCATGGTCCAACCACTGCAATCTTCCTGCAGATATGAAGAAACGTTGGCAGAAGCTGTATATCCGGCACGGCTTGGTGCAAAGCAAGAAGGATGTTCTTCTGGGAAGCAGCAGGGTTGACATCTGCGCTTTGGTCATCAAGAAGTGCCTTGACGAACACCTGAAGAGCAGCGGGATGGGGGCATTCTTTACGCCGCTTTCTCTGCTGTTCAATGATGGCGCCAACGACGGCATGCGTCCATACCCCGGAAGCCATCACAATTATGCGATCTCCAAGATATGGGACCTTGGCGGCGAACGGGTATTTCAGGGAGTATCAACAAGGTACGGCGCGATAAAATTTGAGAAGGGTCGCGGACAGACTTGGCCGGTTCAAACGCTCGTGCGAGTCAATGGCCGATGGAATGGCTTCCACAGCACTTCAAGCGATGGGCGGTCTGGCGGCTGGGTGCGCCATGAAGCAAACGCAGCGCCATTGGCGGCACCCCGCATTCAGGCCAAACGCACCAACAGGCCGCGACAGGGAATCAACACGTGCGGCGCCAACAGAGTTTACATGTTTGACTGCCATGAGGACAAATACCTCAATTACGATGGAAGGCAAATAAGCATAGAACGCGACTTGCTTTACCCGGTTATGCACAAGAACATATTTTCTCCGAATCGCGCGTCAAGAATACCCCGAGACAGATGGATACTTATTCCTCACGATAGCCAAACTGGCCGTCCCCTTACTTGGGATGAGCTGGCCGCTTTCCCCCATACACGAGAGTATCTCGCTGAAAATGCCACCAGTCTGAAGTCTCGAAAAGGAGTGATGATCGGAAGCAGCATAAGGAAGGGCTTGTGGTGGTCGTTGTTCGGTGTCGGCCCGTATGCCTTTGCTCCATGGAAGGTCGCGTGGGAGTCGCTTGGGCAGCGCGAGTTCCGGCCCGTTGTTCTTCGCGGCGTATGGCAGGGAAACCAGGCAATGCACGCCTACTGCCCGTGTTATTCAGAGGATGAAGCCAGTGCGCTATGCCAGCAGCTAAGGGAACCCAGCTTGGAAAGGTGGCTGAAGAGTTTCTCGATGGAGGGTACCTGCAACTGGGCACAACCCGGCAGGGTATCCAAAGCGATGTGTTTTGAATCCGAAGTGGAGAGCGGCACCAGCGAAACCGCTTGTGATTCTGGGCCATCCAACTGACTTCCGGCCGCGCTGCCCAGCGTTTGTCTCGTCAGCCGATCAAATTCGTTCTCGCTCCGTCATGCCGTCCCTGCCAGCCAAAGCCATCGTTGTCTAGAGTGGTGACCAGGCATTCCCCTTCACTGCGCCATCTGCTAGGATGCCCTTCTTGGCGAATCGTCTGCCCAAGCTCTCGACCGAAACTCGCCCGCCAGATTCAAGCGGGCAAACACGGAGATCACCATGGTTCAGTCTATCCTTCCAACCATCGTGTCCCTTGCCGCGCTCGCCGTTGGCGTCGTAGTGCTCGTCCTGATACTTCGGCGCGATAAGGGCAGCAGCGGCGACCCGGCCAGCGCATCGAGGTACCAGGCTCTGGCCGAAGAGCGCCAGTCGGAGATTGACCGCCTCAATGGTGACATCTCCGGCCTGCAGGCCAAGCTGGAAAGCGAATCGGATGAACGTCAGAAGCTGGCCATCACGGTCACGCGGCTGGAGACCGAGCGGAAGGCCGAGCGGGAAGCCGCCGAAGAGAAGATCCGGATGCTTACCGAGATACGGGAAGACATGGAGGCCAAGTTCCGGGAAGTAACCCAGGAGTCACTCAAGACCCAGGGCGAGACCATCACCAAGACCAATCTGGAGAAGATCGAGGCTGCCCTCAAACCCCTCAAGGAGCACGTGGGCCGCTTCCAGCTGGAACTCAAGACCGTCCACGAGGAGACCCTGAAGGAGCGTGAACGCCTGAAGGTGGAGATCGAGCAGCTGAGCGAGCGCTCAGAGCAGATATCGCAGGAGGCGGTCGCCCTCACCCGCGCCCTGAAGTCAGACCAGCAACGGCAGGGCGCATGGGGGGAGATGGTGCTGGAGACCATCCTGCAGGGATCTGGGCTTCGGGAGGGCGAGGAGTACGTGCTACAGGCGCACCGCACCGGCAGCGAGGGAGAGCGCCTGCGCCCGGATGCCATCGTCCGCTTGCCGGGAGGCAAGACACTGGTAATAGACAGCAAAGTCTCCTTGGTCGCCTATGCCGAGGCAACCGCAGCCGAGGACAAGGAGGAGGCTAACGTCGCCCGCAAACGCCATGTCCAGTCTCTACTTGGCCATATCCGCAATCTCTCGTCCAAGGAGTACCAAAGCGCAGAGGTCGCCAGCGTCGACTACGTCATCATGTTCGTGCCGATAGAGGGCGCGGTGTCCGAGGCGCTGCGGCACGACGGCTCGATCACTGAGCATGCGCTGGAGCGCAACGTGATGATTGCCACGCCAACCACCCTGATGATGGCGCTGAAGACGGTGGCCAATGTCTGGGCCGTAGAACGGCGCAACCAGAACGCCGAGACGATCGCCAAGCGGGCGGGCCTCCTCTACGACAAGGTCACCGGCTTTGTCGACAATATGAAGTCCCTGGGGACTCGCCTCGACCAGGCGCAGTCCGCCTACAGCTCCGCCTTCGACCAGCTTTCCCGCGGCAGGGGCAACCTGCTATCGCAGGTCGAGACGCTCAAAGCACTCGGCGCCCGTACCTCCAAGTCCATCGACGCCGACTTCGACGCCGACGACGAGGCCCAGATCCAGATCGGGACAGGCAGCAGCCAGGATGGGGCGGGCAATGACTGATTCGCTGCGATGCTCCTTCCTGCCTGTTGACTCCATCCGACAGCCCTGTATAGTGGGTGGCAGCAGACTATTGCTTCCCTGTTATACGGTAGGTGTGAGATGTACATCAGACGAGATAGGGATATACTTCCCTGCCGCGTCCACCGAACCGCCAACCAGATGAGAGGCCCATTATGAGCAAGACCAACTGGTTCAACCAAACCATTTGGACAAGCGACAACTTGCCCATCATGCGGGGGATGAACTCCGCCTCCGTAGACTTGATCTATCTGGACCCTCCATTCAACTCCAACGCAAACTATGCTGCTCCTATCGGCAGTGCCGCAGCTGGCGCTGAATTCAAGGATACTTGGGGACTGAACGACATCAACTTAGCATGGCATGGAGAAATTAAGCATGAATACCCTGGCCTGTATGATCTACTGAATGCAACAAGAAAGATACATGGCGACTCTATGATGTCATACCTGATCTATATGGCCATACGCATTATGGAAATGAAGCGTTTGTTAAAGGACACTGGCACAATATATCTCCACTGTGATCCAACGGCGGGGCATTACTTGAAGCTTCTCATGGATTCCATATTTGGACACAGAAATTTCATTAGCCAAATTATTTGGAACTATGGAACACCATCCGGTGGTCGAGCTGCGGGGAAGAAGCCCGTAAAATCATACGAAAACCTTCTTGTATATGCTGCAAAATACGGCCATCATATTTACAATCGCATCTACACCCCTTACTCCGATTCTTATGTGAACAATTGGTTTCGGCATGAAGATGAATCCGGCAGAAAATACCAAACGAGAACAAGGAAAGGAAAAATTATTCGTCAGTACCTTGATGAAAGCCCCGGAGTGCCGCTTTCAAATACGTGGAGCGACATAAAGCAGCTTTATGGTTCTTCTGGATGGTTTCCCACCACTCGGAAAGAAATAACGAACTACCCGACACAAAAACCGCTGCAGCTACTGAAAAGAATCATCAAAGCCTCATCCAATGTAGGCGATACAGTTTTTGATCCATTCTGTGGATGCGCCACTACTTGCATTGCCGCTCAGGACGAAAGTCGCGAATGGGTCAGCATTGACATATCGTCGAAGGCGGCTGACCTGGTAAAGGATCACATAAGAGAAGAGCTAGGACTGATGTTTGTTCGTGTCTTGCACCGCAGCGACATTCCAAAGCGTACAGATTTGAAGCGCACAATTCGCTACAACAGTCCCAAGAATAAGAAATTCCTGTATGGCGAGCAGGGTGGCTATTGCAACGGATGCAAGACACATTTTGAAATGCGGCACTTGACCATCGACCACATAATTCCAAGATCCCAGGGAGGCGGCGACCACATTAGCAACCTGCAGCTGCTGTGCGGATCATGCAACTCCATAAAGGGAGACAGATCAAACGAGTATCTTCTTGCTTGCCTTACCGACAAGGGATGGATCAAGCGGGAGCAAGAATGGAAGAATCACCATGGGTAGCCGACGACTAGCACCCGCCACAACTGGCAGTCGACAGTTTTGGCTGGATTCTTACGCTAAGGGCTGGATGGTCCTACGTCTGGTCACCATCACCATCTGTCTTGACAGCAAGACCGCATGTGAGTAGCGTCAAGCATCGCTTCTAGCGAGAAACCCAACCTGCCCTACTTGGAGGAAAGAATCATGGAGAAGAAGCTACTGCCGATAGGCAGCCAATCATTTCGCGAGTTGCGCGAAAGAGGAAGCTACTATGCAGACAAGACGGCGTACATCGACCTGCTGATGCAGGAAGGCAGCACCAGCGTCTTTTTATCACGGCCGCGCGGGTTTGGCAAGAGCCTGTTCGTGAGCACTCTGAGAGAGGCGTTCGAGTGCAACGAACCGCTGTTCGAGGGCCTTACCCTTCACGATAAATGGGACTGGTCTACACCATTCCCGGCCCCGATGCCACTGTGAAGGGAAACAGCAGGGAAGGAGGGCCATACCGAAACCTAACCGGTCCCGAGCGGCTGCTCCAATCTCCATATAGGGCACACGATAGAGGCTGGGGCGACGGTCCGCAAACAAGACCTTGAAGCGTACCCGCAACAATTAACGCCGCCGTTCTATTCCCTGTGGAATCTCGGCTCAAGGGGACCGTACCATCC
>CAZPIN010000218.1:0-22158 GCA_964586735.1 uncultured Rhodobacterales bacterium | reverse complement strand
GAATCACCGGAAGCGAGCCGTCAATCAGGCTGACGATTTCCTCTGGGCCGAACGCCAGCAAAAACGACAGCATGTGCTTCGGCTGCGACAGCAGCATGATGAGGATAGCGTGGTGTGGCTCCCTGCCCAGCCCAATCAGCTTCGCCATCTTCCTGAGCAGCCTCTTTCTCGTTATTCGCTGCCGCTGGTTCGCTTTAGTTTTCATGGCGGTCCAAGCTCCGTCGCGGCTGCCTGCGCCGCCCTTCTGGATATCTGAGGGTACGGCCCGGCGCTGGCTGCGGAAGGCATCTGCGAGAAGGCTTCCCGCGGCCTTCATCCTACCACACCCTCCTGCGGTCTGCCGCGCCCTGACTTCCGGAGGGGCGACTGGCTGCCATCCGCTGCGAGACAGAGATGGCCGAGACGCGGTGTCGGTCGGGGTTTTCGCAGGCCGCTGGCCATCACACGTCTGCCCCTGCCGGGCTGATCTGAAGCGCTCCTGCCAGCAAGGCACGCCTCGACATTCCATCGCAAGTCGACTGACCGCCAGTCAGCGCCCGACATGGCCGCAGCCGATTCGCGCCGGAAAGCGGCCTGACCGCATCCCCGAGGTTCTCTCTGACTTTGCGCATCATGGTGGCTGCCCAGCATCACCCCCCGCGCAAAGTGCCCGCATGGGACGCCCGCTCGGCATGGTCCGACTCTCTGCTTCGCTAGATTCGAATGCCTTCCCCTAATGCATCTGCTTCCTCATCGGGACCAGCCGACCGGGCCATGACACGGCGTTCTCACTGGGCGCAGCTCCCGTTCATTCAGCGGCCAGCGGCGCCGCCTGTAAACCGACGCGGGTCAGCGGCTGCCCAACCCCTGACTGCGGCAGGCAGACTGCTGCGCATCGATGACGGCGGCCATGCCATCGGCAGAATGAAACGCATTCACAATGCCGCCACATCCCGCGGATATGCACTGCCCGCCGCGCAAGGGTAGACTGCGCGATCTGTTTGCTGTTGGAGGAGCGCCATGGGCGAGGTGCTAGAGTGGAGCGACGTCGAGGAGGAGTTCGAGGCGGCGCATCACGGCCTGAATTCGGCCCTTGAGGCCATCGAGCGCCGAATCGTCGGCCAGCGCGACGTCGTCGAGCGTGTGCTGGCGGTTCTGCTTTGCGGCGGCCACGGGCGGCTGGTCGGTCCTCCGGGCGTCGCCAAAACCCGCCTGGTGGAAACCGTCGGCTCGGTACTCGGCCTCGACAACCGCAGGGTGCAGTTCACCGCCGACCTGATGCCGGCGGACATCCTCGGCGCCGAGGTGCTGGAGGAGACGCCGGGAGGCGGCCACGGCTTCCGCTTCATCGAGGGGCCGGTGTTCACCCAGCTGCTGATGGCCGACGAGATTAACCGCGCCAGCCCCCGCACCCAGTCGGCGCTGCTGCAGGCCATGCAGGAAAAGCAGGTTTCGGTGGCCGGCCAGCGCCGCGACCTGCCCTCTCCGTTCCATGTGCTGGCGACGGAAAACCCCATCGAGCAGGACGGCACCTACCCTCTGCCCGAGGCGCAGCTCGACCGCTTTCTGCTGCAGATTGACGTCCCCTACCCCGACCTCGATACCGAGCGCACTGTGGTGCTGATGACCACGTCGCTGCCCGAGCCGCCGGCGGTACCGGTCATGCGCGGCGACCAGCTGCTTCGGCTGCAGCGGCTTGTGCGGCGGATGCCGGTGGGCGAGGAGGTGCTGGACGCCATTCTCCGGCTCGTGCGCGCGGGCCGCCCCGGCGCCGACGGCGAGCTGGCCGATGTCACGTCCCAGATTTCCTGGGGACCGGGACCCCGCGCCGCCCAGGCGCTTGCCTTGACGGCGCGCGCCCGCGCCCTGCTGGCGGGCCGCCTCGCGCCGGGCACCGAGGATGTCGTGGCGCTGGCGCACGCGGCGCTGGCCCATCGCATGTCCCTGACCTACGCGGCGCGCGCCGAAGGAGCCAGCGCCAGCGAGGTGGTCGACCGGCTTGTCGCCCACGCCATCGGCTGATCCATGGCGACGGCGCTGCGGAGGGACGCGGAGGAGACGGTTGCTCCCCTCCCGCCCCTGCTGTCCGCTGCCACCCGTCTGGCGGCTACCCTCCATCTTGGCGTCCATGGGCGCCGACGGGCCGGCCTGGGAGAGACGTTCTGGCAGTACCGCGCGGCAGTGCCGGGAGACCCGTTTTCCCTGATCGACTGGCGGCGGTCGGCGCGCAGCCGCATACCGCTGGTGCGCGAGCATGAGTGGGAAGCGGCGCAGACAATCTGGATCTGGCCTGACGACGCGCAGTCGATGGAGTTCCGCTCCCGCGACGGCCATGAGCCCAAGCGGCGTCGGGCGGCGCTTCTCGCCCTGGCGCTGGCCATTCTGCTTGTGCGCGGCGGCGAGCGGGTAGGCGTGCCTGGACGCCGCGGCGTGCCCGCGGCTTCGGGTCCAGGCCAGCTGGACCGCATCGCGCAGCGCTTCGAGACCGCCAGCGGGGAGGACGACTACGGCATCCCGCCAGTCGCTGCCAAAGGCGGCAGGCTGGTCTGGATCAGCGACTTTCTTGGCGACTTTGGCGGCATCGAGGAGCGGATGCGGACCGCTCTGGCCAGCGGCACCCAAGGATGCCTGCTGCAGGTGGTCGACCCGTACGAGGAGGCGTTTCCCTACAGCGGCCGCCTGAACTTCGAAAGCATGGGCGGCGCGGTGCGGTATCGCGCCGAAGCGGCCGAGGAGCTGGCCGAAGACTATCAGGCGGCGCTTGCCGCCCTGCGCCAGCGTCTTGGCGGACACGCCGAGAGCAGCGGCTGGAATTTTTCCGTCCATCGCACCGACCGGCCCGCCATCGAGGCGCTGGTTTGGCTGGCGAACGCCGTGGGCGACCCGCGATGAGCCTGACCTTCGCCCAGCCCTGGCTGCTGCTGGCGCTGCTGCTGCTGCCGCTGATCTGGTGGCTGATTCGCCGCCTGCCGCCGACGCCGCGTCCGGCGCGGTTTCCCGGCGTCCGCCTGCTGCTCGATCTTGAAAGCCGCGCGCGGAAGCCATCGGGGGCCCCGCTGTGGCTACGGCTTCTGCGCCTGGCGGCCGCGCTTCTGGCCATTGTTGGACTGGCCGAGCCCCGCTTCGCCTCGACTCCCCAGATCAGCGGCGACGGCCCGCTTCTGCTTGTCGTCGACGGCGGATGGGCGAGCGCTTCGGACTGGGAGACGCGGCGCGGACTCGCCGAGGAGTTGCTCGCCGCCGCCAGCCGCGCCCGGGTGCCCGCGCGCGTTGCAGTGCTGGCCAATCCGCCGGAGCGCCTTGATCCCGCCCCTGCCGCCAGCCAGCTGGAGGCCGTCGCCAATTTTTCGCCCGCGCCATGGCCTCCCGACCGCGACGCCTGGGCGGACGAAGTCATGCGGGTAGCGAACGACAACGGCGCCGTGCACTGGATACACGACGGCCTGGCGCATAGCGGCGAAGGCAGGCTGGAAAGGGCGCTGGAGGGTACCGGCGCCATCGTGCATTTGGCGCGGCCCCCGCGGCGGGCGCTTGGCGTACCAGTGCGCACCCCCGATGGAGCCACATTCAGCGTACTGCGCGGTCTGCCGGGACCGTCCGAAACCGCCAGCGTGCTGGCGCGAGACAGGGACGGCCGCCTGCTGGCGCGCAGCGAAATCGTCATCGCGGCCGGCGAGCGTACTGTCGAAGCGCGCATGCGGCTTGCGCCGCCGCTAGCCAACCGCGTCGCCTCGTTCCATATGGAGGACGAGCGATCGGCGGCCGCTGTGCGTCTTGTGAGCGGCGCTTGGCAAAGGCCGCGGGTGGGCATCCTGTCCCTCGCCTCGCAGGAGCAGCCTCTGCTTGACGGCACCCATTATGTACGAGCCGCGCTTGCGCCCATCGCGGACATCGTAGTCGGCGACGCCGGTACGCTGCTCGCCCGCTCTCCGCACAGCATCGTCGCCCTCGACTCGCTGCCGGCGGACGCCGTGACGGGAATCGACTCCTGGGTACGCGGCGGCGGCCAGCTGGTGCGGTTCGCCGGTCCCGACATGGCGGCCAGCGGCGACTCCGAGCCGCTGCTGCCGGTGCAGGTGCTGTCCGGCGGCCGGGACCTTGGCGGCGCCATGTCCTGGAGCCAGCCGCAGGCCATCGCCCTGTACAACGAAACCGGGCCGCTTGCCGGCATGTCGCCATCACCCGAAGTCCGCGTCGCGCGGCAGCTGCTTGCCGCCCCCAGCCCGCAGACCCGCGAGCGCACCTGGGCCAGGCTGGAAGACGGCACGCCCATCATCACCGCCGCCGAACTCGGCCGCGGCGAAGTGGTACTGGTGCATACCACCGCCGACGCCAGCTGGAGCACCCTGCCTCTGACGGGCGAATTCGGGCGGATCCTGGAGCGCATCACGCGGCGCACCGAAGGCAGCGGCAGCGGCGAGGGGCCATGGCGGCTGGAGATGGCGGTTTCGGCCGGAGGCGCATTGAGAAAACCGGAGACCCAGGCCGAACCCGTGCCTGACGGGCGCATGGCACTGGGACGGGCATCGCCCGGCCTGCCGCCGGGACTGTACGCGTCGGAGTCGGCGACTCGGGTGATCGCGGTGGAGACGGATCTCATGCCCTCCGCGCCGCCCGCCGACGCGCAGACGCAGCCGCTGGAAACCGCCCAGACGATCCATCCGGCGCCATGGCTTCTGGCCCTGGCGGTGCTGCTGATCGCCCTTGACACCGCGGTTTCAGCCCGGCGGCAGCCGCTGGCGGGCGCGACGGCGGCGGGACTGGCGGCGCTGCTGGCACTGGCGCCGCTTGAGGGGCGGACCCAGGAGGAGCTGCGGGAGCTGCCAAAGGGCGCGCTGGAAACCACCTTCGCCTACGTCCTCACCGGAGACCGCCGCCTGGACCGCATGAGCGAGGCGGGCCTGTTTGGACTGGGCAACGTGCTGTACCGGCGCACGTCGATACTTGCCGCGCCGCCAGCGGGAGTCGATCCCGCGGTGGACGACCTATCGCTCTACCCGATGCTGTACTGGCCAATTCGGGGCGGGCAGCCCGCGCCCCCGGACGCGGCCGTCGCCGAGCTCAACCGGTTCATCGCCACCGGCGGCATGCTGATACTCGACACGGGCGACCAGGGCATCGGCGCATCGGGCGCGGGACTGGCCCGGCGCGATCTCGCGCGGCTGGCCGGACGGCTCAACCTGCCGCCGCTGGCGGTGGCCGGCAGCGAGCACGTGCTGACGCGGTCGTTCTACCTGATCAACGACTTTCCCGGACGCTGGAGCGGCGGGCGCATCTGGGTCGCGGCCGGCGTGGAGGATGGCGGAGGCGCGGTCAACGACGGCGTGACGCCGGTCATTCTGGGCGGTTCCGACTGGGCCGCAGCCTGGGCCGAGGACCGCGCCGGACGGCCGCTGGCGGCGCTGGAGTCGGCGAACGAGCGGCAGCGTGAAATGGCCCGCCGCGCCGGTGTCAACTTCGCCATGCATGCGCTGACCGGCAACTACAAGCACGACCAGGTGCACCAGCCGGCGATTATCGAGCGGCTGCAGAGGCTGCAGAACTGAGCCATGGAGAGCGCGGTAACCAGCCTGTCCCTGGCCCCGCAGCTGCCCCTGTGGGCGCTGGCCTCGCTGGCCGCGGCGGCGGCGGCGGCGATGGCCTACGGGCTGTACATGCGGGCCAGCGGAGTCCTGTGGCGCACCCTCGCCGCCGCCCTGCTGCTGGCCGCGCTGCTGAATCCGCAGGCGGTACGCGAGATGCGGCAGGCACTGGATGACCAGGTGCTGGTGGTGGTCGACGACAGTCCGAGCCAGCGCCTTGGAGAGCGCCCTGCGCAGACCGACCAGGCATTGGAGGCAGTCACCGGCGACCTTGACAGGCTGGCGGAACGGGGCGGCCTCGCCTACCGGATCATTCGCCTTTCGGAGATGGGGTCGGGCGAGCCCGGCACGCTTCTGCTCGAGGCGCTGGAGCAGGCCGCCTCGGAGACGGCCGCCAGGCGGGTCAGCGCGGCCATCGTGCTTACCGACGGGCGGACGCACGGCGCTGGCGCTCTCCCGCCATGGCCGGTGCACGTACTGGTGAGCGGCGACGAGGGGCGGCGCGACCGGAGCATCACCATGCTGCAGGCGCCCTCCTTCGGCCTGGTGCGGACGGGCGTCGATGTCGTCTATGTAGTGGAGGACCATGGTGGCGGAGCGGACAGCGTCGCGCCAGTCGAGCTGTGGGTGGACGGCCGCCTGCAGCTGCAGTTCGAAGCCGTCATCGGCGAGCCGTCGACGGTCACGGTGGGTCTGCCGCATGCCGGCGCGGTGGCGGTGGAGCTGCGCACGCCGGCGGCGGAGGACGAGATTACCAGCCGCAACAACCGCGCCATCGCCTCGGTCAACGGCGTTCGAGACCGGCTGCGGGTGCTGCTGGTATCGCACTCGCCCCACCCGGCGGCGCGGGTATGGCGCAACCTGCTGAAGACCGACCCGGCGGTGGACCTGATTCACTTCACGATTCTGCGGACCCTCGACCGCCTCAACGCGGTGCCCGAGAACGAGCTCTCGCTGATCGAGTTTCCGGTGCAGCGGCTGTTTATCGAGGAGATTGACAGTTTCGACCTGATCGTATTCGACCGCTACCGGCGACGGCAGCTGATGTCGGACGTCTACTTCACCAGCATCGCCGAATATGTCCGCAGCGGCGGCGCCCTGCTTGCCGCGCTCGGCGGCCCCTCGGATCCGGCGCCGGGCCTGTTCCAGACTCTGCTTCCGGACGTGGCGCCAGTGCAGCCGACAGGCGTGTCCCTGACCGCGCCGTACGACGTGGAGGCCACGGAACTAGGCCGTCGCCATCCGCTGACCCGGGCTTTTGTCGGCGACCTCGAAGGCGCCGGCCCCTGGTACTGGCAAAAGGAGCTTCAGGTCAGCGCCGGCGACACGCTGCTCACCGGTTCGCAGGGATGGCCGCTGCTCACCGCGGCGCGGGTCGGCGAAGGCCGGGTTGGCGTGCTGGCCACCGACCAGGCATGGCTGTGGGCCCGGGGCCACGACGGCGGCGGCCCCCACGGCGAGCTGTTTCGCCGCCTGGCCCACTGGCTGATGGGCGAGCCCGAGCTGGAGGAGGAGCGGCTGTGGCTGGTGGCGGACGGCGACGGGCTGCTGGTGTCGCGCCAGACTCTGGCGGAAAGCGCGGAGGACGTGGAGCTGGCCGCGCCCGACGGGACGGTGGCGCTCGTGCCGCTGGCCGAGATGCGCCCCGGCCTCTGGCAGGGTAGACTGCCGACCGACGCGGCGGGGATCTACCGGGGAAAGTCGGGAGCGCTGGAGGCCATCGGCCTGATGGGCGTCAACGACATCCTGGAGCACCGCGACGTCACCCCCAGCACGGAAGTACTGCGGCCGGTCGCGGAGGCGAGCGGCGGCTCCGTACGGCGTATGGCGGACGGCATGCCGGCCCTGCGCCGCGCCAAGGGCAGTGGACCGGGCTGGATTGGACTGCCGCGGCGCGAGACCTACGCCGTGAGCGGAATCGAAATTGCCGGGCTCCTGCCAGCCTGGGCGGCGCTGGCCGCGGCGCTGGCCGCGATGTGCCTGGCCTGGCTGGCCGAGGCTGGACGCCTGAATTTCCACCGGCGGGGACCAGCAGCGGCGGGATAAGAGGAGACCTGCATGGCAAAGCGTAGCGAAACGCTGCGAATCGACGCCGGCCTGCGGCGTTTCGTGGAAAAGGAGGCGCTGCCGGGGAGCGGCATCGAGAGCGCGCGCCTGTGGCGGGGGCTGGCTGAAATCGCCGAGGAATTCGCCCCCGAATGCCGCAGCCTGCTGGCACGCCGCCAGCAGCTCCAGGAAGAGATTGAAGGCTGGCTGGCGAAGCGGCGCAGGCCGCCGTCGGCGGAGGAGCAGGAGACTTTCCTGCGCGAGTGCGGATATCTGGCCGCCGAAGGGGCGCCGTTTGAAATCGACAGCCAGAACATCGACGGTGAAATCGGCCGGTTGGCGGGACCGCAGTTGGTGGTGCCGGTGACCAACGCCCGCTATCTGCTCAACGCCGCCAACGCCCGCTGGGGGTCGCTTTACGACGCCCTCTACGGCACCGACGCCATCGCTGGCAGCCCTCCCGCCAGCGGCTACGACCAAAAACGGGGCGACAGGGTGGTGCGCTGGTGCCGCGGCCTGCTGGACCGGGTGGCGCCGCTGGCCAAGGGCAGCCACGTCGACGTCGACTCCTACGCGGTGGCGCGCGGGAGACTGATGGCGAAAGTAGACGGGCATCGCGTCGGCCTGGCAAATCCGTCGGCGCTCGCCGGATGGCGGGGAAAGCCCGACGCGCCCAGCGCCATCGCGCTGCGCCGCCATGGCCTGCATCTGGAGATTGTCATCGACCGCAGGAATCCGGTGGGCAAAGCCGACCGCGCCGGGGTATGCGACGTGCTGCTGGAGTCGGCGCTGACCGCGATCGTCGACTTCGAGGACTCGGTGGCGGCGGTGGACGCCGAGGACAAGATCGCCGCCTACCGCAACTGGCTGGGCCTGATGAAGGGCGACCTGACCGCCACCTTCAACAAGAACGGCAAGCCCATGACCCGCCGGCTGGCGCGCGACCGCGCCTATGAGGGGGGCGTCCGTCTGCGCGGGCGCAGCCTGCTGCTGGCGCGGCATGTGGGACTGCTGCTGACCACGCCGGCGGCGACGGACGGGGACGGCCGCGAGATGCCCGAGCACCTGCTCGACGCGGTGATATCGCCGATGATCGCGCTGCACGACTTGAAGAAGCCGGCGGCGCGCCGCAATTCGCCGGCGGGGTCGCTCTACGTGGTGCTGCCCAAGCTGCACGGTCCCGACGAGGTGGACTACGCCATGCGCCTCTACGGGCGCGTCGAGAGCCTGCTGGGGCTGGCGGAGAACACGGTCAAGATCGGCATCATGGACGAGGAGCGCCGCACCTCGCTCAATCTCGGCGAATGCATACGCACCGCCCGCCACCGGCTAGCCTTTATCAACACCGGATTCCTCGACCGCACCGGCGACGAGATCCACACCATGTCGGCACTGGGCCCGGCGCCGCCCAAGGAGCGGATCAAGGCGGCGGGATGGTTTCAGGCGTACGAGCGGCGCAACGTCGCCGTCGGCCTGGCCTGCGGCCTGCCAGGCCGGGCGCAGATTGGCAAGGGCATGTGGGCCATGCCCAACGCCATGAAGGCCATGCTGGACAGCAAGGGCGCGCAGCTGGCGGCCGGAGCGAGCACCGCCTGGGTGCCCTCTCCCACCGCCGCCACGCTGCACGCGCTGCACTATCTGGACGTGCCAGTCGAGCGGCGGCAGGAGGCGCTACGCGGCAGGATGACGCCGATGCAGGCGCTGCTGGAGCCGGCGCTGGCGGACAGGAAAAAGCTGGACGGCAAGACCGTCGAGCGCGAGCTGGAGCGCAACGTCCAGAGCATCCTCGGCTACGTGTCGCGATGGGTGGACCAGGGCGTCGGATGCTCGACGGTGCCGGATATCGATGGCGTGGGACTGATGGAGGATCGGGCGACGCTGCGCATCTCCAGCCAGCACATCGGCAACTGGCTGCGCCACGGTATACTATCGCGCCAGCAGGTGGAGGACGCGCTCAGGCGGGTGGCGAAGATCGTCGACCAGCAGAATGCCGACGACCCGGCGTACCGTCCGCTGCAGCCAGGCGCGTCCGCATACCGTGCAGCTCGGGCTCTCGCGCTGGAAGGCGCCGCACAGCCGTCGGGATACACGGAACCGATCCTGCACCGGCATCGCCGGGAGGCGAAGGCGGCGGCGGCGAAACGACGCAAGACTTGACATCAGAGGCTATCGCGCGCAATGTGCGCTTTTAGTCCAGCGGGCATCAGTAACTGGAGGCGCATTTGAGCGAAGACTCGTCAGGCCTACATCAAGCCACCGAAGGCTTTCAGCGAAGCGTCGGTCGGGCCCTACACAGCAGGCAGTCCGGGCGTCCACCCGGCAGGCGGCGGAACCGTGTGCGCATCAGCCCGTCGCGGCAGGCACTGCGGCTGCTGAACGCGTTTGTGGCGACGGTTGCGGCCTTCGCGGTCGTCACCGGCCTGATCTACAGCCTTGCCCGGCTAGCAGCCGGCGATGCCCTCGAAACGACGGCTGCGCGCACTGCCGCCGCGGGCGGCTACGGCGTCTGGACCACCCCCATGCCGCCGGACACCGCCAGGACGGAAGCCGCCCTGGCCAGGGCCCGGGCCTCCGCCGCGCCGCATTCGGTCAGCATTGCGGCTCTGCTGCCATCTGGCCAGCAAGTCCACAGCCCGGCGTGGACCGACGTCGCCGCATACCACCCGCCCAGTGAAATCCAGACGACAGCCGTACAGGATGGCACGTGGCTACCAGTCATGGCGGCCGCCTATACCAGCGGAGAAGCATCGCTATCCGCGCGTACACGGCTCCGGCGGTCCGCCACGCCGGAGGCAAGTCTGGCGTCTGTCGCTTCCGAAAACCCGCCGTATGAGGCGACATCGGCCACAGTGCAGACTACCGAAGCCGCGCCGCCAGTAACGAAACACTCCGTTACAGTCCATCGAGGCGACTCTCTGCACGGCCTGCTGCGCGGCGTCGACATTCCCTACACCGACTCCCTGCGCGCCGTGGAGCGGCTGGAGCCGACGTTTGACCCTTCGCGGCTGGGCATCGGGTCGAGGGTGGTGTTCGTGATCGACACGCCCGTCAAGTCAAGCGAGGAAAAAGCCCCTTCCCGGCTTCTGGAGCTGCGAATTATCCCCCGCGGCAGGAAGGCCAGCGCGGCCCATGCCTGGCTTGGAGAAAGCTACGAAGACCGTGAAGTCATTGAAATCGTCGACGGCATGGCGGCGATCGCGCCGCCCTCGCCCGACGAGGGCAAGAGCCAGTACCTCACAGCGACTGTGAGCAGCAACTTTTACAGGGCGGCCACCGAGGCTGGCATCAACAACCGAGAAGCCAGCAAGATGGTGAAAGTGCTTAACGGATCCATAGACTTCCGGCGCGACCTGCGCCGGGGAGACCGAATCGAAGCGCTCATCACGCGAGAGGGCGATGGCAGTTCAACCATACATTTTATGGGACTGCACCAAAGCGACGGGCACTCTCTGGCCTTCTACCGGGTGGCGTTCGCCGACGGGTCGAGCGGCTACTACGACGGCGATGGAAACCCTTATAGCAACCTCATCTCGACCAGGCCCCTAGGAAACGCCCGCGTAACCTCTGGCTACGGCTATCGCATCCACCCCATCCACAAGGTACGCCACCTGCACAGAGGTGCCGACTATCGGGCTGCTCCAGGCACGCCAATTCCAGCCGCCGGCAATGGCGTGGTGGTGCAGAAGGGGTGGCGCGGAGGGTACGGGCGCTACCTGCGAATCCGTCACAACAGCACTTTCATGACCGCCTACGCGCACATGAAAGGGTTTGCCGAGGGCATCAAGGTGGGTAGCCGGGTCAAGCAGGGGCAGACCATCGGCTATGTGGGGTCTTCGGGCCAGTCGACTGGTCCGCACCTGCATTTCGAGGTGATACGAGACGGCCGCCATGTCGACCCGCTCAAATTGCAGCGGGTGCCGGCGGCACGGCTTGTCGATGAGCGGCTGGAAACGTTTCAGGTGCTGCGGGCGCAGATGGACACGCAGCTGGAGGCCAGCCGCGAACGTCGTCTGGCCAGCCTACCCTAGGCGTCTCGTGCCGCGCCGTGAACGACTGTGCCCGCCGGAATCGCCAACGCTGCAGATAATCCGGCATAGACTGCAAGATGGAAGCAAAGGCACCTTCCAAGAGGAGCATCATGAAAGCGACAACGCATTACGCATCCAGCCAGCGCCCGATGGGCTACTTTAGCCAGCGGGATGGCGGCGCAGGGAGTACGTTGTGGCAGCGGGTACGCCGCTGCGCAGGCATCTTCTCTCCCCGCAGCGAGGTGGACGGGAGAATCCCGCAACCGCAGGCGACGTCGGCCAGCGGAAGCGCCAGCATTTTGAGCCGCCGAAGCATTGGCCGTACGCCGCGATGGATGGCGACAGGCGCAGTAGCAGGCGTCCTGCTGGGAGCGGCGGCGTTGACGCCGGAGACCGCTGACGCGCAGACGACGACGTTCATCAGCAATACGGAGCAGTCGTCTTCTTCCAGTATTGGACTTACCGCATCCGGCAGATTATCACAGTCGTTTCAAACAGGCACATCGTCAAACGGCGAATATAGAATTACGAGAATTGTCATACACACTCGCAGAACAATTTCTGCCGCTCAGCGCAGTGCAGTGCGTGCGGAAATTTGGGACAACAGCGGCAGCAATCCCGGCAGCCTCGTAGCTTCCCTGACCGTACCCGAATCGGTTACCACTGCTGCCGGAAACCACAATTTTGATGTGATGGGCGGGTCAGTTAAGATCGATAACACAGCCACATATCACATCGTATTGCGAAATACCAGCACTACTTTGGGCGAGTTAGCATGGAGCTATACAAATACAGATGCGAAGGATTCTGGATCGGCCGCAGATTGGAGTATTCCTGCGAGAGGAAGAGGTGATTTTGGTAGTGGAAGTTTGAGCACTCTATCAGCTGGCCCCGTCGATACGCCTCACTTGCTGTTCCAGGTGATCGGGCAGGACGCCGGATATACGCTGCTGGCGGACGGAGGGGCAAGATACTCGGGCGACGTTACCAACAGCCCCGTACTTTCAGGGGAGGCCAGGCTAGGAGAAAGAGTTTCCGTCGACAGCACAGGCGTCATGGACCCAGATGGAAGCACTACATCCGCCCCCGCCAGGAATACAGCCGCTGTCACTCTTGCCTCTCCCTACTTTCCTGAAACAGTCACTGCGGCATTTGCGCTTCCGGGTCAACTGAGTGTAACGAACGAGAATACCAACAACAATCTATTGGGTGCACCTGGGGCCGCAGTCATTGGTCATTGGATTCTCGTATGCTATCAATATACGCGTGCCGGTGCCACTCGCGACTTTGTCTGCGCGGCGCCGTACGGCCCGATACGGGCGGCCAATACCGACCCCGCCGGTGGACCGCCAACGATCTCCGGCACGGTCCAGGTCGGCCAGCAGCTGACGGCGGTGACGACGGGCATCACCGACGCCGACGGTCCGGACCCGCTGGTCTTTGAATACCAGTGGTGGCGGGCGGACGACGCGGCCGGCGCGGGAGAAGCGGAGATCGGTAACGCGGATTCGTCAACCTACAGGCTCACTCCGGCTGACTTGGGCAAGCACATTCGGGTCGTGGTGTCATACACCGACGACAACGATTCCGACGAGAGCCTCGAAAGCGCATGGAGTGTGGCGGTTACCGCGGCGGCGCTCCCAGTGATTACGGTAAGGGCCAAGGCGGCGAGCATCGTCGGCACAGGGAACCCCAACGCGGAGTTTATCCTCACCCGGACCGGCGACCCAGCCTCCACGCTGACAGTGGGCATTGCGGTCACCGGCAGCGGATTGAGGACCTCCTCGCCTCCCACCGAAACGGTCTTCCCGGCGGCCTTGGCGACAGTGGAGGTATCGGTGTCGGTCAACGCCCTTGGTTTCGGCGACAGCAGCGAGAGCGCGACGCTGACCGTCCAGCCCGGCAACGGGTACACGGTCGGTACGCCCCCCGATGACGAGGCGACGGTGACCGTAACGGGGCCGACCAACAACGACGCCATGGGCAATCCATCGGTCGGCGGCATGGCCCAGGTTGGCCAGACGCTGAGAGCGGGGATCGGTGACATCACGGACGCCGACAGCCAGCCGACCGAGGGGGATCTGAACTGGCAATGGCAGAGGGAGACCTCGACGGACAACTGGGAGGACATCGATAGCGCAACCTCGCAGACCTACATGCTGGGTGCGGACGACCTTGGCATGCGGATTCGTGTCAGGGCGGGTTTCGTCGACCAGGTCACCCAAGCGCTCGAGACGCTCTTCAGCCTCCCCACTGCCGCCGTGGCTGCGTCCGCCGGCACCCTTCCCGAGGTTACGGTCGTACCAAAGACGACTCCCATCGTTGGAAACCGCGACGACGCGGTGTTTGTCATCTCGCGGGAGACAGCCACGGCTACACAACTTGTCGTCAACTTCGCCGTTACAGGCGACGCATCCGCATTCTTCCGCGGCCGCCCAAGTACGGCCACCATTCCCGCCAATGAATCCTCCGTGGAGGTATCAATTCGAACCTCCTCGCTGGCAGATGGGGATGCGTTCTCAATAACGCTGACCATCAGTGACGACAGCGCGTACACTGTTGGTACTGACAGGGCGGCGACGGTGCACCTGTCGCCCCCGTCCAATAGCCGCGCCACGGGCCAGCCAACGATTTCTGGCACCGGCAATCTGACAGCGGGAGAGATGCTGACGGCGGTGACGACGGGCATTTCCGACCCCGACGGCCCGCCCACGCTGACTTTCACTAGTTACCAGTGGCGGCGGGCGGACGACAGCAGCGGCGCAAACGCGAAGAACATCCCCAACGCCGACTCGGCAACCTACACGCTGCAGCAGGCCGATGTGGGCCATCATATCGGGGTGACCGTGCATTACACTGACGACGACAGTATCGGCGAAAGCGTGTCAAGTGCCTGGACGACAACAGCTGTGGCTGCGGGGGCTCTTCCCGAGGTCTCGGTCAGTGCGGAGTCCGCTAGAGTCGTTGGAGGCAGCGACGCAGTGTTCGTCATCTCGCGGGAGGCGGCCACGGTCGCCCCGTTGGAGGTGCAGTTCACCGTTGGAGGCGAACCATCCGCGTTCCGTGGCAGCACCCGGCCGAGCATGGCCACCATTCCTGCCAACGAAACCTCCGTGGAGGTTACGATTCAGACCTCCTCGCTGGCACCTGGAGATGCGTTTTCAATTACGCTGACAATTGACGACGACAGCGCTTACATGGTTGGTACGAGCAGAACGGCGACGATAGACCTGGTGGAAGCCGGGTCAAACAGCCCTCCCCAAGGAGAGGTAACGATATCCGGAACCCTCGCGGTCGGCGAGACCTTGATGGCGGTTAGGGATTTCACGGATGCCGACGGCTTGGTGGGGGTGACCTTTAACTACGTGTGGCGGCGGACGGATGACACCAGCAGCACAAGCTCCGAGCTCATAGACGGCGCGACCTCGGAAACTTACACCATCACAGCAGCCGACTTGGGCCAGCACATGCAGGTGTTCGTGAATTATACCGATCAAGGCGGTACCGAACAAAGCGTGGGAAGCGACTGGACGACGACAGCGGTGGCGGCGGCTGCTCCCACCGCGCCCGTAGCGGACAGCGTCTTTACCATCGATGGACCTTCAGCCGCCATCACCGAACCCGCTTCGGGCACGGCTAACCTCACCTTCACCGTTGCGCTTGTCCGGCCAGCCGGACAGGAGACAGCCTCCTTCACAGTCGACTATCAATTCTCCGGCTCGGCCAGCGAGGGCAGAGACTTCTCGGAGCACAGCGACCCTCAAAGGCTGGTCTTTGGCCCAAGAATAACGACGCAGACCATCACTGTAGCGGTCAACAGCGACATTGTCGCCGAGCGAGGCGGCGAAACAGTCGTGGTCACCCTTGTCAATCCCTCCCAAGGGGCTTCTCTGGGAGCGGCCGCCTCCGCAACCGGCACAATCAACGAGCCTTCGGCACAAGAGCAGATCATCGTCGCAGCTACGGTGCCGCAGTACACAGAAGAAGACAGGACAGTCCGTTTCGATATCACCCTCTCCCGCCCCGCTCCGGTCGCAGGTATGGTCGAGTGGCGTCTGGCCTTCGAAGGAGTGACTGGCGCAGCAGCGGCCTCGACCCGCTCAGCCCAAGGCCGCGCTGCTGTTGCCTGCACCTTGAGGGGATGCAGCGGCACCGCTGAATTTGCTGCCGGCAGCCGGGTGCCTCGCGTACCAGTCTCCGCCGTCTTCAGCAGTGAGCCGCCCGCGGGCGCGGCAATAAGCCTTCAGGTCAAACCTTTCGCGCCCGCTTCAGGCAGTACACTGCCCCCAAACACCGCCGTCGCAGTGCAGCCTCCGCCTCTCGCCTCCGGTGAGACGGAGACCATAACTGCCGACGGCTACGTCGTCGCAAGCGAGGGGAAGCTGGCCAAGGCCGATCAGACCGCACTGATCCACGTAGTTGCAGACGCCGGCCGCTCCGTTGCCGCAGGCATAGTCAATGGCATATGGAGCCGTGCCGAAGCCCGCCGTGCCAGAAGCATGGGGTCCCGGGCGATGCTTGGCGGGCGGACATTGAACACCCAAGCGCTTTCCAGCAGAGACGCGGGCCGGACGATGCGGGAATTCGCCAGTCTGCTCGGCCTCGAAGCAACCGCGCCCGACGGTTCACCCGATGGGCTGGGCAGCGGCTATGGCGGAGGCTTCGGCGACTACCTCACTTGGGCCGGCATACCTGACCAAGACCGTCTGGCCAGCCAGACTAGCTTTGCGCTGACCGCTGGTGAAGGAGATGAGAGTGGTCCGCTCGCGATCTGGGGCTCGTCTTCTATGGCAGCACGCGAGAGCAAGCCAAACAGCGACTCTTTTGTCGAAAGCGAGTCCTCGGACATTCTTCTTGGCTTCGACCTTCCCATCAGCAGCAGCACTTCGTATGGCCTTGCGGTGAACCGCTCATCCAGCGAGGTGGAGTACAGCAGCGCCGCTGCCAGCGTCGCATCCAGTGCCGAAACCGGCATCACCACCTTCGCACCGTATCTCTTCTGGACCACGCCGTCAGGAGAAGTTTTTTGGCTGAGCGCCGGCATAGGCACGGGCACGCTTACTCAAACCGCTGTCAGTGGAACCGTTGAATTCGACCTTTCCATGCACATGTTCGCTGGTGGCGGCCGTATCGAGGTCTGGGACACCCGCCAATATGCACTGTCGCTCAAGGCCGACGCCCTGCTGACCAGCACGGAAATGGAACAGTCGATGTCCTCCTTTGGTAACCTGGAGGCTGTCGACGCTGCGTCGAACCGAACCAGGCTGGCAGTGGAGTGGGCGAGCCATCGAAACCTCGCCGACATCCATTCCCTCTTCTACAGTTTCGAACTGGGCATGCGAATAGATGATGGTGACGCCGACGATGGCGCAGGCGCCGATATCGCAGGCGAGTTTCGCTATGCCTCCCAATCTGGGATTGAGATGCATGGGCGGGCCAGCCTGACGCTGCTTCACTTTCAAGACGGCGTCAAGGACTGGGGCCTCGGTCTGGGCGCTGTGTACGACCCGGGCGTGAAGGAACGCGGCGTCAGCCTCTCGCTTGAGCCGACCTGGAACGCCCCCCGCTCCGGCGTGGCGGAGTCCATGTGGGGCAGCCAGTACCTTGACAGCTACGCCTCCTCTAATGCTGGCGCGTTGATGAAAGCGCGGATGGGCTATGGCGCGGAGACGATGCGGAAGAACGCGCTGGCGACTTTATACGGCGAGGCGGAGACTGGCGACGAGAACCGCAAGCTGAGACTGGGGGCCGAGCTGCGTGGCCTGTCCGGTCCGCTGGAGCGGGTGAGCCTCGACATCTACGGGGAGCGTGAAGATAGGCAGACGTCGAGTCCGACCGACTCGATCATGCTGGAAGGAAGCCTGGGCTTCTGACCGGATGCCCCAGCGATTCCCGCATTGCGGAGATTACGGAGCTGGCTGTGTGGGGTGCGCCTCGTCTGACTTTGGGAAAACCGGTACTGCACCCCCCCGCCAGACGGCTATTCCCAAACGCCAGCCCGTCTCCCTTGAAGTCTGCCGCAATCCCGTCGCCCACCCGAGCCTCTCCCCCGGAGGAAGGTTTAAGTTAGCTTCCGTCTGCCGGATGTCCACGGGAGTTCAGACAATATTCGTAGCTTGACATGATGGATGAAAGCAGTAGTATCGCATGCGGTGCAGGGAGGCTGGCGCTGGCAGCCAGATACGGAGTAGCGAACATGGAAAAATTGGAGTTGCCACTTGGGGTGCAGAACCTTCGCGAGATTCGCAGGGACGGGCATTACTACGTGGACAAAACTGACTACGTCCCCCAGCTCGCTAAGCATAGCAAGTATAGCTTCCTTTCGCGCCCCCGTCGGTTTGGCAAGAGTCTGCTTGTTGACACCATCAAGGAGGCGTTTGAGGGAAACAAGGAGCTGTTTGAAGGGTTAGCAATATATGACAAGTGGGACTGGTCGGTTAGCTACCCAGTCATTCGGTTAGACTACGCCGGAGGAAACTTTCTGAACCCAGCCGGTGTAACAACGGTGACAAATTACCAGCTGGATAGGATTGAAGAGGCTGCTGGGGTGAAAACCTACCAGACTGATATTTCAACCCGCTTCTTTGAGCTCATTGACCGTCTATACAAATCGACGGGCATGCCAGTCGTTGTACTTGTGGACGAGTACGATAGGCCAATTCTTGATGCTCTTGAAAATACTGAAGTGGCACATTCCAATCGTAACGTAATGCGCTCGATATTTGGCACGCTGAAAACCGCAGACGCACTGGTTAAATATGGATTTTTTACCGGTGTGAGCAAATTTCCTAAGGTCAGTTTGTTTTCTGGCCTGAACCAGCTGATCGACATAACGCTGATGCCTCAATACTCCGCATTGTGCGGATACACCGATCAGGATCTTGACGCTGTGTTCTGGCCGGAATTAGTTGGTTTGGATCGCGCCAAGGTCAGGGAATGGTATAATGGCTACAACTGGCTTGGCGAAGAACGAGTTTATTGTCCGCATGACCTGCTCATGCTGTTCGACACTCGCAAATTCAATGCGTGGTGGCATGAAACGGGATCACCAGCGTTCCTTGCAGATTTTTTGCGCAACAATCGGATATATTCTGCGGAAATCGGAAGTGAATTCTATACCGCGGATATGCTGTCAAAGTTTGATTTTGACGAACAACTGTCCGATGCGATGCTTTTTCAGTCTGGCTACCTTACTATAGCCGAAACAAAGCAGCAAGCCGATGAGACGCTCTATAGGCTTGACTACCCCAATCTAGAGGTTCGAAGAAGCCTTAACCGCCTTCTGGAATCCACATATTTACATGACTGGACTGCAAAGAGACGGAATCAGCAGATGCAGCAGTTTTTTGAGCATCTGGAGAACTGCGACACACTCAAGCTGGAAATGCATTTCAAGTCCCTGTTTTCAAGCATCCCGCACCAGTGGTATGACGTCAGTCAAATTGAGAACTACGAATCACATTGCGCCAGCGTGTTCCTCTCGCATTTTCACGGGGCAAGCCTGGATGTACGCGCCGAAGAATCTACCAGTCATGGAAGAATTGACCTTGCTGCTATTCTGGAGAACAGAGTGTATATATTCGAGTTCAAGATTGCAGAAAGATCCGAATCTGAAGGTGGCATGGAGCAAATGCGGAACAGAGGCTATGCGGACAAGTACCGCAGCTGGGGGCTACCCATACATCTCGTGAGCGTGGAGTACAGCAGAGAGAAACGCAACATTGTCAAGTTTTCTCTTGAGAATGCGTAGTCTTCCAATGGCGCTGTAACCTGGCTGTTTGCATAACACCAACGTCTTGTTCTGTTTGACAAAGCACTGCCATCGGGTATCCTCTCTCTGCCTAGAGCCGTCTCCAGGATCACAAAGCGGAGGAAAGCCTCGCACCTGTTAGCACCAGGTTAAAAGTGGCCCACCCCAACGGGTGAAAAGTGAACCAACTGCAACCTGCGCTCCTCCACTCAACTTGAGGAGGAGAGCAAATGGTCACAGGAGAGCAGACCTGGACAATCATGGTTCTGGCCCGGCAGGGCAAGAGCATTCGGGCGATCACCCGGAACCGGAATAGAACGAGAGCCTCCGTGAGTCTTGCCACATTGGCGAGTCGCGACATCTTCTACGGATGGAGTGCCGCGTATACCACTCTGATATCTGCTGCTACAGCCAGTTCTGCAACCCGCTGCAGGACTGGCATGGCCCAAAGACGACGGGACGCAAGAGCACTTCGGCGAACAGCGGTGGTGCGCCCCATGCCAGAACATCCAGCAGGACTTGGGGCTTGACATGACTGCTGAATGCGCTATGCTCGGTAGAGTACTTGACGGATGCATCTCTTGGTGCTACATTCGGCGAGTACAGTCGGGGCTAGCCTACGCAACCCCTTGGCGAAGAGCAGCGACAGCGTCATCGAGAGTAGCCACTCATGCGAGCTGATCAGTACATCGACGACCTAGCGGCAAGCGGCAGTCATCACTTCACGACTGCCGCCGCCATGGAGGCTATCGGTGGAAGCGAAGATGCTGTGCGGGCTCAGATTCGGCGCCTGAACCAGCGGGGACTGGTTGCCAGTCCCATGCGCTCGTTTCACGTTATCGTTTCTCCGGTGTACCGGCGTTATGCCTGCCCGCCTGCCGAACACTTCATCGACCAGCTCATGGAGACGCTGGACATTCCGTACTACGTGGCGCTGCTTTCAGCGGCAGAACGGCATGGAGCCGCCCATCAGCGGCCACAGGTGATGCAGGTGATGGTTCCCGAGAGCCGCCCCGACATCATATGCGGTGACGAGCGCATCGTTATGTTCACTGCGCGCGGTGACCTCAATCGGATGCCAGTTGTCAAGATCAACACCCCCTACGGATCTATCAAGTACGCGACCCCCGAAGTAACCGCGCTAGAATTTGTGGGTTACCCGCATCGATCATGTGGATTGAACAATGCGGGGACTGTCTTGATTGAACTAGGCGAAGTGATCAACCCCCAGAAGTTGCTTGAGGCAGCCAAACTGTGCCCTGTTGGCTGGTCGCAGCGTCTCGGCTATCTGCTGGAATTCACGGGGTGGCCGGAGCTCGCGGCTGCAATCGAACCCTTCGTACGTGACAGCGCAAGCTGCTACATCCCGCTGCGCCGCGCTGAAAAAACTATAGGCGCCAAGCGGAATCAGCGATGGAAGGTCATCGTAAATCATGATGTGGATCCAGACCTATGATTCCCAAGCATTGCATCGAAGACTGGCGGGCCCACGCTCCCTGGAAACGAGATATCCTGATCGAGCAGGACCTGGTCTTGAGTCGCGCTCTTGTTGAGATGTACTCCGTGCCTGAGATCGCGGAGCGGATAGCGTTCCGCGGCGGCACGGCGCTCCATAAGCTGCACCTCCACTCCCCTGCTCGCTATTCGGAGGATATCGACCTCGTCCAGATTCGGGAAGAGGCCATTGGTGAAACGATTGACCTTATACGCGCTGTTCTCGATCCTTGGCTTGGCACGCCTAAGCGCACTTTCAAGCATGGACGAATTGTCCTGATATATCGATTCAATTCAGAGGGTTCGCCCTCAGAGAGGATGCGATTGAAAATTGAGATCAATTCGCGCGAACATTTCACGGTGCTTGGCCATGTCAAGGTCCAGTATTCTGTTGAGAACCCATGGTTTTCGGGCTCCGCCAATGTCACAACTTATGGCATCAACGAGATTCTGGGTTCAAAGTTTCGTGCGCTTTATCAGAGAAAGAAAGGGAGAGACCTCTTCGATCTGGATGTTTCACTTGCCCATGAAGAGGTCAATCCTCGAACACTGCTGCACTGTTTCGGGCATTACATGGCGGAAGGAGAACACGCGGTCACTCGGGCGCAATTTGAGGCAAACCTCTACTACAAGTCCAAACTTGTCGAATTTCGTGACGGAATACATGGTTTGCTCAGACCAAACGCTTTATGGGACTTCGATGCTGGTATGCGCTTGGTACTCGACGAGCTCGTCGCGCTGCTGCCTGGCGAACCTTGGAAGGGAGAAGGAGAGGAGGACACGATACAGCAGTGATTCCAAAGGACCTAAACTTCAACCGATTCCCAAGCCCAACCTGTGATCTAGGCCATCATGCCGGGATTATTTGCTTGCCTGCTTCAGGCATCTATGTCCGTCCACTCGATTCTTCGTAGCTGTTCAATATTCTGGCGCGGATTCATCGATGCGAATGTGCTTCTGTGACCACCTGCTCCCCCCAGATGAGAGAAAGCTGGTTACATCTGGCGACGAGGAGCGGACTCTGCGTCAGGATGTCGGACTGCGCGGCCACTCCGGTCCATTGGAGCGGCTGGGTCTCGATTTCTACGGCGAATGCTGGGAAAGCCTGGCATCGAGTCCAGGCGAATCGGCGATGCTGTGGGGAAGCCTGGGCTTCTGCCTCGCAAGACGACGTGATTTGGCGCGGAATCTTCGGTTTCGACTGTCTGGGGTGCATCCCGTCTGACGCCGGCGAGCAGCCCGCTCTACGCAGCCTCCGCCATACGGCTGACCCCAAACG
>CAZPIN010000217.1:0-11411 GCA_964586735.1 uncultured Rhodobacterales bacterium | reverse complement strand
GCTTACCAGGTAGAAGGAGTGAGGCCCCTCGCGCAGCACCGTGAATTCGGAACGGACGCCGCCGGTGACGGTCAGCGCATGGGCGAGCTTGATGCGCCCCCTGGCCTTGGGCAGCCGGTTGGCGAGCACACGGTCGAGCGCGGCCTCGGCGCCCGGCCCGGTCACGCGGAACTTGGAGAAGCTGGTGATGTCGAAGAGCCCGGCACGCTCGCGCACCGCCCGGCATTCCTCGCCGACAAGTTCGTGGACGTTGGAGCGTTTGAAGGACCACGCCTCGCTGCGCCCGTCGGTGGAAAACCACTTGGGCCGCTCCCAGCCGTGCGCCTCGGTGTGCACCGCTCCCTTGGCCGCCAGCTTCCCGTACAGCGCCGAGGTGCGGGCGGGGCGGCCCGCCGGATGCTCCTCGCCCGGCAGCGGCACCGCGTACATCAGGGTGTAGTCCTGCATCGACTTGGCGCTGGCGTACTCGCGGGTGGCCCAGGCGCCGAAGCGCCGCGGGTCGACGGCGGTCATGTTGATCTCGGAGTCGCCGTGCACCATCCACTGCGCCAGATACTTGCCGGCCCCGGCGCCCTGGGCGATGCCAATGGAGGAGCCGCAGCACATCCAGAAGTTGCGCAGCCCCGGCGCGGGGCCAAGCAGCGGATTGGAGTCGGGCGTGTGGGCGATGGCGCCGTGCACCGTGCGGCGGATGCCCACCGTGCCAAACAGCGGAATGCGCTCCAGCCCCTTCTCCAGCCAGGGACCGATGCGGTCGAAGGCGGGCTCGAACAGCTCGTTCTCCGACTCCCACGCCGGCTCGCCGCCGTCCCATGCCTCGGCCGCGCCCTCGGTCTCGTAGATGCCGACCATCCCCGCCTTCTGCTCCTGGCGCAGATAGCACGAGGCGCGCGGGTCGCGCACCACCGGCAGCTCCTCCTCCCGCTCGACCAGCTCGGGTATCGGCGCGGTCACCACGTAGTGATGCAGCATGTTGGCGATGGGCACGGTTCCGCCGGCCATCTCCTGCACGCGGCGGGCGTAGCAGCCGGCGGCGTTCACCACATGCTCGGCGACGATGTCGCCCTGCTCGGTATGCACCCGCCACTCGCCTGACGCCTCGCGCTCGATGCCAGTAACCCGGCAGCGGCGGATGATCTTGGAGCCGCGGCTTTCGGCTCCCTTGGCCATGGCGTTGGCCACGCCCGCCGGATCCACATGGCCGTCGCCCCGCGTCAGCGCGCCGGCGAGCACGCCCTCAAGGTTGAGGAAGGGGTGCACCTCGGTGAGCTGGTTGGGACTGAGCACCTCGACCTCGTAGCCCAGCCGCGGGGCGATGCTCTGCACGTAGCGCGACCAGGCGTCGTAGTTCTCGTTGGTGGCGAGGCGCAGGCTGCCGCACTCGTGCCAGCTGACATACTGGCCCGTCAGCTCCTCGAGCCGCGGGTAGAACTTGACCCCATACGCGTGCAGCTGGCCGATGGCGTAGCCGCCGATGAAGTACGTGCACAGACCCGCCGCGTGCCAGGTCGAGCCGGAGGTCAGCTCCCCCTTCTCCACCAGCGCGATGTCGCTCCAGCCCTCCTCGGCGAGGTGATAGGCGAGACCGGTGCCCATGGCTCCGCCGCCAACGATCACGACTCGGGCGTGCGTATCCATGCTGGTTTCTCCGCCGCGCTCAGACCGCGCCTGCCAGCGTCCGGCGGACGGCCGCGTACGGGTCTGTAAGGAGGGTCGCCGCCCCCGCGCGCGCTGTGCGCAACGAGCCGCGGGTCATGGCGCGACGCCTAGCGGTCGCCTTCGCGCAGGGCGCGCTTGCGGGCCAGCTTGCGCGCCCGCCGGATGGAATCGGCGCGTTCCCGCGCCTTGCGCTCCGAAGGCTTCTCGTAAGCCTGGCGCATCTTCATTTCACGGAACAGACCCTCGCGCTGCATCTTCTTCTTGAGCGCGCGCAGAGCCTGGTCCACGTTGTTTTCGCGTACGACTACCTGCAATGCCCTGTCTCCTCTAGGACGGCATGGATTGATACTGCTCCGACGCCAGCGCACGCGCAGGGTCTGCGCGGCGCGGCGCCAAGGCAGGCGGCGCTCCCCAAGAGCGCCGCTCACGCCCCCATATTGTACCAATGCGCCGCAACGTCAAGGAGCTGGCGCGAAATTCAAGCTGCGGGGCGCAAGGCGCCGTCTCCAGATTCAGGCGCGAATCTCCCGGTTATCGGGGTCGCAGACGGGGCCTTCCAGCACGACCGCCCGCTTCCTCGACCCCAGCACCCGCAGCTCCACTTCCTGGCCGGGCCTCGTCAGCGCAGGCGGCAGGTAGGCGAACAACAGGCTCCTGCCCGTGGCGTGGCCATAGCCGCCCGAGGTCGCCGCCCCTACCGCCTGGCCGTCGTGGTGTACCGCTTCGCCCCCCTGTACGTCCGCGTCCTCCGCATCGCGCAGCTCCAGATAGGCGATCTTCATGGCAGGCTCGGACTCGCTGGCAAGGCGCACCGCATCCTCGCCCTGGTATCCGCTGCCCCGCGCGAATCGCATGACGTCCGCCTCCACTGGAGTCACCGCGTTGGTCAGCTCCGCGCCGAGTTTCTTGCAGCCCCTCTCGAGGCGAAGGCTGTCCGCGGCATAGGCGCCGAAGTCCGCGATGCCGTGCTTCGCGCCCGACTCCCAGACCGATTCGTACAGCGTCTCCAGATCCCGCATCGACACATGCAGCTCCCATCCCAGCGACCCCACGCTGCTGATTCGCAGCGCCCGCGCCTCGACGCCAGCAACTGCCATCTCCCGCGCCGCCAGCCATGGAAACGATTCGCTGCCAAGGTCCGTTTCGGTCAGCGGCTGAAGCGCGTCCCGCGCCCGCGGCCCGGCCACCAGCAGCGCCCCCAAGTCCTCCGTTAGGTTGGCAACCGCGGCGCCCTCCACCCCAGCCTCATCGAAGGCGTCCATGTCGCGCCGCTCCCATCCCGCGGCCGACACTGCGTAGAAGCGGTCCTCGGCAAAACGGGCAATGGTCGACTCGCCCAGTATGCGCCCGTTCGGCGACAGGCGGTGCGCGAGAGTCACCCTGCCCAGGTCCGGCGGCCGGTTGGCATAGAGACGGCCAACAAGGGCCTCGGCCCCCGGTCCGGAAATCTCGAACTTGGCCAGACTCGACTGGTCCATGACGCCAACCCGCCCGCGTACCGCCCGGCATTCCTCGCCGACAAGATCGTGGACGTTGGAGCGCCGGAAAGACCAGGCTTCGCTGCGCCCGTCGGCGGAAAACCACTTGGGCCGCTCCCAGCCGCTGGCCTCGGTGTGCACCGCGCCTTTGGCCGCCAGCTTGCCGTAGAGCGCCGAAGTACGGACGGGACGACCCGCTGGCCGCTCCACTCCCGGCAGTCGCGCCTCGTACATCGTGGCGTAATCCTGCACCGACTTGGCCCTGGCGTACTCGCGGCTAGCCCAGTCGCCGAATCGCCGCGGGTCAAAGGCGGCCATGCTGATCTCGGCATCGCCGTGCACCATCCACTGCGCCAGATACCTGCCGGCCCCCGCCCCCTGGGCGATGCCGATGGAGGTGCCGCAGCACATCCAGAAGTTGCGCAGCCCCGGCGCCGGCCCCAGCAGCGGATGGGAGTCGGGCGTGTGGGAAATGGCGCCGTGCACCACGCGGCGGATACCCGCCTTGCCGAACACCGGCACGCGCTCCATCCCCCTCTGCAGCCAGGGAGCGATGCGGTCGAAGTCCGGCTCGAACAGCTCGTGCTCCGACTCCCAGGCCGGCTCGCCGCCGTCCCATGCCTCGGCCGCGCCCTCCGCCTCGTAGACGCCAATCATCCCGCCATGCTGCTCCTGGCGGAGGCTGCAGTTGGCATGCGGGTCGCGCACCGCCGGAAGCTCCTCCTCCCGCTCGGCCAGCTCGGCAATGGCCTCGGTCACCACGGAGTGATGCTGCATGTTGGCAATGGGCACGGTGCCGCCCACCATCTCCTGCACGCGGCGGGCGTAGCAGCCGGCGGCATTGACCACATGCTCGGCGACGATATCCCCCTGCTCTGTCCGCAACCGCCACTCGCCCGACGCCTCCCGCTTGATGCCAGTTACGCGGCAGCGGCGTCGTATCTTCACCCCGCGGCTCTCGGCCCCCTTGGCCATGGCCGTAGCCACGCCAGCCGGATCCACGTGACCGTCGCCGCGGGTCAGCGCGCCGGCGAGCACGCCATCGAGGCTGAGGAAGGGATGCACCTCACTGATCTGGCTGGGCGTCAGCACCTCGACCTCGTAGCCCAGCCGGGGAGCGATGCTCTGCACGTAGCGAAACCAGTCGACGAAGCCTTCGTCGGTGGCAAGCCGCAGGCTGCCGCACGGGTGCCAGCTGACGTACTGCCCGGTCAGCTCCTCAAGCCGCGGATAGAACTTGACGCCATGGGCATGCAGCTGGCCGATGGCGTAGCCGCCGATGAAGTACGTGCACAGCCCCGCCGCGTGCCAGGTCGAGCCGGACGTCAGCTCCCCCTTCTCCACCAGTACCGTGTCGCTCCACCCCTCTTCGGCGAGGTGATAGGCAAGGCCGGTACCCATGGCCCCGCCGCCAACGATCACGACCCGGGCATGCGTGTCCATGCGCGCTCAGCCTTCGCGCTTAGCGCCCGCGCCATGCGGCGAGTCGCGTTTGATGGCATGCATGGCCATGTTTCCTTTGGATGCCACGGATCAGATTCCCTTCTGCCGACGGGCCGCGGTGCGGCGGCGCACGGGCTATGGCGGTAAATCTATGGTAGACTACAGATTCCCGCCCCATATTGTCCTGCTGCGCCGCATATTGACAGAGCGGGCGCACGCAACCGAGAGGTAGACCCATGCGGCAACCTGCATTTGCGCTGGCGGCAGTACTGCTTGCGGTCCTGCTGACCGCCTGCGCCTCGCCGTCGACCAGCAAGCGCACCACCGATACCGCGCAGATCACCCAGGAAGCCCTGCGGCAGCGGGAGGTGGCGCTTGAAATCCGCCAGCAGCGGGAGCAGCGGCTTCTCGACGTCGCCCTGCCCGTCCTCTCCGCCAGCGCCCGCTACTGCAAGGAGGACCAGCGCACCAACACTTTCGGGTTCCGCTTTGGCACTCTGGAATCCTTTCCCGTCGAGTGGCAGGGAGCGGCGGTCCGGGTCTATGGCGCGGACAATAGCCCCAGGGTGCTGGTGGTCATGCGAGACTCGCCCGCCTGGAATACCGGACTGCAGGTAGGGGACGAGATACTGCAGGTCAACGGAATCGACATCGTGGACAATGAAACGCTGCGCAGTGCCGTCGCCGCGTCGTCGGCGGTCAAGAACCGGCGGAGCAACATCATCGTCCGCCGTGAAGGCGTGCTGCGCCAGTATCACATGCAGCCGATCACAGTCTGCAACTACGGCGTCCAGCTGATCAGCGACCCGGTCGCCGGCATCGACCCGCAGTCGATCAACGCCTTTGCCGACGGCGAGAGCATCTACTTCACCTCGGGAATGATGCGCTTCGCTGAAACCGATGAGGAGCTGGCTCTGGTAGTGGCCCACGAGGTGGCGCACAACGTCATGAACCACATCGGCGCAAAGCAGGCCAACAGCTCGCTGGGCACCCTGCTCGACGTGCTGATCGCCGGCGGCACGGGAGTCTTCACCGGCGCTTTCGGCCAGCTCGGAGCGCACGCCTACTCGCAGGACTTCGAGGCCGAGGCCGACTACGTAGGACTGTACCTGATGGCCTCGGCGGGCTTCGATATCGACCGCGCCGAATACTTCTGGCGGCGGATGGCAGCCGAGAACCCCGGCTCCATCGGCGCCTACGGCTCGTCCCACCCCTCGCCGCCCGAGCGCTTCCTCAACATCGCCAATACCGTGCGCGAGATCGAGGACAAGCGCAGCCGTGGCGTCGCCCTGGAGCCTGACTTCGACTCTTAGCCTCGCCCGGCCGCCTTCCGTAGGGACGGTTAGCCGACTTGGACGTGGACCTCGCCGTCCTCGACCTTGACGGGATAGGTGCGCAGATTGACGCACACAGGCGCTCCCTTGGCCTCGCCGCTGCGGTAGTCGAAGCGCCCGTTGTGCTTGGGGCATTCGATGATCTCGTCAATGACTATGCCGTCAGCGAGATGGGCCTGTTCGTGCGTGCAGTAGCCGTCGGTGCAGTAGAAGTGGTTGTCGGGCGAACGGTACACCGCGTAGGTGCTGTCCCCGTGGTCGAACCGCGTTACGTCCTCGGGCTCGATGTCTTCGGCCGCGCAGGCTCGTATCCAGTCAGCCATCATCTCCTCCATAGGTTGCGCCCCTTTTGGGCTTGGTGCTCCCTTGCAGCTGTCGCCGCGCCAGGAACGGTAATTTGCAGGTTATTGCACCAAGAACCGCAAGTAAAGCATAGCGCCAACGGACAGTTGCTGCAGCCATTCTATGCACAGGCCAAGACAGTAGCTGGGGAACAGGGCATCGTTTCGCGTCAAACTACAGGTATTCACGGCTTCCTCCGCCTTGACTCTAGAACAGTCTTGCGGAAGAAGCCCGCTGTCTCCCCTGCCTCGCTTCTGAACAGACCACGCTGTCAGTTTTCTGTATCCGGTAGATTCTTGATCCACGCCTTGAACAGAGGATCGCCAATTTGCCAGTCGCCGTTCCATCCATCAAGAACATCCTGATCAGCAAGAGCGTTTACTGCTTCCAGCAATTCTGCACTCGGAAGGGCTGCTGCTTCGGAAATTTTCTCAATTGCCAACCCATCCACTTCGCTGTAAACGCGAATGCTTTCATTCGCCACCAATTTTGCAACGGCTCTACACGATGTGCTCATCATGGTCCATTGCCTTTTGAAATCGAGCTTTCCCGTTACGTCCTCGAGAACCAGGTTGACTATTTCGCGTTCATTCATATTTGGCATCATAACTCGCTTATATATCCAATTCTTAAACAGCAGCGGATTTCTGTCAAACTGCTCGAAAACCTCCATCGCACTTGATCGACTTACTTCTACGCTAGATCTGCGTCTCGCTTTACCGATAACATAGTCTACAAAATTGTCATCCAAAGGCGGTAACGGTAGTGGATACGCATACCAAAAAAACGGAGCGTCGCGTCTCGAAAACATGTTTCGCAGCCTATGCTGTGACGAGCCAGCAAAGACCGCCAACAACCTCGGCTTTCGAGTATCAATACCTGTACGCAGCGCTGCCACCAGCGATTCCGCAGACTCTGCCTTTTCCAATTCCTGAAACTCGTCAAAAAGCAGAAAGGTTGGCTTTGAATCGTTAGCAAAACGCTCACAGTACCACTCTATCTTTCGCAGCCCTTCCGATAAACTGATTTCCGAGGCAGCAGGCAAATTAAGTTCGACTTCCGCCATTCCGCCTGGAGACTTCAGCTTAACGCTTTTTACTAGGCCAGATGCAAGCGATTTTATTCGCCCAAAAAACGATCTGGACTTTAGCGAAAAGTCAAAACTGTCAAGCAGTGAAACAATTGGCGGCTCTTTGGGAGGCCAGAAATTAGTATATATCACCCTATGGCCATTGTTTTCCAAGATTGGAACAAGATCGTTCTTTAGAAAGCTTGTCTTTCCCGTGCGCCGCGGGCCAAAGATACTGACCCCCTCCACAGGCCACTTGTCAAGCGCGTCGTACACAGTTTCCGCGAATTCTGTACGCGGATAGTACCACTCTTCGATATTCATGACTATCTCCAATTCAATTGCGATGGATCGCGATTCTTCTTGTTCATGCGAGTCACGGAACTCTGGGCAATCTACGCACCATGACACTTCTTATACTTCTTGCCAGACCCGCAAGGACATGGATCGTTTCTCCCGACTTTCGCAAAGCCCTGACCAGATGCGGAAGGCATCGAATTAGCCGCGGTCCCGGCGGATGGAAGTTGGGACTGTCCAAGACCCTGAGGCGCGGGATGGCTGGCTGTTGCCTGCTCATTCATGGGTGCTTCGTCAGCCGGCGGCGCCGACTCTCGTACGAGCTGGACGTGCATAAACTGCCGCACAACTTCACGCCGCAGACGGTCAAGCATTCCCTCAAACAACGCAAACGCCTCGGACTTATACTCGTTGAGAGGGTTTCTCTGGGCGTAGCCGCGCAGGCCCACAACCGCCCGCAGATGATCAAGCGTACCAAGGTGCTCGCGCCATAGGCCATCAATGGTTCGAAGCACCAGTGTGCGGCCAATGTCGCGCGTTAGGTTCTCTCCAAACTCAGACTTTTTGGCGTTGACGAGTTCGTCTACCGCGCCGTGCAGCCTGTCCCGCAGCTCGTCATCGCCTACGCCATCCTCCTCCGCCCACCGCTCAACTTGAATGGAATGTCCGAAAGTGGAACGAATGCTGGCAGAAAGGCCAACCGTGTCCCACTGCTCCGCGTAGGCCCGTTCAGGTATGTGCTCATCAACCAGCTGGTCGACAACCTCCTCCTTCATCTCTTCGATCACCGTTATGACATCCTCCACTCCCATAAGCTCCCGGCGCTGGCCAAATATGATCTTGCGCTGGTCATTCATTACGTCATCGTACTTGAGAAGGTTCTTCCGAACGTCAAAATTGCGCGCCTCAACCTTTGTCTGCGCCTTTTCTATAGCCTTGTTCACCCAAGGATGCACGATTGCCTCGCCCTCTTCCAATCCCAGCCGAACAAGCATCGAGTCCATCCGCTCTGAACCAAAAATTCTCATCAGGTCATCTTCCAACGAAAGAAAGAATGTTGACCTGCCTGGGTCGCCCTGCCTTCCAGACCTGCCACGAAGCTGGTTGTCTATGCGTCGTGATTCATGCCGCTCTGTACCAATGATCCAAAGGCCGCCTGCCGCAACTACGCTGTCCCGCGCCTCCTCCATCTCTTGCCGAACCCGCTTCTCGGTCTCTTCCACTTCAGCGAGATCTTCCATTCCTACAAGCTCGCTGGCCAGACGGCGCTCGAGATTGCCGCCAAGCTGGATATCCGTGCCTCTTCCGGCCATGTTTGTTGCAATGGTAATCGTGCCAGGCACTCCCGCCTGAGCGACTATCTCGGCTTCCTGCTCGTGGTATCGCGCATTCAGGACGTTGTGCGGAACACCCAGCTGCTTAAGCCTGGCGGACAGCTGCTCCGACTTCTCAATGGAAGTGGTTCCAACCAGCGTTGGCTGCCCCCGCTCGCGGGCATCCTGAATGGATTCGACGATTGCATGATTCTTCTCCTCAAGCGTGCGGAACACCTGATCGTCCTCGTCATCGCGTATCATCGGCATGTTGGTGGGAATTTCAACTGTTTGCAGCCCATAGATCTCCTGAAACTCTTCCGCTTCAGTCATAGCAGTGCCAGTCATGCCCGCCAGCTTGCCGTAGAGGCGGAAGTAGTTCTGGAAGGTAATCGAGGCGAGCGTTACGTTCTCCGGCTGAATCGGCACCTTCTCCTTTGCCTCCAGCGCCTGATGCAGGCCATCACCGTAGCGCCGTCCCTCCATCATTCTTCCGGTGAACTCGTCAATGATCATCACGCCATTGTTGCGCACAATGTAGTCGCGGTCACGCTGGAAGAGCTTGTAAGCCCTTAGGCCCTGATTGAGATGGTGCACCAGGGCCGCGTTCTCGGCATCGTACAGGGAACCATGCTGCAGCATCTCCTTTTCGCGCAGAATTGCCTCGAGGAACTCGTTGCCTTCCTCGCTGAGAGTCGCAGTCCTCTGTTTCTCGTCAATTTCGTAGTGGTGCTCCTCAAGCTCGGGAATAAGGGCGTCAATCGTCATGTACAGGGCCGTGCGGTCCTCCGTTGGCCCTGATATAATCAGCGGCGTGCGCGCTTCGTCGATAAGAATCGAGTCAACCTCATCCACAATCGCGTAGCTGTGACCGCGCTGGACCATACTTTCCAAGGAATGCTTCATGTTGTCGCGAAGGTAATCAAAACCAAGCTCGTTGTTTGTGCCATAGGTAACGTCGGCGGCATATGCCTCGCGGCGAGCGGCATCGTCCATTCCTGGCACAATACATCCCGTCGTCAAGCCCAAGAAACCATAGACGGCCCCCATCCACTCGGCGTCGCGCCGAGCCAGGTAGTCGTTCACGGTGACGACATGCACCCCCTCACCCGCCAGAGCATTGAGGTAAGCCGGCAGCGTAGCCACCAGGGTCTTGCCCTCGCCAGTCTTCATCTCGGCAATGTTGCCATGATGCAGAATCAGCCCGCCGATCAGCTGTACATCGAAATGCCGAAGGCCCAGCGCCCGAACCGCTGCCTCCCGCACAACGGCAAACGCCTCCGGCATCACGTCATCCAAAGCCTCGTTGCCAGCCAGACGCCGCCGAAACTCTGCTGTCTTGTCCCGCAGCGCCTCGTCGCCCAGAGCCTGAAGTTCAGGTTCCAGGCCATTGACCTGCTGTACCAGAGGGCGCCCCCGCTTGAGGTGGCGGTCGTTCGACGAGCCAAAGAGACGCTTCGCGACACCAGAAATCTGTAACATCTGTTGCTGCCCATTCTAGGAGGTTTTGCGGGTGCCTTGTGTGGACCAGGAGGTCTGCTAGACTGTAGATATAGCGTCGCAGCGGGCTGGTCAAGGGCTTGCTGACCTTCCTTCGGGAGAAGAGCATGGCAGTATCACCCTTTGCGCCCGCCAATTTCCCTGATCTCCCCGAGTTCGGCGGTCTGCAGCTCGCCGCTGCCGAAGCCGGGGTTCGCTATCGAGACAGGCCAGACCTGATGCTGGCGGCTATGCCTGGCGGTTCCAGCATAGCCGGTACGTTCACCAACTCGTCGATGAGCTCCGCAGCTGTTCGATGGTCTCGGCAGTGCCTAGAGCGCCGACGAGCATCTTCCGCTCCTGGCCCTACGGCGTTTCTGGTCAACTCAGGCAATGCCAACGCCTTCACGGGAGAAGCCGGCGACCTGGCAGCTGCGGAGATGGCGCGTCTGGCGGCGGACGCCGTCAGCTGCCCCCGCGAAGATGTCTTCGTCGCCTCGACCGGCGTCATCGGCGAACCTCTACCGCTCGAACCAATCGCAGCATCCATGGACACGCTGGCCAGCGGTCTCACCCCCGGCAACTGGGAACCCGCCGCTCGGGCGATCATGACGACCGACACCTTCCCAAAAGGGGCTTCGGCAGAAATCACGGTTGACGGGAGCAAGGTTCAAATTGCGGGCATCGCCAAGGGGTCTGGGATGATCGCCCCCAACATGGCGACAATGCTATCCTTCGTATTCACCGACGCAGCCATAGATCCAGCTCCGCTTCAGGAGGCTGTAACTGCCTGTGTCGACGAGACCTTCAACTGCATCACGGTCGACTCTGACCGCTCGACCTCTGACACCGTACTGGTTGCCGCAACCGGCAGCGCAGACATGCCGCCGATCACGGAAACCTCAGACCCGCGGCTTCCCAAGTTCGCCCAAGCGCTAGAAGAAGTCATGGGTTCGCTGGCCCGGCAGATCGTTCGAGATGGAGAGGGAGTGACGAA
>CAZPIN010000216.1:0-22017 GCA_964586735.1 uncultured Rhodobacterales bacterium | reverse complement strand
GTACCTGGTTTTGCCGGCGAGGCGCCGCAGCTGCTGCGGTGACAGCTCGGTTCTGGTGATTTCGACCTTTCTGGCCATGCTCGATACCTCTTGATGCTGCGCGGCTTTGTGCCGCTTTGTGGACCAGAAGTTGCCCTCTGGCGATCAAGAGGATGCCCGGTCGCTAAGAGTGTGTCAATAGCGTCCAGCCCCTGGTATAACATAAATGACTATCTCGAAAAAGGAAAGCCCAATTCGGAGGCATACCATGAGATTAATCAAGATATGAAACCGCTTAATTTTCGCTATGCGGAGAACTATATTACAGCCACAAAATTTCTCGGCTTGTAAGTGGAATTGCAGTTTATCGCTTCTGCTGGCCTGATACTGCCGTTTCAACTATGCTCTTATCCTACGTCCGCGGGGGTATCGAGTCATCGCGAGCAGCCTCCTGCAGCCAGGCTCCCAGATAGAGCGCATAGGATCGATGGCAAAGCACTTCAAACTTATCCCCCTCTCCCGCTATCAAGCAGATCACCACCGCAACCTGAGCAATGCGCGTGCGCCGCACGGTTCCCGGCGTAAACGCTTCCCGATGCAGGTCTATAGGGGCTCCTTTGGCCAGCACTTCGCGTACGCTGCCGCCCGTCAGGCGATAGCAAACTCTCGCGTCGGATACATCAACTGCCGCGCAATGCAAGCCAGCAAATGCTCCAGCGGCGCTCTCCATAATGCCTGCCACCTCCTCCCTTCCGCACACCAGCAGCAGTTCGTCGGGAGACATCCACAGCAGCCTGCGTCCGCCGCTGGTTTCCATCCGAAGCGCATCAGGCGGCATGCAGCCAGTCACGCTGGTGACTGCTCGTCTCGCCGCAGGGTCGTCCATCTCCGCCCGCAGGGTCACCATGCCAGCAGGCTCCGCCAGCTCGATGCCAATGGCCGTATCTGGCCGCTGGAGCGCCGAAACGGAAACAGGCGCCTCATAGTCAAGGTCACGCATGATTCGTCTCCCGGTCCCTGTCGAGGAACGCCACGCCCGTCACCCGCGCCTCGACCCGCCGCTCCTTGTCCGCCTGAAGCGAGACGCTCTCGCCCATGCGGTCGCGCCCCCGCTCCAGCAGGGCCATTGCAATTGACCTGCCCAAGGTGGGCGACCGGTAGCTCGATGTTACGTGCCCAACGATGCGGACCGTTTCACCCTGCCCCTCGACGATGCAGGCGCCATCGGGAAGCACTTCCTCAAAATCTGCCGTCAGCAGTCCCACCAGCTGCCGCCGGTTTGGATCAGCGAGGGCGGGCATCGCCATGCCGCGCTTGCCCAGAAAGTCCGCCTTCTTCTTGGACACGGCCCAGGACAATCCCAGATCAATCGGCGTCACCGTTCCGTCTGTCTCGTCGCCGATCATGATGAAACCCTTCTCCGCGCGCATGACGTGAAGCGCTTCGGTGCCGTAGGTCACCATCCCGTAGGCTTGCCCCGCCTCCTGAATCACGTTCCACAGCGACGCGGCGTATCCTGCCGGCACCGCGATTTCGTAGGCCAGCTCGCCGGAAAACGATATCCGGTACGCCCTCGCCGGCACGCCGCGCACCGTTCCTTCGGCCAAGCCCATCTGCGGCAGCGCGTCTTCCGCCAGGTCCAGGCCATCGCCCAGGCTCTGCAATAGTTCCCGCGAGCGCGGACCTGATACGGCAAACTGCCCCCACTGCTCTGTCACGTTGACGACATACACCCGCAGGTCGTGCCACTCGCACTGCAGCCAGTCCTCCAGCCAGCGGTGCACCCGTTCGGCTCCGCCGGATGTCGTATGGCAGATAAACGCGTCCTCGGACAGCCGGGCGACCACGCCGTCGTCGAACAAAAATCCCACGTCGGTGCACATGAGGCCGTAGCGGCACCGCCCGACGGGCAGCGAGGACATCATGTTGGTGTAGACCAGATCAAGAAACCTGGCGGCGTCAGGCCCCTGTACCAGCATCTTGCCCAGCGTCGAGGCGTCGATAATCCCCACCGCCCCGCGCACGCCACGCACCTCCCGCGCCACCGCCTCCTCGCGGCTCTCGCCGCCGCGCCGGTAGCAGTAGGGACGGCGCCAGTCGCCTACCGGCTCGAAGTCCGCGCCGTGCTCCTGATGCCAGCGGTAGGGCGGCGTCTCGCGCACGGCCCGAAACAGCTCCCCTGATTCGGCGCCCGCTATCGCCCCCAGATCGACTGGCGTGTAAGGCGGCCGGATGGTGGTGGTGCCCGCGGCCGCCAGCGTTCCGCCCAATGCGTCGGCGAGTATGGCGTGGCCCGGCACGTTGGAGACCTTGCCCTGGTCGGGCGCCATGCCCAGCGTGGTGTAGCGCTTGGCCAGCTCGACGCCGTCGTAGCCCTCGCGCACCGCCAGTTCGAGATCCGCCAGCGTGACGTCGTGCTGGTAGTCGACGAAGTGCCGTCCGCCGTAGCTGTCGCCCTCGCCCGGCGCCACCCACAGGGCGCTGCCCGCCTCCTCGCGGGCCTCCTCCACCAGCGGCGGCGCGGCCACCGGCGCGGCAAGGCCAAGATGCGCGGCAGCCCTTCCGCCAGCCTCCGCGCCGCTGCTCCATGCATCCAGAGTCGACATGCGGCCAGCGGCCGCGCCGGCCACCAGCATGTTTGGCCTGCCGTCAGGACCCAGCGGCGCCTGGCTTGGGTCGGGCAGGTGCATTCCCCGCGCCTCGTTCCACGTCAGAGCGCCACCGCTGTGGCAGTACAGATGCGCCGTCGGCGTCCATCCGCCGGACACCGCCAGCAGGTCGCATTCGATCTGCTCGCCCGGTCCGCCAGCCCGGCCGCTGCGGCGAAGCGGCGTGGTGATGACGCCCCGCAGCTGGCCAAACCGCGACACCGCCGACACCGTGGCGCCGCACAGCACCGGGATGCCCCGGCGGCGCGCCTCCTGCACGTTCTCCCCGCCAGGATCCGGGCGGGCGTCCACGATGCAGGCCACCTCCACGCCGGCGTCCGCCAGCGCCAGGGCGGTTTCGTAGGCGCTGTCGTTGGTGGTGTGCACCGCTGCCCTTGATCCGGGCGCCACCGCCCAGCGCCGCAGGTAGTCGCGCACCGCCGAGGCCAGCATCACGCCCGGGAGGTCGTTGCCGGAAAACGCTATGGGCCTCTCGATGGCCCCCGCCGCCAGCACCACCCGGTTGGCGCGCACCCTCCACAGGCGTCGCCGCGGTCCAGTCTGCGGCCGCTCGCACAGCAGGACGTAGTTGTGGTCGTACACCGCCGCCGCCGTCGTCGAGCGCAGCAGCTGTACGTTGCCGCGCCGCTCGAGTTCCGCCGCCTCGCTCTCGGCCCAGGCCGCTCCGTCGCTGCCGGCCAGCCGCGTCCGGTCGCCCAGCAGCCGTCCGCCAACCCATGGAGACTGCTCCGCCAGAATCACCCTTGCGCCCGCGTCGGCGAGCGCCCGGGCCGCCGCCAGGCCGCTGATTCCGCCGCCCACCACCAGCGCGTCGGCGTAGGCGTAGGTTTGCTCGTAGCGGTCCGGGTCCTGCCCCTCCGGCGCCCGGCCCATTCCGGCCGCATGCCGGATCAGGGGCTCGTACAGGCGTTTCCAGGCGGCCCGCGGCCAGATGAAGGTCTTGTAGTAGAAGCCCGCCGGCAGAAGGCGCGACATCCAGCCGCTGACGGCGCCGAGATCGAAGGACAGGCTTGGCCAGCGGTTCTGGCTGCGCAGCCGCATGCCCTGCTCGAGCAGCGTCTCGGTGGCGCGCTGGTTGGGCGCGGTCGCCGCGCCCTCGCCAATCTGGATGTAGGCGTTGGGCTCCTCCGCCCCCGATCCCAGCAGGCCCCGCGGGCGATGGTACTTGTAGGAGCGCGCCACCACCCGGCGGCCCGCGCCGAGCAGCGCCGAGGCGAGCGTGTCGCCTTCGAAACCCGACAGCTGTTTACCGTCGAACTCGAACCGCAGCGGGCGGCGGCGGTCGATGTGCCGGCCTCCCTGCGGCAGCCGCCGCGGCCCCGCCCCGCTCATGTCTCCGCGTCCTTTTGCATCCGCCGCAGCACCTCCTCCGGCGGCTGGGCGTCGCGGATGGAATAGGCGCCGTAGATCACCTGCGTGACCGTGTTGCGGGCAAGATGAAACCACTTGCCGCAGCCGGCGACGTGCTGCCAGCGCTCAAGGTGCGGGCCGATGGGGTTGGTGCGCCGCGACAGGTAGTCCACCCAGTCGCCATCGGTGGCCTCGGCGGGGTTGGGACGGCGGATGTGGCCCTCGCCGCCGCAGGCGTACTCGGTCTCCTCGGCGTCGGCGCCGCAGCAGGGGCAGACAATTCTCAGCATGCCCGCCTCCCCCGCCCGGCCGGGCCTGATGCGCGTACGCCGTACATGGTCAGTGCGCCACCGCCGCCGCCACCGACTCGTCGATCACCCTGCCCTCGGCGAAGCGGTCGAGCGAAAACGGCCCCGCCACGTCGTCGGGCGCGCCGCGGGCCAGGGTGGCGGCGAAGCAGTGGCCGGAGCCGGGAATCGACTTGAAGCCGCCGGTGCCCCAGCCGCAGTTGAGGTACAGCCCGTCGACCGGCGAACGGCCGATGATCGGCGAGCGGTCGGCGGTCATGTCCACCGCGCCGCCCCACTGGCGCATCAGCCTCAGCCGCGAGAGCATGGGAAACATCGCCACCAGCGCCGTCACGGTCTCCTCGACATGGTGAAACGAGCCGCGGCGGGCGTAGCTGACGAAACCGTCGGTGCCGCCCGCCATCACCATCTCCCCCTTGTCGGACTGGCTGATGTAGCCGTGCACGGTGGAGGCCATGACCACGATGTCGAGGCAGGGCTTGACCGGTTCGGAGACGAACGCCTGCAGCGTCACCGACTCCAGCGGCAGGCGGAAGCCGGCCATCTCGGCCAGACGGGTCGCGTGGCCGGCGACCACCATGCCAGCCTGGCGGCAGGCGATGCGCCCCCGCGACGTGCGCAGTCCCAGCAGCCTGCCGCCCTTGATGTCGAATCCCTCGACCTCGCAGTTCTGCAGGATGTCCACCCCCAGCCGGTCGGCGCCCCGGGCGTAGCCCCAAGCCACGGCGTCGTGGCGGGCGGTGCCGCCGCGCTCCTGCCACAGCCCGCCCAGCACCGGAAACCGCGCCTCGGGCCGGGTGTCGAGCGGCGGGCACAGCTTGCGGATTTCCTCCACGCCGATCCGCCGCGAGTCGATGCCGTGCACGCGGTTGGCGCTCTCGACCCGGGCCATGGCCCGCAGGTCGTGCTCGGTCTGGCAGAGGGTGAGCACCCCGCGCGGCGAGTACATGACGTTGAAGTTGAGGTCCTGGCTGAGGGTTTCGTAGAGCCGGTGCGACAGGCCGTAGACCGCCGCCGAGGCGTCCTGGAGGTAGTTGGAGCGGATGATGGTGGTGTTGCGGCCGGTGTTGCCGCCGCCGATCCAGCCCTTTTCCACCACCGCGACGTCGCGGATGCCGTGGTTCTTGGCCAGATAGTAGGCCGTGGCAAGGCCATGGCCGCCGCCGCCGATGATGACCGTGTCGTAGGAGGGCTTGGGCTCGGCGGAGCGCCAGGCCCGTCCCCAGCCCCGATGGCCGCGCATCGCTTGGTGGGCAAGCGCGAGAAAGGAGTAGCGCATCGCAGTTTGGGGGCCGTCCGGGGGTCGCCCTAGTATAGGATGCACATCCCATGCGGGAAAACGCCCATCCACCTGCCGCGGCGCGCGGCGCCGGCGATTCGCCCGCTGGCCTTCTGGTGGATTCCGTCGACGACCTTGCCGGCAGCGGACCGCTGCTTGGCGTCGATTCGGGCAGACGGCGCGTCGGCGTCGCCGTGTCGGATCCCCAGCGCAGGGTAGCGACGCCGCTGGCGGTGCTGAAGCGCGGGCGCCTGCGGGACCTCGTGGCGGAGCTGCGCGACCTTGCCGACAGCCGCGGCGCGGTGGCGGTCGTGGTGGGCGACCCGCTGCACTTGTCGGGGAAGGCCGGACCCTCGGCGCAGTCGGCCCGCGCCCTTGCCCGCAGCCTGGCCCAGGAGCTTGGCCTGCCGGTGGCGCTGTGGGACGAGCGCCTGTCGACGGCGGCGGTGGAGCGGCAGATGGACCAGACGGGAGGCCGCGGCAAGCGGGTCAGGCAGGAGGTGGACTCGCACGCGGCGGCCTACATTCTGCAGGGAGCGCTGGACCGCCTGGCATGGAAGGGTACCTGAGCATGGCCGATGAACCCGTCTGGACCCGCGACGAGCCCGACTCGCCCTGCCTGCGCGTCTGCGTCCAGCACCCGCAGGCCGGCATCTGCATCGGCTGCCACCGCACCGCCGAGGAGGTACGCAGCTGGGCTGCCTACACGCCGGAGCGCCGGGCGCAGATCCTCGAGGAACTCCCCGGACGGGTTACCCTGCTGCGGGCGGCTGGCGTACGGCGGCGGGGCAGCAGGCAGCGCACTCAGGGCGCCTCCAGCCACCAGCGCGGCGATCCGGAATCGCCCAGCTCGGGACGGAAGTAGACGACGATGCGGGGCGGCGAATCGTCCGGCGCCTGCCAGGGCGCGATGCCGTGCAGGGCCAGCCGGTGCACTACGTATGCCTCCCCCGCCCCGGCGGCCAGGCTGACGCGACGGCACTCGTCGAAACAGCGGCGGCGCACCGCATGATAGGCGTCGGTGACATCCCGCCCACGCCACTGGCTGTCGGGGACTCCGTCGAGCGCATCCGCCAGCGCCTGGCGGACAAGGTGATGGCTGCCCTCCCAGACCGACAGCGGACTGGCGTCCGGGTGGGAATCGGCAAGCGGTATGCCAAGCACGAATGCGTGAAACTCCGACAGCTGCCGCCGACCCTCCGGCGCCCGCGCCAGACCGTCAACATGGGCGGCATGCCTGCGGACGCGGTAGCGGTAGGCCGCCTCCGACTCGTCCTCCATCGGCTGGGGATAGCCGGCGAAGCAGGCGGACACCTGGGCTGGATCGAGGTCAAAGGAGCCGCAGTGGGCGCGCAGGAAACCAACCGCCCTGCCTGCCAAAGGCGGCACGCCATGATCGGGCAGACCGCCGGCGGCGTCGTTGGGCAGCGCCCGCACCCCCGCGAACCACGTGCCGCCGCAGCGCAGCCAGGCGTCCCGCAGCGCCGGGTCCTCCATGAGGCCAAGGGCATGCGGGCGGACGCTGTCCACCCAGGCGAGAAGATCGGGATCGCGTGGAAACCGCGTCCAGCCCCGCTCGGCGAGGTCCGACAGCGGCTTGGAATCTGCCATGTCCATGCGCTCAGGGTAGCGTGGCGGCTTGCAACAGGGCCAATCGCGGCTTACTTGAATGGCGCGAAAGAGGCAATGCGCGGGGCGCGCCCATGAGCGGACAGGCTTGGACCGTCGAGGAGACCGGACGGCGCATCGCCGATGGCGCCGACCCGGTGGAGATTGCCGAGCGAACGGCCGCCGATATCGAGTCCATATCGAGTCCCGTCTTTATATCGACCTGCTTCGCCCGCGCCCGCGAGGAGGCCGAGGCATGCCGCCAGCGGCAGAAGGAGGGCCGCCTGCTGGGACCGCTCGACGGCGTGCCCATAGCCTGGAAGGACCTGATCGACGTCGCGGGTACTGTCACCACCTGCGCCTCCAAGACGCTTGCGAACCGGCCCGCTGCCAAACGAGACGCGGCCTGCGTCGCCGCGGCGGCAAAGGCGGGCATGGTGTCGGTAGGCAAGACCAACCTGACCGAGTTCGCGTTTTCGGGCCTCGGCCTCAATCCCCACTACGGCACGCCCGCCAACCCCTACGACCCCGAGACGCCGAAGGCACCAGGCGGGTCCTCGTCGGGTTCCGCCGTCGCCGTCTCCAGCCGGCTGGTCCCCTGCGCCATCGGCACCGACACCGGCGGCTCGGTACGGGTGCCAGCGGCGTTCAACGGCATTGTCGGCTACAAGCCGAGCTTCGGGCGCGTGTCGGTCTCGGGAGTGGCGCCGCTGTCGGAGACGTTTGATTCCGTGGGACCGCTGTGCCGCACGGTCGCCGACTGCGCCCTGGTCGACTGCGCGATTCGCGGCGTCCCTCCCTTGGCGCCCGAGCCGATGCCGGCGGTCGGCATCGAACTGGTGGTACCGGAGAACTATGTCCACAAGCATCTCGAAGCCGCGGTGGGCGAAAACTTCGAGCAGGCCCTGGAGCGGCTCGCCGACGGCGGATGCAAGGTGACTCGCGGCCGCTTCGACGCCCTGGACAGCTATGGAGAGGTGTTTCGCGACCACGGTTCACTGACGGCGCTGGAGGCCAGCCGCAACTGGCGGGAGATTCTGGAATGCCCCAAGGCGGAGGCGATGGACCCGCGCGTGCGGGATAGAATGCTCGGCGGACAAGTCGTGGAGGCGCGCGAAGCGGCGGTGCGCAGCCGCCGGAGGGAAATCGTGGCCCTGTGCCGGGAGGAACTGGGAAACCGCTTCCTGCTCACCCCGACGGTGGCTCACGCAGCTCCCGAGATTGCGCCCCTCGACGCGGACACGGAGCGTTATCGGCGGATGAACATGCGCAGCCTGCGAATCACCATGGCGGGCAACTACCTGTCCTTCTGCGGCGTATCCCTGCCGACGGGCACAGACGGTGGCGGCATGCCAACCGCGCTTCTGCTCTCTGCCACCGACGGCCGGGACGGGGAGCTGCTCGCCGCCGCCAGGACCGCCGAACGGCTGCTTGAAGTTGAGATACCCGCGCCATGAAAGCGATGCTGAACAGCCTGATCAGCCGGGTACTGGTGGATACTGGCCAAGCGCTGGAGCTGGCCTACGCTGACGGAAGCAGCTACTTGGCGGGAACGCCCTCACCTGGACGCGAGACTCTGCGCCTAAAGTTTGAAGACGCGGGCGCAGTGCGGGCGCTGCTGCTGGATCCGGAGATGCGGCTGGGCGAGCTGTACATGGACGGCCGAATCGAGCTGGAGAACGGAACCATCTTCGACCTGCTGATGATGCTGGGAGGCATCGACGCCCGGCAGATATTGAGCCGCCGCCTGCTGACCGGGCTGCGCAAGGCGGTGCGGGTGTTTCAGCAATTCAATACGCCGAAGGCCGCCCGCGCCAACGTGGCCCATCACTACGATCTCGACTCCGGCCTCTACGAGCTGTTTCTCGACGCCGACCGGCAATACTCCTGCGCTTACTTCGAACGAGAGGACGCAAGCCTCGACGAGGCACAGCTCGCCAAGAAGCGCCATATCGCCTCCAAACTGCGCCTTGAGCAGGGCATGCGTGTACTGGATATCGGCTCCGGATGGGGCGGCCTAGGCATCTATCTGGCGGAAACCGCCGGCGTCGACGTCACTGGCGTCACCCTGTCCGAGCATCAGCACCGGATATCCAACGAGCGGGCCCGCGAACGGGGCCTTGCCGAGCGGGTGCGGTTCGAGCTGCTGGACTATCGCAAGGTAAAGGGTCACTTCGACCGAATCGTCTCGGTGGGAATGTTCGAGCACGTCGGCGCACGCTACTACCTGCAGTACTTCCAGCAGTGCAGCAGGCTCCTCAGCCCCTACGGCGTCATGCTGCTGCACACGATCGGCCGGCTTGAGCCTCGCGGCGGCGCCAACCCCTGGATCCAGCGGTACATATTTCCCGGGGGATACATACCGTCGCTGTCCGAGGCGATCGAGGCCATGGAGAAGGCCGCCCTGCGTATCACCGACGTCGAGATACTGCGCCATCACTACGCCCTGACCCTGCGGCACTGGCGCAAGCGGTTTCTCGCCCGCCGCGAGGACGTACTGCGGATGTTTGACGGGCGATTCCTGAGAATGTGGGAGTTCTATCTGGCCGCCTGCGAGATGGCCTTCATCCATCGCAACCTGTCGGTGTTTCAGATTCAGGCCTCCCCGCGAATCGACACCCTGCCCATCACCCGCGACTATCTTCGAGAAGCACGTGACTCGCTGCAGCATTGTGAATCACCGCACTCAGCGGCCGCATAACTTTGAATATGCCAGTGTTCGGCGGACCTAGGCTGCCATTCGCAAAGCATGGAATATTGACGTACGAGGTGGCACACCGCTTGGACCGCCTTTTCGAATACTGGCCGTAATTTCTTTCGCTGCCGTTGTGCCAGATCAACCCGCTGCACCTAATCTCTCCATGCGCACACAGCTCTTTCCTTGCATCATGCGCCATTGATCGTCTTGCTTCTAGTTTTTGACCGCCTCTCCCTTTTTGCCACGCTGTGTCAGTCCGTAAACGTTGAGTCTAAACATCGGTTCGATTTATACGAATTCGACAGTTACATCCGGATCAATATACAGCCTGCCATGCGTTGCCTCGTATATGTGCATTCCGTCGCTCATCGCGTCGTCCCCATCTTCAATTCTGCGAATTCCGTCTCTATTAAATATTACTTTATCGTTGTTGTCGCCATTGATGGTCAAGCCAAATTTCTCCTCCCCATTTGACGAATTCCATCTTTCAATGTACCCCGTCAACCACCAATCTGTCAAATACACTTCGCTCGCCCCGTTTGTACCGTTATCCATGCCTGCGAGTTCTACTACGGTTTCGCCATCCAGTGACCAGTTCCGCAATTCGCCCAAGAAGTTAATTCGCTGGCCCTCTGTATCCACTCCATCCGCAAATATTACCCTGTTCGGCGTGAATGACAGCCCCATTGCATCGCGTTCGCAGATAATTGTGAAATCTACCGTTCCATCATCATTGCGGTCATAACTTCGTTGCCTAATGAAGTTGTCACCTCTTCTGGAAATTTCAATCTCCTCAGGAGTACCATCAGCGTCCTCGTCCCGCTCCCATCTTGACGTCTCCTCCTCATTCGGCCATCCGCTATATGTTTCCGTTCTGCGGCTGTCTATCGTTCCATCGCTCCTATTGTCCGTTTCCCATGTTCGTTCGGTCAGCCCGTTTTCGTCGCTCCATACGAGCGTAGTAATGTGTGTTCTTGGATACCGCGCTGTATCACGTGTATTCATGTAAACATACTTGTACTCGCCCAGGTTTGCAAATGTTTCCGGATTGAGCCCAATTTCAATATATTTTTCCAACAAGACGCTGTCGGTTTGGACTGGTTCTTCCGTCATGCGAAGCGTGAGCTTCCCTTCCTCCTCTAACAGCGATGTTTCGTAGGCGGATTCAGGCAAAACCATACTGCCTAGCCTCCAATGACTGGCTTTCTTTATACCTCTTGCCAAGGCCGCCAGATTCTCCAGCTGCTCCATAGTCATGTCATCTGCGGAAAGCCGCTTCGCGTCATTGAAAACATCAAGATACATCCGAAAATTGTGGAACTTTTGTTCGCTGATACCTCCGGGTTTAACCTGATCCGCCAGATCATACAAAGTGCGGATTTCCACGGTTCCGTCCGCCCCCCTGTCTACTTCATGGCTTTCAACGTATCCATTCGCGTAGTGGGACCATGTCTCCCTCGTGTCAAATGTACCATCCAAATTCTGGTCACTTTCAAACATAACCCGCCATCCACGCGTGTTGTACTCATTTCGCTGATCTACGGTTCCATCGCTGTTGCTATCCAAAGTAGACACATCCACTGCCCCGCTGTCATGATAGGACTTCGTCTGTATCCTGCTTGGCCATTCACTGTAGTTCACCTCATGGAAAACAACGCGCCCGCTTTCGTCATATGCAGTCCGCATTTCCGGAGTGCCGTCGGCATCAAAGTCGTGATCGTTTCTGCTGCGTACGCCGTTGCCATGATATAGTACTTCGATGGATGACACAAGATCCCCCAAAATATAATCACCTTGAAAAATTCTAGTCACTACACCCTGGCTATTGTGATAAGTTACCGTTTTCTGGTCATATGTACCATCTTCGTGCGAATCCACATAGGAGTAAAAGATGTCTGGGATGCCGTTCACAAACGTCTTAATGTTCTCAGCCTCGAATGTTCCATTCTCACCGAATTCCCAATATCCTCTATTGTCCAGCAGCCATACTTCCTTATCCAGCGTACCGTCATAGTCATTGTCCTCAAGCCTCAGGATGTCACCAACGTAACTACCGTGGAGCTCGCGCATCTTTGCAGGCTCAATTGTTCGCACTAGGCTAGTTGGCGTCAGGGTATTGGAATCAATATCAAGAACGACTCTGTACTCGATGTCATCATCAAAGTCCGTACTAACTTCCAGCGACATGCTGGTTGAGTCGACGGTAGCCGATCGCACGTCATCGCCAAGCCATACGGCTGTCCCCGCGGTTGCAATGTCCGTCAAGCTCTGAACCTGAACCGATGTCAAAGTAGAAACGGCGTCTCCGTATGCTCCGACCACTATCTTGACATCATCAAGATTGCCGTTGTTCACACCGGTGATGCCTGCCCGTTCAAACATTTCCACCGTGGCAGTCGCCAAGTTTGCAAGTAGCCGGGCGAGCGCCGAAAGATCAGCAGGATTGGAAGCGGGCAGATCTGGGTCAGTAGGCAAAACTGGTTCCACTGCTGTTTCCGCCGCCCCTTCCACATTGATATCACTGTCAATCAGCAGTCTTCCAGAACTGCCTCTGTACTCTCTATACTCATTCCCAGATTCGCCGGTGGACACAGTACCCGTATCATCAAATCCGCCCTCGGCAAACCGCACTGTGTCGCCACTGCCCCCGTCGATGGTAAGCACATAGTCCGACGCCTCGACCGCAAGCCCATTGAATTCGCCGTCCGTCAGCATCAGAACGGCGGAGCCGCCTCCACCCGTCAGGTCAATCGTTCCCACGCCGGCAAGTTCCGTTGGCACCCCCTCTCCCAGCCCGGCAGCGAACGCGTCCCCGTCAACCACCTCCACCCGGTCAAGTACATCGTCGTCGTTGTTGTCATGGCCAATCCAGTCCCAGCTTCCGTCCGCATCCATGTCTGCGTTGACGCGCTCGAAATTGCCGTCAGAGTCACCGTCAACGCTCTCGCGTTCTACACTCCCGCTGGCGTGATATGCCCAGACAGTGGTCTCCTTCGTTCCGTCTCCATCCGAGTCGCTTCTAAGCCGCACCCGCCGTCCTTCGGCATCATACGTCGTGACATTGTCAACAATACCGTCGTTTTCGTAGTCAATTGCGTGTCGCTCCACGGAGCCGCTGGCATGATGGGTCCAAGTCTCCATCCTGTCCACCGTGCCATCATTGTTTGAATCTGTTTTCCGCCGAATCATTTCTCCTTCCGCATTGAATACGGAAACCTCTCTCCAGTCAAAGCTGCCATCATCATCTACGTCTCTCTTGACGATCCGATTGGTCCTGACGCCGCTACTGAACGTTTCCGCCTCCAATGTCTCGTAGGTGCCGTCACGGTCTGCATCGGTTCGCCCGTTGACCTGGTCCCAGGTACCATCATTGTCATAGTCCCACTTGTCAGTTCGTGTATTCCGCGCTCCGCTGGTAAATGTCGTTTCGACCACGCTATCGACGGCCCCGTCGTCGTCGCTGTCCAGTTCGACGGTTCTTGTGCTTAGCGTGCCATCGACAAAGTCTGCAGTGATGACATTCTCGTAGATTCCGTCGCCATCACGATCCCATTTGGTTACCCTGACATCTCTCGTGCCTTCACTGTACGTCACCACCACAACTTTCTCGATGCTTCCATCCCCGTCCAAGTCCCACTCCTTTGTACGGGAGTCTCGCGTTCCGTCGCTAAATCTGGTTGCTTTTATGCTATCGTACGTTCCGTCGCCATCGTAGTCCCACTCGGCAACTCTCGTACTTCTTACGCCGTCAACAAACGTCGTCGTTACTACCCTCTCGTTGCTGCCATCACCGTCATAGTCCCATTCGACAGTTACCGATTCCTTCGTACCGTCGTCATATGCCGTTCTTGTAACGCCCTCGCTGGTACCGTCCTCATCCAAATCCCACAGATCAGTACTTGATTCCAGCGTTCCATCGGTAAACCGCACAGAAGTAACTCTCTCGTTCGTACCGCTGTCGTCTGCGTCCCGCTCAATTGTTACGGTATCCCTTGTTCCGCTGGCATATACTGTATGCGTAACGCGTTCGTGGGTACCGTCGTGGTCGCGGTCCAATTCAACGTTTGCGGTATCCTTTGTGCCTTCTTCGTATGTCATGCTCACGTAGACCTCGTTGGTGCCGTCTTCATTGTAATCCCGCAGCACGGTCTTGGAATCCAGCGTACCATTGACATACTGTTCCGTCGCAACCTTATCGTTTGTACCATTGTCATTGAAGTCCTTCTCTATGACGGCAGTATCAGGCGTACCATCGGTAAACGTCTTCGATATAGTCTTCTCGTAAGTTCCGTCCCCATCAGCGTCGAATCTGGCGATTCGGCTGTCCTGAGTACCGTCAAAGTTGCTGTCCGCTATTTCTCGGTCATCCAGAGTGCCATCGCCGTCTGTATCGATTCTCCGCACCACTCCGACCGGCGCCAGAGTCGTAGTGTCAACGCTAACAATAGCAACCTGCTCAATGGGGACGTCAGCGTTAGTATTGATATCCAGCGCAATTCCCCCATCGTCCAGGCAAGCGCCTTCCAGCGTGCCGCCCGCAGGTACGGCAATTCCGCCTGTGCCAATACTCGCCAGATTCTGCACCTGCTCCAGAGTCAGGGAAGTAACCGCATCGCCGTAGGCGCTGATCACCGTTTTAACATCAGCGATATTGCCGCTGGTAACACCCACAACGCCCGCCTGTTCAAACATTTCTACCGTAGCCCCCGCCAAATTCGCAAGCAGCTGTGCAAGCGGGTCCGGGACAGCAGGGCCGGGAACGGAAGTATCCGGTACAACAGGCAAAACAGTTTCTTCCACCGCCTCAATCGCTCCCTCCACGCGAATGTCGCTGTCAATCAGAATCCTTCCCGACGGATGCTGATACTCATCGTTTCTCCCAACTCTTTCTCCCGTTGCCTGCACGCTGCCGTCAATAAACCGGACCACGTCGTCACTGTCGCCATCAATGACGAGAACATAGTGCTCAGCGCCGTCTGCCAAACCCGCCAAGCCGCCATCGGCAAATATCAGCGTAGTTGCGCCGCCCTGCCCCGCTAACTCGATATCGGCAATACCCGCCAGCGCAGCGTCCGAGCCATCAATTGTATGTTCCAAGTCCATGCGATTAAAATATTCCAGACTGTCAGGCGTCCCGTCCGAACGATCAAGGATACCGGTACCGTCATATACGGTGTAATCCGGCGTGCCGCTGGATCCCAAGTAATAGTCTGTCTCGACCGAGTCTACCGTGCCATCGCCATCATAGTTCAATTCCATTCGCCCTATCGTTCCGTTGTCGGGGTATGTATAACTGACCGACAGCCAGGCTACGCCCGTGTAGTAATACGCCTCCATCAATGTCGGATTGCCATCGCCGTTGTAGCGGGTCAACTGCTTTGTTTCAAGTTCGCCGGCGGTGCCGAAATTGTCCTCAACGGTTCGGGATTCCCTCACACCGTCAGCATACTCGTCCGTCACAATCCTTCTGAAGTCCTCGCCGCCAGAGTCGAAAGCCGCCCAAGCCTCGCTGTTCAAGGCACCGTCATAGTCGCTGTCCGTTTCGATGTGCTGGTCCCAGCCGCCTTCTGCCAAATCAACTGTTCTTGTCAGGCTTGCGGGGGCCAGGGTGCCAGACTCAAGATCGAGCGTAACGCTCTTCTCCCGCTGCTCAACCTCAGCGTTCGCATCAACGCTTAGATCCAGTGTTATGCTGTCTGTACCGGCTGCGGCGGCCAGAAGGTCTTCCCCGGCGCGTACTGCGACGCCCTCCAACACGATATCCGCCAAATTCTGCAACTGGCCCAGCGTCAGGGACGCTATGCGCGCTCCAAATGCTCCGATGACCAATTTGACGTCGTCGAGATTGCCGGCGTTGACGCCCCGAATCCCCGCCAGCCCAAACATCTCGACCGTCGCCTCGGCGAGATTTTCGCGCAGCGCGTCAAGCGGATCCTGGACGCCCTCAGCGGACACGCCCGCCTGCACAAGGACCTTGCCGTCGCTGCCCCGGTATTCGCGGCGGCCGCCGTACGAGCGGCCGGTGTCGTAGATACCGCTGTCGCCAAACTGCACCGCATCGCCGCTGCCACCGTCGACGGCCAGCTCGTAGTTCGCTGCGCCATCGGCGAGCGCCGTTAGGCTGCTGTCCGTCAGCGCCAGATCGGTCGTACCGTCCCGTCCGTTCAGATCGACAGTTCCCACGCCGGCAAACTCCGCCAGCGTTCCGGAGGCTATTCCCGCCGCGAACGCGTCTCCATCCACTACCTCCACGCGGTCAAGGCCGCCGTCATCGTCAGCATCGTGTCCAATCCAGTCCCAGCTTCCGTCCGCGTCGGTATCAACGCTGGTACGCTCGAAATTGCCGTCGGAGTCGCCGTCAGCCTTCTCGCGCTCTACGCTCCCGCCGGCGTGGTACGACCAGACGGTTGTTTCCTTCGTACCGTCTCCGTCCGAGTCGCTATCAAGCCGCACCCGCTGTCCAGCGGCGTCATACGTCGTCGCCTCGTCAACCGTGCCGTCGCTTTCGTGGTCAACCGTGTGCCGCTCAACGGTACCGTTGGCGTGATAGCTCCAGGTTTCCGTTTCCTGCGTACCGTCCCCGTCCGAGTCGCTTACGAGCCGCACCCGCCGTCCGCTGGCGTCGTACGTCGTGGCCGTATCGACCGTACCGTCGCCGTCGCTGTCAATTGCATGCCGCTCCACGGAGCCGTTGGCATGATAGGTCCAGGTTTCCACCCGGTCCGCCGTGCCGTCGTAGTCGCTGTCCGTCTCCCGCCGATCATCCCTGGTTCCGTCACCGTCAGTGTCAATGTTTCGCATCGCGGCAGCCGGCGCTAACGAAGCGGACTCCAGGCTGACCACAACGCGCTGCTCAATGGCAGAGTCGGCATCCGTGCTGATATCCAACGCCAGCCCGCCCTGCACAAGGCTTGCCCCTTCCAGCGTACCGCTCGCCGGTACAGCGATTCCGTCGGTGGCTACCTCCACCAGATTCTGCAGCTGCCCAAGGGTCAGGGAGGCGACCCTGCCGCCATACGCCCCGATGACCTTCTTGACCGCGGTAAGACTGTCGCTGGTTACGTCCTGAATCCCCGCCAGCCCAAACATCTCCGCCGTGGCTTCCGCCAGGTTCTCGCGCAGCGCGTCAAGCGGGTCCTGGACGCCCTCCACTGACACGCCCGTCTTCACAAGGACCTCGCCGTCGCTGCCCCGGTACTCGCGGCGGCCGCCGGATGAGCGGCCGGTGTCGTAGATGCCGCTGTCGCCAAACCGCACCGTGTCGCCGCTGCCGCCATCGACGGCCAGCGCGTAATCCGACGCCCCTCCCGCAAGCCCGGTCAGGTCGCCGTCCGTCAGCGTCAGGACGGCAGAGCCGCCTCCTCCGCTCAGGTCAATCGTACCTACCCCGGCAAGCTCCGCCGTCAGGGCCAGTCCAAGACCCGATGCAAACGCGTCCCCGTCCACCACCTCCACCCGGTCCAGCCCGCCGTCATCGTCGGAGTCGTGGCCAATCCAGTCCCAGCTCCTTTCCGCGTCGGTGTCCGCCCTGATGCGCTCGAAGTTGCCATCGGAGTCGCTGTCGGTTCGCTCGCGCGCCACCACCCGCCCGTTGCCGTGGTAGGACCACTCGGTGGTCTCCTTCGTCCCGTCGGCGTCAGGGTCATGCACGCGGCGCACCTTGCGGCCGCTGGAATCGTAGGACACGCTCTTGTCGACCGTGCCGTCATTCTGGTAATCGGCGTCGTGCCGCTCGACGGTGCCGTTTGCGTGGTGGGACCAAGCGTCGACCCGGTCCATCGTGCCGTCGTTGTTGCTGTCGACTTCCTCCCGCACCTTGAGTCCGGCCGGGCTGAAGGACAGCTTCCGCTCGAAAACGCCGTCCGCCTGCAGATCGTATTCGGTGCTCTCCGTGGTTCCGCTGGCGTGGTAGGAATGGGTGACGACGCTGTCGAGAACGCCGTCCGCGTATTCGTCGCGCTCCAGCCGCACCAGCTGCCCCTCGCCGTTGTAGCGGTAGACGTCGCGCTGGTCGAAGTCGCCGTCGTCGTCGATGTCCTGCTCGTAGGTGCGGGAGTCCCTGACGCCCTTGACGAACGTCTCCGTGGTCACCTCCTCGAAGCGCCCGTCCCCGTCCGCGTCGATTCGCTCGACGATGCGGTCCACGGTGCCGTCGCCGTCGTCGTCATGCTCGAACCTGCCCGCGCCGGACGTGTCGATTTCCACCTCGCCGGGGCCCTGCTGCGTCTGGGACTGTGGGGCAGCCGCCCGCTGGGTCTGCGGCGTTTCGGCAGGCTGGTACTGCTGGACTGCAGGCTGCGGCGCTGGCTGCTCAACCGGGGGCTGAACCTGCTTCTGAGACTGCTGCGGGGTCGGCGGCTGGGACGTCTGCTGCTCAGCCTGAGGCAGATTCTGGGGCTGCTGCGGGGCCGGGGTCTCCGGCTGGGCCGCGGGCGACGGCGCTGGAGACGGCTGGTAGGCAGGCTGGTATTCGGGCTGCGGCTGCTGCGAAGGCGCCGGAGAATCTCCCCCTCCGCCGTCATCGCCACCGCCGCCGCCGCCAATGGCCGCGCCGGCCACCAGCAGTCCAAGGGGCGCGCCGATGGCCATGGGGGAAAGTCCCATCGACCTCTCCGGCGAGAAGGTGCCGTCCCCGTTCTGGCCTTCACCGCTGTCCGAGGACCGTCGGCCGAACATCTCCTCCAGCTGGCCCAGCGACACCTGGACCGTGCCGGTGATCCTGCCTTCGGAGGAGACTTCCGCGACCTCGTATCCACCGTCCTGGCTGGCCGCGTTCAATATCAAAACGGACTCGGACGGGCTGCCGGCGGCGAAAAACCCTTTGACGTGCAGCGTTTCTCCGCCAGCCACGACCACCACGAGGTCGTCGCCGTCGCGGTAGGTGCGAACAATCTGGCCGCGGGCGACGGGTATGCGGAAGCCTGTCCCGCCTCCGTCAATGGGCGTGGTACTGCCGCCTTCCCGTACCGAATCGGTAGCCATGGCACGTCCCTTCAGGTCATGGACCGCTTGCTGTCCAGCTGTCTATAGCATGGCTGGCCACTTTGTCAAATGGGTGTCAGATGGAACAGCGGCAGCGGAGGCAGCGATGGTACCTCCCACACGGTTGCATGATTCTTGCCCCCTGCGCCACCACGCAGCACAACTGCGAGAAGGGACAGTGATGAAGCTGCTCAGCGGAACAGTCGCTTTGGGTCAGACGATGGTGAACCCAGCAGGACTCGAACCCGCAGCATGCGGATTAGAAGTCCGCTGCTCTATCCAGTTGAGCTATGGAGGCAGTGAGTCCTCCTTCCTGCGATCATGGGCGAAGTTGCTGCAGTAACCGCGCTTGCGCTGGCAGAATTCCCACCCCTTCGGCTCGTCCACCAAGATAGGCAATCCCACACTGTCAGGCGTGGCACTCGGCGTCCTCACGGCTGTCAAGCAGCAGTCTCACCTGCGGTCGCATGTCGCCGGACCTAGTTCATTCCGTCAACGGACCGAGTGCCTCCTGTGAATCCGGCAGGTGCTCCAACAATAGCGACTGGCACGGACTGCGGCTCTATGCAAACCACTCTTTTGCTCATGACCTCCGACGGACGGAATGCGGAACTTCTCTCCGCCGCCATAATCTTCGAACGGCTACTCAAGGTCGAGATGCCCGTGCCATAAAGGCGATGCTGAACAGCTCGATTGACCGGAAACCGGTAGATGCCAGCCAGGCGCTGGAATTGGCCTACGCTGACGGAAGCAGCTACTTGACGGGAGTGCTCGCTCCGGGTCGCTAGACGCGGCGCACAAAGTTTACCGACGCGGTCGCTGTGCGAGGTACCGTTGCTGGACTCGGTGCTTCTGTTGGCTCGAACCTTTACATGGACGGCCGAATGAAGGTCGAGAACGGAACCATCTTCTGTCTACTGATGATGATAGTAGCAATTGACACCCGACACATGTGCCGCCGCCTGCTGACCGGTCTACTCAATGTCACACGAATCTTCCAGTACTTCAATAAGCAGCGTGCCACCCGCACCACCGAAATATACCACTACAATTTCACTTCCAGACTCTGCGAGCTGCTCCTCAATGTCGACTGGATGTGTTCATGCGCCCATTTCGTGCGCGAGGATATTATACTATAACTTTCACTGGTATCGAATATCCTGAAATAGTTCGAACTTTGTATTCAACTCGTTGCAAAGATGGACTCTGCGTTGTTGGATTATTCAATATGTCTGTCTAGTTTCTTGTTATTAACTTCTTCCTGCTCAATAGCTTTGTCAAATTTCTTCACAGCATTAACTTCGATAACCTGTGTTACAGTATGGGTGTGTTGGTCTTAGATTCCCGCTGCTACCGTCGCCACCCTCACGTCGGCGCTGTTTATGATCAAAGCTTACAGAATTCGCATGCATAACTCCATTACAAATTGCGCATTTCATGGTATTGTCCATAAATTCATTTATGAATGCCTCCGATCTCGCCTGTTGCGACGCCGCGCCCCCCTTTCCATTGCCATTCATTATCAAAGTTGAGGCGCCGTTTGCCTTAAGATACTTAAATACATCTTGCAAGAGCAGACTATCCGAAATATCGCCTACGTCCATTCCTTGAACAAGAAGGCGAAAAACAAATTCATAAAGCAGCACGATTCGTTGTAAACTTCTGTTTCCGCCACCCCACTTGCTAATTGTTGAAGATACGTACTTTCTGTTTTTAAAAAGATATTCCTCAAAATTTGCCCTCACGCGAGTAAATTCATTAAGCTTGTTCTTCTGCTTTAATTGCTGCGTGAACTGAAGCGCCGCCAAAAACGATACTTCTTGAAAACGGCCGTTTATCGCATAAAAATATACTAGTGGGTGAAGCCCCAAAGACTCGGCGCTCTTTGTTGTAATGAGGCGCAAATGCTTCCTTACGTTTCGTAACAATTCAGTTGCTGCTACGCCCCTGTCATCTGGAAACGCTACATTGCTGTAGGCTTCTGGTTTACGATTTGATAATATAGTTTGACCATCGGTCAACCTGACCATATTAAACGCAAACCTTAGCTTGTTGTATCCCGCTCCTCCAACTGGGACATCTGTAGTTGTGACTGGTTGCTTGTGTGGGGGCTCATACAGCATATGAAAAATTTCTGCACCAAGCTCTTCAACTTGCTTTCTCAATTCTCGAGAAAATGACGACCAGTACTTGTGACCTTTACCGCCTCTTGCAATACATCTTGCCGCTATAGCAGCGGGAGTATATCTCGTTTGCAATATATGATGCTCAACAGGATCGATATGCTGTGCTGCCTGGTTGATTTTGAAGTATGACTGCTCTGCAGCCTCAGCTCTTGAATCCATTACCCATTGGACAGTTATTGAACTGGCTCCCATCGAGCTCAATCTTCTTGACTTAATTTCATCATCGATAGTTTGGCCAATGGAATTTTTGAAGTCTACGTATGTGCCAATTTCCTTCTTTATTTCCCTGCGCGTTCGTTCTGCAGCCCTACGCTGATCTTCTGTAAGGCAATTGCCGAGATACAGTTGTGAATCTCTACCATCGCCATAGTCATCTCGTATCCATGCAATAAGAGCACTCAGCCTGTGCGCACCATCAATGACAAACACAACATCCCCTCGGTTCCACAATATTACCGCAGGTATGAGATGCTGATCGAGAAACGATTTGACCAAATCAACTATTTTTTGTGGGGTCCAATTGGCTGTTTCTCTTTGGAAGTCTGGCTTTCGAAGTGAATTTCGAAAGAACCCATCCTTGTCCAAGTCGGATAAACTTAGTGATAATCTTGGTAACCATACCGGGGATACTTGGCTGGAAACGAGATCGCTCCGAGAGATCAGAGCATCGAGATTGACGGTCGCTGAAGGCATAAGTATCTCCTACTTGCTAGAGTTGCGCCTCTGGATGGAACCACGCGAAGTATCAAGCCTGATATCCGCGTGAGTATTCCAGTAAGATATTATGGCTTGTCGTTTTGTCAACACCAGTTGAAGCCTGAAACACCCCAACAGGTGAAAATTGGCCCACCCTAGCAGTCTCGGAAGGGGGGCGAAGCCTCCCCCCGGCGGGACACAACGACCGCTTCCTAACCCTGTTTGCGTCGGCGGACAGACCCCACCCCCCGAAGAGCGGGTG
>CAZPIN010000215.1:0-2018 GCA_964586735.1 uncultured Rhodobacterales bacterium | reverse complement strand
GTTGCCCTCGCGGGTGCGCTCGCCGACCCCGGCGAACACCGACAGTCCGCCGTGGCCCATGGCCACGTTGTTGATCAGCTCCATGATGATCACGGTCTTGCCGACGCCCGCGCCGCCAAACAGCCCGATCTTGCCACCCTTGGCGTAAGGCGCCAGCAGGTCGATCACCTTGATGCCTGTCACCAGGATCTCCGACTCCGTCGCCTGGTCCGTCAGCACCGGCGCCTCGGCGTGGATGGGACGGCGTTCGGTGGCCGCGATCGGCCCCTTCTCGTCCACCGGCTCGCCGATGACGTTGAGGATGCGGCCGAGGGTGGCCTGCCCCACCGGCACCGAAATGGGCCCGCCGGTGTCGGCCACGGCGGCGCCGCGCACCAGTCCCTCGGTGGAGTCCATCGCCACCGTGCGGACGGTGTTCTCGCCCAGATGCTGGGCGACTTCGAGCACCAGCCGCTGGCCGCTGTTTTCGGTTTCCAGGGCGTTGAGAATCGCCGGCAGATGGCCGTCGAACTGCACGTCGACGACCGCGCCGATGACTTGGGTGATGCGTCCAGATGCTTGCTGGTTCATGGTTTTCTCCTTGACCGGTCCGGGGCCGCCTAAAGCGCCTCGGCGCCGGAGATGATTTCGATCAGCTCCTTGGTGATCGCCGCCTGGCGGGTACGGTTATACAGCTGGGTCAGCTTGTCGATCATCTCCCCGGCGTTGCGGGTAGCGCTGTCCATGGCCGTCATCCTGGCCCCCTGTTCGGAGGCGGCGTTTTCGAGCAGGGCGCGAAACACCTGCACCGCGACGTTGCGCGGCAGCAGATCCTCAAGGACGGCGTTCTCGTCCTCCTCGTACTCGTAGTGTCCAGCCGCCTCGCCGGCGGCGGGAGCGGGTATCAGCTGTGCCTCCACCGGCTCCTGGGAGATTACCGACTTGAAGCGGCTGTAGAAGATCGAGCACACGTCGCACGATCCCTCCTCGAAGCGGCCGATGGCGTGGCGCGCCACCTGCTCTGCATGCTCGAAGCCCACCCGCCGCACCCCGGCGAGGTCCACATGGTCGACCATGATGTCGCCGTAGTCGCGCTGCAGGGCCTCGCGTCCCTTGCGACCCACCGTGATGATGGACGGCTCCTTGCCCTCCCCGCGCAGCGCCTCTGCCTTCTGGCGGGCCAGCCGGGCGATGGAGGCGTTGAAGCTGCCGCACAGTCCGCGCTCGGCCGTGGCCACCACCAGCAGGTGCCGGCGGTCGCTTCCGCTGCCCGCAAGCAGCGGCGGCGCCCCCGCCTTTCCCTCCATGCCGGCGGCGATGTTGGAAAGCATGGCCTCCATGTTCTCGGCGTAGGGACGGGCCGATTCGGCCGCCTCCTGGGCACGGCGCAGCTTGGCCGCCGCCACCATCTGCATGGCGCGGGTGATCTTGCGCGTGGAGACCACGCTGTTGATGCGTATGCGCAGTGCCTTGAGGCTGGCCACGGACCGGACTCCGGCAAACTATGGGCGGAAACGGCGGACTTAGCTAAACGACGCGGCGTACTCGTCGAGCGCCTTTTTGAGCCGGCCCTCGCTTTCCTCGCCCAGCTCGCCCGAATCGCCAATGTCCTTGAGCAGGTCGGGGTGGCTGTCGCGCACCCGCTGCAGCCAGCCGTGCTCGAAGCGGCCGATGTCCCCCACCTCGAGGGCGTCCAGCCGGCCCGAAATGCCGGCGTAGATGACGCACACCTGCTCGGCCATGGTCATTGGCTGGTACTGGCCCTGCTTGAGCACCTCGGTGAGGCGGGCGCCGCGGTTGAGCAGCTTCTGCGTGGCGGCGTCAAGGTCGGAGCCGAACTGCGCGAACGCCGCCATCTCGCGGTACTGGGCCAGCTCCAGCTTGATGGTGCCGGCCACCTTGCGCATGGCCTTGGTCTGCGCCGCCGACCCCACCCGCGACACCGACAGGCCCACGTTCACCGCCGGACGGATGCCCTGGTAGAACAGCTCGGTCTCGAGGAAGATCTGGCCGTCGGTGATCGAGATGACGTTGGTGGG
>CAZPIN010000214.1:0-2069 GCA_964586735.1 uncultured Rhodobacterales bacterium | reverse complement strand
GTCGCACTCGCAGGTTCCCAGAGTCTCGCTGCGAAACTTTGTGCCCAGTATCACCGGAGGCGAATCGTCATACTTTCCAACGACTTCCTCCGGCAGGTAGTCGGAGAATGCCCGCAGCCTCTCGGTATTCGACAGGACCCTATGCAGGAAGGCATGCTCCGGGTCTCTGGCCCCCAGCATCTCCTTCACCCAATCTCTGGTCTCTTTGTCAACGGTTATGGGCATGGCGACGCTCCTTTTGTCTGGGTACTGTGTCAGAGTGTATGGAAATTTGGGGTGTGCCCAATGCCTCAAGCAGTCCGTCACTGCCTCTGACGGGGTCGCAGCAGGCTGCCCCCCATTCCCGCGGCGCATCATGGTCGATGCTGCACGACAGCAAGTTCAGTCTGTCCGATGACAGCCGACAGGGTGCCGACAGCTACATGCCGCCCTGCCCTGTGCCCAGCCATGCATCGCAGCCGCATCAGCCGCCAGCCATCGTCGGCGCCGGTTCCGACGCCAGCTCCTGCCAGCGATGGCAGGCCACGCGGCGCAGCTCTGTCCGCTCCATGTCGGGGGACGTTGCGCGGCACAGGTCGGTAGCGTAACTGCACCGCGTCTGGAAGGCGCAGCCCGGTGGCGGGTTTGTCGGCGAGGGTGTTTCCCCCTCCAGTCTCTGGCCGCCGCCCCTGTGGTCCGGGTCGAGCAGCGGAATCGCCGAGAGCAGGGCCTGCGTATAGGGATGGCGCGGCGAGGCGAACAGCTCCCGCGTCGGCGCCGCCTCGACGATGCGGCCCAGATACAGCACCGCGACGTGGTCGCACAGATGGGCCACCACCGACAGGTCGTGACTGATGAACAGAAACGTCAGGCCCATTTCCGCCCGCAGCGACCGCAGCAGGTTCAGCACGTCGGCCTGGATGGAGACGTCCAGCGCCGCCACCGCCTCGTCGGCGATGATGAACTTCGGATGCGACACCAGAGCCCGGGCGATGGAGATGCGCTGGCGCTGGCCTCCCGAGAAGGCGTGCGGAAACCGGCGCAGATGCTCGAGATTGAGGCGGCACATGGAGGCCACCTCCCGCACCCGCTCGTCGGTCTCGGCGCGGGTTTTGGTCAGCCCCATCACCTCCAGTGGTTCTGCAATGATGTCGCGCACCGTCATGCGGGGGCTGAGCGCCGCGTAGGGGTCCTGGAAGATCAGCTGCGCCCGGCTGTGAAAGTCCTTTAGCGTGGCTCCCTTCAAGCTGGGCAGGTCGTACTCCACCTCCCCGTCTGCGTAGGTCACCTCGCCTTCGCTGATGGGCGCCGCCCGCAGCAGGGCCCGCCCCAGCGTGGTCTTCCCCGACCCCGATTCACCCACCAGCCCGACGATGGCGCCCTGCGGGATGTCGAGATCCACCTTTTCCACCGCCCGCAGCACCGGCTTCGGCCCAAGCAGCGGACCGCGAAGCGGGTAGTGCACCGACAGCCCGCGGGCGCTGATCAGTGGCCGGGTCATGAGGGAGCCTCGTTCAGGGCGAAGCAGGCGGCGCGATGGCCCTGCGCGACCGTCTCCAGCTCGGGCAGCGCCTTCTCGCAGCGGCCGGTGATCACCGACGGGCAGCGGGTGTGGAACACGCATCCCTGCGGACGCTCCAGAGGCGACGGTATGTCGCCCGCCACCGGTACCAGCGGCGAGTCAAGATGCTCGAGATCCGGCAGCGCCTTCAGCAGGCCCTTGGTGTAGGGATGGCGCGGATCGTGGATGACCTCCCGCACCGGCCCCTGCTCGACCAGCCGCCCCAGATACATCACCGCCACTTCGTCGGCTGTCTGGGCGATGACGCCAAGGTCATGGGTGATGAACAGGATGGCCATGCCGAACTCCCGTACCAGGTCGCGCATCAGGTCCAGCACCTGGGCCTGGATGGTGACGTCGAGGGCGGTGGTGGGCTCGTCGGCGATCAGCACCTTGGGCCGGGTCGACAGCGCCATGGCGATCATCGCCCGCTGCCGCATGCCGCCGGACAGCTCGAAGGCGTACTGCCCGAACCGCCGCGGCGCCTCCGACACCCCTACCCTCTCCAGCATCTCGATGGAGACGGCGG
>CAZPIN010000213.1:0-15159 GCA_964586735.1 uncultured Rhodobacterales bacterium | reverse complement strand
CTCCAACGAAGACCGGAACACTGGCAACGCAAACAACAATTTGGTGACCAACTCCGGCGACGCTTTCAACGGAACCACTGCCCAGGCGTTCACCACCGGCGACCTCGGCGCGGACGTTATCCCGCGCACGCTCACTTTGTGGTTCGCCTTCGGCACTGCGGCCAACGTCTCGTCCAGCAACCTCACCGTCGCGATTTGGCATAACGACGCGGCCACCGGCGAGCCCCGCACAGTCGCCAACAATGGCAGGCACATCACTTTTACCAACCCTACCAACCTGGGAGGCACTGGCGCGAAGGAGTTCACCTACAACGGCACCGACGGGTTGGCATCGGACACCACCTATCACATTGTGGTGGCGTACAACCGGGCTCCCTTCGACCGGGGGCTCTCCATTTCGCAGACGTCGGGCGACGACTCCACCACTGCCAGCGAAAGCCTCCCCGGCTGGAGCGTAGGGTCCCTGCGGCGGGGGGCCGAGGGCAGCTGGACTGCTATAACCGCCAGAAACCCCAGGCTGCGCTTCAAGCTGGAGGGGGTCAGGGAGAACGTTGCCTCCACCGGCGAGGCGGCGATTGCGCCCGCCGGTACGCCCTTGGTCGGTATGGCCTTGACGGCTGGGCCCGGATCTATCGCCGACGCCAACGGGCTGCCGGAGAACGATGACGGCTACAGCTGGCAGTGGCAGTGGGCGAGCACCCGCGACGCTGCCGACGGCGACTGGATGGACATCACATTAAACGCGGACCAGTCCACCTACACGCCTGTTGTTGGTGATGTGAGCAGGCACCTGCGGGCGGTGGCGACGTTCACCGACGCCGATGGCTACGAACAGATCCGGGCGAGCGGCGGGACGTTGGCCGTCAAAGCCGCCGGCACTTCCGTGGTCACGGTCGCGGTACCAGATGGAGGCGACAGGGTGACCGGGGGGGAGAACGTGGTGTTCGTCCTCTCGCGGACCATGACGACCGGTACCCTGCAGGCGACGGTCGCCTATACCGGCACCGACGGGCTGGTAAATGCCAGTCCCGCGACCATGGTGGATTTTGCCGCTGGCTCAGGGGAAGTGACGGTCACGCTGGCGTCGACGACGGCGTTGAATGCGGGCGATTCGGGGAGACCCGTGACACTGACCGTGCAGGAGAGCGCCACGTACGCGGTGGGTGCCGAGTCTTCGGCGAGTGTGCTGGTCAGGCCGCCGAACAGAAGCAGCACGGGCATGCCGGAGATTGACGGATTGGTTCGGGTCGGCGAGACCCTGACGGCGAATCTGGGGAACATCATGGACGCTGACGGCGAGCCCGCAAGTCCAGATGACGAGGGCCTAAGCTGGGTGTGGGAACTGGAAGATCCGCCTGGCACCTGGACGGAGATATCGGGCGCAGCCTCGCGTACCTATGTCCTAACTTCGGGCGACCATGGCAAGCGAGTTCGCGTTTCGGTGAGCTTCACCGATGACGCCCAGCATGACGAAATGGCGACCAGCGACGCTTCCGCCGCCGTGGCAGCTGTTAACACACCCGCCACCGGCAGGCCAGATGTCATTGGCCGGAACGCGGTCGGGCAGACCTTAACGGCGTCGATCGGGGACGTTGCCGACTTGGACGTGCTGCCCACGGGGGCGTCCGCCTTCACCTACCGGTGGCAGCGGAAGATTGGTGCATCCGGCGCATGGATGGACATCTCGAACGCGGTCGGGACCACCTACACCGTGGCATCGGCCGACCTGGGCCACATGGTACGGGCAGTCGTGAGTTTTAGGGATGGCGGCGGCAGCGACGAGGAGCGGGCCAGTGCCGAAAGCGAGTGGGTGCAATCGACCGGCACTCCCAACGTTTCCGTCAGCACGGAGGGCAGCAGCGTCGAAGGCGACGGGATGAGCGATGTGGTGTTCATCCTCACCTGGACGGGAACCATCACAACCAGCGGGCCGTTCGTGTACGATTTGGTCGATGACGATGACGGGGTGAACAGCAATCTCGAGGGAATCGGCGCGATAATAGGCGCCCCCAGTAATACAATGCAACGCAGGATTGAACTCCGGACCAGAGCGCTCTCGGCCGGCGACGCCGACAGGGAGGTGACCTTCACCCTCTATAGCGGGAATGGTTACACGGTCGGCAATTTGGCAGGTGTGACGGCATCGGTGATGGTCACCGCGCCAACCAACACCGACTCCACTATCCCCGAAGTCACGGTCGCCGCGGGAGCGGCCAGCGTTGTCGGCGGCGAGAACGCCGTTTTCACGCTCTCCCGTACGGGCAGTATGGCCAGTGAGCTCACAGTAACCATACGCGTTACCGGCGGGGCTTCTGCTCCAGCCACCGCGACCTTCCAGGCTAACTCGGCGACGGCGGAGGTGTCGGTCACCACCAGCGCAATCGCGGCGGGCGCCGCCAGCCAGTCGGTAACGCTGACGGTCCAAGCCGACAGTGGGAATACCTACACGGTCGGCACTGTCAGTACGGCGACGGTAAACGTCGAAGCGATGCCCAGCGGCGGCGCGCCGGCGATTACTGGTACGGCCCAAGTTGGCCAAACCCTGACATCGGCAGCGGGCACGATCGACGATTCCGACGGCCTGACCTCGCCCACTTACACCCACCAGTGGCAGCGTCTGGACGACACATCCAGCTGGGTCGACATATCGGGAGCGACGTCGGACACCTATACGCTGGTCACCGCTGACCGGTTCAGGAAGGTACGGGTGATTTACAGCTTCATGGACGACGGGAGCAACCCTGAAACGCGTACCAGCTCCCCATATCCCGCTGGCGCAGATACGGTTAATCCCATCAGCAACGTACCAGCCACCGGAGAGCCGGCGATTTCCGGCGCGGTGGCGGTGGGCAGCGACCTGACAGCCTCCCCAACGGGCATCATGGACACCAACGGCCTGGTTGGAGTGACCTTCAGCTACCAGTGGCAGAGCGCGGACGCAGGGCAAAGCAACTGGACCGACATTGCTGGCGCGACCTCAAGCACCTACACCGTTGCCGCCGCGGACGAAGGCAAGATTCTGCGGGTAGTGGTGTCGTTCCGCGACGAGGACCGGCATCAGGAGACTCGCAACAGTGAACGTACCGCAGCGGTGCAGCCTGCACTTGCATTCACCGTCAGCGTCTCGCCCCCTGCAGCGCACGAGCCTGCATTCGGTACAAGTCCAACAACCGCCAACCGGCTCGTCTTCTCGGTAACGCCAAACCGCGCTCCTGACCAGACGGCGACCGTGACCTACAGACTCGGCGGTACTGCCATAGAGGGCGATGACTATGAGGCTCATGCCAGGAAGTCGCTTTCATTCAGTTCCGGTTCCACTGCGCCGCAGACGATTAACGTTTCGGCGATAGGCGACATTGTCGCAGAGGGGGACAGAGGCGAGACGGTGACCGTCACGGTTGGCGGCAGTACCGCCACCGGCACGATCAACGAGCCCGCCGCCCAGACCGCCATCACGGCGAGTACTCCCACCCCAAGCACCGAAAACGGCATGACCACCGTCAGCTTTGACATCTTCGTCAGCCCCGCGCCCGCCTCCGCTATCGACGTCGAGTGGAGAATGCGTGTCGGAAACAGTGTCGGCAGCGGCCTTGGCCGGTCGGCGGGCGCCCGCGTCACCGAGTCCTGCACGGTTGGGTCATGCTTCGGTACGGTGCGCTTCGCGGCTGGCACGCCCACGATGCGGGTCGACGCCGAGTTCAGAACGCAATTGGCCTCCGGCACCGCCCTGCAGGTCCAGGTCAGGCCGCCTGCAAACCACGCCGTGGTGCCGGCCGAGGACGTTGACGGCGTCGTTGTGGACAGTGCCTGGGTCATTGCCGGTGAAGGCACGGTAGTTTCGGAGTCTCCCGCTGCGCTGGTTCATGCCGTCGCGGGCGTTGGACGCACTGTTGCTACCAGCATCGTCGATGGTATCTGGCGGCGCGCAGACGCCCGTCGCGTTGGAGGCATGACGCCGCATGCGACGCTGGGCGGCAAGACGCTTGACACCCATGCGCTTTCCAGCGGAGACGCCGGCCAGGCAGTGCGGGAGGTCGCCAGCCTTCTCGGCCTCGAGGCGACGGCGCCCGACGGGCCGTTCGACGGACTGGGCAGCGGATATGGCGGAGGCGCTGACGACTACCGCGCCTGGGCAGGCGTACCGGACCAAGACCGCCTTGCCAGCCAGAGCAGTTTTGCGCTGTCCGCTGGCGACTGGATTGGGACTGGCCCGATCGCCATCTGGGGCGAGATGTTTATGACGGAAGGCGAAAGCAAGCTGGAGGAAGGTACCTTCATCGAAAGCGAGTCGTCGAGTACGCTGGTTGGCTTCGACCTTACGGGCGGCGGCGGTCTCATGTATGGCCTTGTGGTCAGCCGTTCCTCTGGCGAGTCGGAATACACGGAATCCTTTACGGACGTTGTGTCCGGCACCGCCGAAACCACCCTCACGACCTTCGCTCCGTATGTACACTGGACAGATCCGTCGGGAAGGAGCTTCTGGGGAAGCTTTGGCATGGGGGCTGGCCGTCTGGAGACAGCCATCGGCGGCAGCGCATCGAAGGCGGATGTCGACATGACGATGCTGGCTGCGGGCGCGAAGAGCGCCTCCACGCGGAGGGGCAGTATGGATGTCGCGCTGCGTGGAGACGTATTCAGGACCGCGACGGAAGCGGGCAGAACATCCAGCTTTGGCGAGCTCTCGACGGGGGCTTCGAGGATTCGGGTGGCGCTGGAGAGCGCTACGGTCCGGGCGATGAATGGCGGCGCGGCAATGACGAGTCGCATGGAGCTGGGAGCGCGGATGGACAGCGGCGACGGCGATACCGGCGCTGGAGCGGACGTGGTGGCGGAGATTCGCTATGCGTCGCCGAATGGCCTGGAGATGAACGGGCGCATGAGCACGCTTCTGCTGCACCAGCAGGAAGGCTTCAGCGAGTGGGGAGCGGGGCTGGGAATCGCCTATGCGCCTGACAGCGAAGGACGCGGCGCCAGCCTGTCGCTCGAGCCGACCTGGAATGCGCCCCGCACGGGTGCTGCGGAATCCATGTGGAAGGTGCAGAACCTCGACGGCTACGGTTCTTCGGATGCGGGCGCGACGATGAAGGCTCGTCTGGGATACGGTGTTAAGATAATGAGGGACAGGGTGCTGGCAACGCCGTACGGCGAGACGGAGTCCGGTGACTACAGCCGGAGGCTGCGCATTGGGACAGCGATGCGCGGGCTGTCCGGTCCGCTTGAGCGGCTGAGCCTCGACGTCTACGGCGAGCGGGAGGAGGGGCAGTCGATGCGTCCGAGTGACTCGTTCATGCTGGAGGGACGGCTGGGCTTCTAGGGGCAACTTTCGACGAGCCGAAGCTTTGCCTGAAGCCGCTGTAGTAGAGGGCAGCAGTCCAAGTCAACAATGGCTGAGATTAGCCCCGTCCAGCCAGTAGAACTGGTACACCATGAAAGTGCAGGGAAGGGGATTTTCCGCTCCCGCATGCCACCGCGCATTGTCGTGGTAACTTGGCCAATGTCCCTCTGCTATGGCACTTTATGGCAGTATTGAAGATTCGCAATTGAACGCAAACCGTTCTATCTTTTGGGTGGAACGCGCAGAGCTATAGGAGGTGTTTCCCGGGTCATTGGGCCGCTACCTTGTCGAATCTTGCAATTAGGTTATATCGACGAAGCGGAGGAGGGTTCAGTATTCGCTTGCGGGCGAGGTCAAGGTATCCTTTTTCGATGTCGTAGCCTATGCACTCACGACCATGCTTTACCGCCGCCAATGCAGTCTGGCCGCTTCCCAAGAATGGATCAAGCACCGTGTCGCTTTCATCAGAATGGAGAAGGATCAAACGGCGCGCCAGCTCCTCCGGAAACGGGCAGGGATGGTCAATGGATTTTGGCGGTACCGGAGCGATGTGCCAGACATTGTTGGCGATGTCGCGAGTGAACAAGTCGTCTATGTCCAGCGCCGTCTTTGTGCCGCGCCGCGGATCGCCAGGCTTGCGAAACACCAGGATGTACTCGGTCATGATGTTTGGATAGTAGTACCCGGAACGGGGCTTCTGAATAAATGTGCCTGCGCGTTTTACGCCGCCGGTCACCTTGTTCCACACGATGTCCTGGTGGAATTCCCAACCGACACCAAGCAGTCGCTCGGTAATGAGCATAGGCGCTGGATAGTGCTTGCCCTTGTTCAGGATTGTACCGACGACAATGGCGCAAAATCCCCCTGGCAGCGTGACGCGCAGTACCTCCCTGAACACCTTGGAGATGTTGGAGAGAAAATCTTCAAAGGTGTCTCCAAAAGCGTTGTACTTTCGCTCCCGGTGCCAAGCCGAGTCACCATGGCGGGAGTGAATGTCATAGTCAATGGCGTTCCAGTAGGGGGGTGAAGTAACGGTGAGCGCAACCGAGGCGTCTTTACACTGCGGCATCTGCATAGATGAACCGCAGAAGAAGCGGAAGCCAGGCCCCTCAATAGCCCCCTTGCGCGATGTGCTACCTTGAGCGGAAGACTTGACGTCCGCCCTTTCTTTCGCGCCAGCAGCGGCTCCCTTGCTGGTGCTTACTCGTTTATTCAACTGATTGCGCTGCGACTTAGGCATGTTCTTTCTCGTTTCGCCAATGTGGGGTTTGTCAGCAGTCACAAATGCAGCAAGAAGACAGCCGATTGTACTGCGTTCCTCATCTGAATGCAATTACTGTGCCATCGTGCATAAAATCCGGGGTATCACAGCACCCAAAGTGGACTGAATTGGCCTTCGGATGGGGTTCAGCCAACATATTCCTTCAGCCCTGTTGTTAGTGCTGGCGAGACTCGCTGTGAAGCACCCTAGAGGCAGCCACCTACGTGGGTGCTTCCCGTTAAGGGGTTTATATACATGGGTTGACATCTCTATTCAAGCCAACGCTCTTGTGTTACTGGGTTAGGCCGAACAGTATTGTTTCACAAGGCGTTACGTATGGCTGCCAACCCATGTATATAAGACCTTTCGTTAGCGGCGGCGGCATCGTCGTCTTTGCCGTCGAACACCGCATCGAGGCTGGTAACCGTGAGCATCCGGATCAGCCAGATATCAAGCTGCTGGAGCGAGGCGGCTTGTACCTGCACCTCTCGGTCATTTGGCACCTTCTGAAACTTGATCCGCGCCAGTCGCAGAAAGAATTCGGCCTTGACTTTGGCCGCGCTCATGGCCTCGGCTTCGGTCAGAATTGGCGGGCGGGCTTCCTCCACAAGGGCATCAATGAATTTCTTCACGAGGCCAGATCCATCACTGGCGCTAACCTCATCGGGGTGCTGCAGCCGAGGCCGCTCCATGTCAGTAGGCATCAGATGGCTCTTCCGGCGTGGTTGGGCTACGTCGCCGACTGCTACTGACTTGGCGGGAGCTCCGTTGTCGGCAGGTCCTTCGTCATCCTCGTCGAACACCGCATCTAGGCTGACAGCGGTGAGTATCCGGTCTAGCCAGATGTTAAGTTGCTGGATCGAAGCGGCCTTTACCTGCGCCTCTCGGTCCTTTGGCACCTCGAGAAACTTGCTCTCCGCCAGCCTCAGGAGGGTCTCGGCCTTGCCTATGGCTTCGCCTTCGACCTTGGCCTTGGCTTCGGCCAGATTTCGCGGGCGGGCCTCTTCCACAATGGCATCGATGAAATCTTTCATGAACTCAGCTCCGTCCCTATGGCAAGCCGCCTCTATCACTGCCGCTTGCGTGTTCCGTTATGCCCCCCATCGGGGTGCTTCCGCCACGACCGCCTCGTGTCAGCAAGCATCAAATGGTACTCCCAGCGTGGTCTGGCTGCTGCGCCGACTGCTACTGGCTTGGCGGCTTGGCGGGGGCTCCGTTGACGGCAGGTCCTTCGACGTCCCCGTCGAACACCGCATCTAGGCTGGCAGCGGTGAGTATCCGGTCCAGCCAGATGTCAAGCTGCTGGATCGAAGCGGCCTGTACCTGCGCCTCTCGGTCCTCTGGCACTTCCAGAAACTTTCTCTCCGCCAGCCTCAGGAGGGTCTCGGCCTTGCCTTCGGCCTTGCCTTCGGCCTTGCCTAGGGCCTTGCCTTCGGCCTTGCCTAGGGCCTTGCCTTCGGCCAGAATGCCCGGACGGGCTTCCTCCACGAAGGCCTCGATGACATCGTTCATGAACTCAACTCCTTCGCTGGAGCCAGCCTCTTCTACCTTTGCGGCCAGCTCCTTCGTGTCCTTGATATCATACAGCATACAGATGAACATGGCAAGTATGCCTCGCCAGAAAGTACCAGCCCCCAGTATCCTCAGCGACCGTTCGAGGCACTCATCAACGGTGCCGAGCCTCCGCACGGCAAAGCAGGCGCCGAAAAGGAATGCCGACACCACCCGGTCTCTTCCAATGAGTTCTTCGGGATCTTTCGTGAACAAATCGAGAAGCAGCTTGGGCATAAGCCACTTCCATGCGCCAAGCCGGTGGTTTCCGTAGATGGCCTCATGCAGCCCGACAGCTCCTTTCCAGGGTTTGAGGCTGACGTTCAGGATGATGCACAAAATCGGGTGCAGCCTGCGCATTGCCTCTACGCCATGACGCGCGTGTTCGTTCCACGAGCTTACGGCGTACGTCGTCACCTGCAGCGGAGCTCTCGCGTCGCTGTCCGGCTTGATCTCGGCTATGACCTCGATCTTCTCCGGTCCCTCCGGATGCGTCGTACAGGTGAAATCCGCTCGTACGTCGCACACGAGTTTGCCCAGCGTATAGTCGAAAAATATGTTCGAGCGAATCACCGGAAGCGAGCCGTCGATCAGTGCGACGTATTCCTTCGGGGCGTGCTCAAGGAAGAACGAGAGCATATGCTCCGGCTGAGACAGCAGCGTGCCGAAGATGGCATGGTGCACCTCCCTGCACATCTTCAACAGTTGCTTCGCCCTCTCGGTCAAGCGCTCAAACTCGAGCCGATGTAGTTCCTTCGATGTATCTGCAATCATGGCGGTCCAAGCTCCGTCGCGGCTGCCTGCGCCGCCCTTCAATGTCGGAGGGTACGGCCCGGCGCTGGCCGCGGCAGGCAGTTGCAAGAAGGCTTCCCGCGACGCACACCCTACCACACCCTCTCGCAGTTTGCTCTCAGCAGACTTTCGGAGTGGCGATGGGCAACCGTCTGCGGCAAGGCAGAGATGGCTGAGGCATAGCGGCAGGCGGGCCTTCGAGAGCCAGTCCCCGCTGCCCTCCACCGGGCTCTGCGCTGGAATCCCCGTCCCCGAGCAGTGCGCATCGGTATTCCCTTGTGACGGCCTTAGGGCCAGACAGCGTCTTCGGCCCGTTCGTGGCCGACTCGCCGGACGGCCTCCCAACAGCTTCCCTCGACGTACCCTGCGTAGTGCCTTCGGGTCTAGGGTTTCGGCGGCTGGGGGTGGTTCCCTGTTTCGCCGGATTCTCGAACTGCCTCCTCGCGAGTCACCCCACCGCTCCGTGATAGAGAAACGCCCCCGCGCCGGTGGTGAACAGCGCGCCGCCCGCCACCGCGTGCAGCAGCCAGGCCAGCGGAAACGAGCCGCGCTCCCGGTAGGCCCATGCGAACGCCACGCCGCCCGCCGCGCTGAGCAGGACCGCGGGCAGGTTCCACAGAAACAGATGCGCCAGCCCGAAGACGAAACCGTTGGCCAGCAGCGCCACAGCGCGGCCGGGAAACAGGCTGCCGTAACGCTCGAAGAACAGCGCACGATAGGCGAGTTCTTGGGGAAACGCCGAAATCAGCGGGTAGAGGAGCAGAATCGCCAGCCACAGCTCGGGCTGGTGGCGGGGCAGCCAGAACATCGCCTCGGGCCGCAGCAGCAGCGGCAGCAGGACCGCCACCGGCGCCAGCAGAAGCGAAAACGCCAGCGTCGGCTTCAGCATGTCGCCGCGCCCCTGCCATAGGACGCGCCATCGAAAACCGGGCGTGCATGCAAGCAGCGCCGCCGCTAGGACAAGCATGGCAGCCATGGATGCCCAGATGGCGTCGGGCGGCGCATACCATGCGAACGCCACCGGAAGCGCGACGTAGAGAGTGGCGAATTCCGCCCGCAGCCGCGCGTCGCGGCTCAGCAGCTTAGCTCGCACCATACGGGGACGTGGTCCGAGGGCTTGGGCCGCCCCCGCATGTCGCGCTCGATTCCAGCCGAGACCAGACGGTCGGCCGCCTGCGGCGACAGCATAAGGTGGTCGATGCGGATGCCATCGTCGCGGCTCCAGGCGCCGCCCTGGAAGTCCCAGAAGCTGTAGGGCCCCGGCCCGTCGTTCATCAGCCGCACCGCGTCGCTCCATCCCTCGTGCAGGATTCGCCGCAGCGCGGCCCGTGACTCGGGCCTGTAGAGGGCGTCCTCCGTCCAGTTCTCGGGATTCCGCGCGTCCTCGGCCGACAGGATGACGTTGTAGTCGCCGCCAAGCACCGCCAGCTCCTCGCTGGCGAGGATGTCCCCGGCGCGTCGGCGCAGGCGCTCCAGCCATGCCAGTTTGTAGTCGTATTTGGGTCCTGGCGCGGGGTTGCCGTTGGGGGCGTAGAGGCACCCAATCCGCACCATCGAGTCGCCCATGGCGGTTGCCGCCTCCAGCCAGCGCGCCTGATCGTCGGACTCGTCGCCTGGCAGCCTCGCCTCCACGTCCTCAAGGGGCGTCTTGGAGAGGATCGCGACGCCGTTGTAGGTTTTCTGACCGTGCGCGGCGCAGTTGTATCCGGCGTCCTCGAATGTCTCTCGGGGAAACTTCTCGTCCTGGGCCTTGGTCTCCTGAAGCAGGACGATGTCCGGTTCGGTTTCTTTGAGCCACTCCAGCAGCAGCGGCAGCCGGGCGCGCAGGCTGGCGAGATTCCAGGCGGCGATGCGGATGCGGCCGTCCACCGGCTAGAACGAGAAGCTGGTGCCGCAGCCGCAGGTGGACGAGGCGTTGGGATTGTTGACGATGAAGCGGGCGCCGATGATCTCGCTGGTGTAGTCGATGACCGATCCTTCGAGAAACGGAAGCGACACCGAGTCCACAAGTACCTGCAGGTCGCCTCGCTCGAGCACGAGGTCGTCCTCGCCAAGCCCGGTCTCCAGGCTGAACTGGTACTGAAAGCCCGAGCAGCCGCCGCCGAGCACGGCAACGCGCAGCTTCTTTGGCTCGCCCTCGTCGTCGGCGATCGCCTGCAGGCGGTCGAAGGCCGCGTCGGTGACCTGTATGCTGGACATGGCGGGATCTCCCGGCTTTCTCGCCCGATACTAGAATGCCGCTGAAACGGCGCAACCCAGTGCCGGAAGCCAGACGACAAACCGGGCGGAGCAGCAATGGATCTGTTTGCACAGCTTCGCGGGCAGGCGCTGTCCGCGCTGGATGGCATGGCGGCCGCCGGCCAGCTGCCGGCGGGACTCGACGTCTCGCGGGTGACGGTGATGCCGCCGCGCGACGAGGGACACGGCGAGCTGGCCACCAACGCCGCCATGGTGCTGGCCAAGCCGGCCGGCCGGCCGGCGGCGGAGCTGGCGCAGATGCTGGCCGAGGCGCTGGCGGCGCTGCCCGAGGTGCTTGAGGCGGAAACCGCCCGCGGCGGATTTGTCAATCTCCGCCTCAAGCCGGACATCTGGCACGAAGCGCTGTGCGCCGCCCTGCGCTTGGGCACCGACTACGGTCGAAGCAGCCTTGGCGGCGGCGAGACGGCGCTGGTGGAGTACGTCTCGGCCAATCCCACCGGCCCGCTGCATGTGGGCCATGCGCGCGGCGCGGTGTACGGCGACGCCCTGGCGTCGCTGCTGGAGTTCTGCGGCTGGGACGTCACTCGCGAGTACTACATCAACGACGCCGGCGCGCAGGTGGACACGCTCGCCCGCTCCGCCCATCTGCGCTACCGCGAGGCGCTGGGCGAGGCCATCGAGCTGCCGGAGGGTGCCTATCCGGGGAGCTACCTGAAGAAGGTGGGCGAGGCATTGGCCAAGCGCCACGGCGACGCCCTGCGCGACCAGCCCGAAAGCGGCTGGCTGGAGGACGTGCGGACGTTTTCGGTGGCGGCGATGATGGAGGAGATACGAGACGACCTGACAGCGCTGGGCGTGCGGATGGACAGATACGCCTCCGAGCGGGAGCTGCAGGAGTCGGGGCGGATCGAGAGACTGGTGGAGGAGCTTGCCAGCCGGGACCTGGTCTACCAAGGGACGCTGGAGCCACCCAAGGGGGCAGTCGCCGACGACTGGGTGCATCGCGAGCAGATGCTGTTCCGCTCCAGCAAATTCGGCGACGACTCGGACCGTCCCCTGCAGAAGGCTGACGGCACCTGGAGCTACTTCGCGCCCGACATGGCCTATCACGCCGACAAGCTGGCCAGGGGCTACCGGCTGCTGATCGACGTCTGGGGCGAGGACCATGGCGGCTACGTGCGGCGCATGAAGGCGGCGGTGGCGGCAATGGGCGGGGAGGGCGTCGAGTTCGACGTCAAGCTGTGCCGCATGGTGCGGCTGCTGCGCGACGGCGAGCCTTTCTCCATGTCCAAGCGCAAGGGCGACATCGTGCTCCTGCGCGACTTTATCGACGAGGTGGGCGGCGACGTGGCGCGCTTCATCTTGTTGACCCGCAAAAACGACGCCGCCCTCGACCTTGACGTCGCCCGCGCCCAGGAGCAGTCCCGCGACAACCCCGTGTTCTATGTGCACTACGCGCACGCTAGGGCATGCTCGGTGATGCGAATGGCGGAGGAGGGCGACTATGGACTGGAGCTGTCGGATTCGGCGTTGGCCGCCGCCGACTTTTCACACCTCGGCCACGAGGCGGAGCGGAGGCTGATACGCAGGCTGGCCGCCTGGCCCAGCACTGCCGCTGCTGCGGCCCTTGCCCATGAGCCACACCGCATTTCGTTTTTCCTCCAGGAGGTCGCCGCCGACTTCCACGGCCTGTGGACCGCGGGCAAGGGCGACGCCATGCTGCGCTTTCTGCAGGCGGACGATCCCGAAGGCAATCTCGCCCGGCTCGCCCTGGTGCGGGCGTCGGCGCTTGTCATCGCCAGCGGACTGGATATTCTGGGCATACAGCCGCGGGAAGAGATGCGCTGAACCAACAGCGTCAATCCGGCACGAGCGAGGCGCCGAGCATGGGGAAAGCAGCCCCGAAAACAAAGTCCAGCGCTACTTTTGGAGCGCTAAGGACGGCAGCTTGCATGCTGCTGTCGGCCGTGCTGCTGATGGTGGCCTGGAACTGGTCGCGCTCTGTGGCGGGCACGGACGGCATGCCGCAGATCGCCGCTCCGGACGGGCCGTTCCGCATGGCTCCGAAGGACCCCGGCGGGGAGGCGGTGCCCTATGTGGGCTTGGAGGTGTATTCCCTGATCGAAACGCCGGGCAAGCCGTCAACGAGCAACGCATCTCCCCGGGCATCCTCGCAGCCGCGTACAGTCGCCGCACCGCCGCCCCGAAAATCGGACGCCGCTTCCGGGGACGACGGAGCGACGGTGGTTTCGCAGGCGGCTGTGGCGCCGGTGGTCGAGGGCGGAATACCCATTCCAGCGCCGCGTCCCAGTCTGCGGAGTCAATAGCGTGCCCGCTCCGGTGGTATTTGGCTGCGGCGGTGGGTCGCTGGAAGACGCCGAGCGCAGGTTCTTTCAGGAGGCGGACCCTTGGGGGTTCATTCTGTTCGCGCGCAACGTCACTGACCCCGAAGGGGTTCGGCGGCTGGCCGGGGAGCTGCGCGATTGCGTTGGCCGCCAGGCGCCGGTGTTCATCGACCAGGAAGGTGGAAGCGTGGCGCGCCTGCGCCCTCCGCACTGGAAAGAATGGCCTGCGGTCGGGCCGTTTCTGGAACGGGTGGAGGGAGGCGAAGACGAGCGCTGTGCCGCGCTTGAGCGACGTTTCAGGGAAGTTTCCAGAGAGCTCCTCGACGTGGGAGTCGACGCCAACTGTGTGCCGGTGCTTGACCTGCCCGCGCCCGGCACCAGTCCGGTGATTGGCGAGCGCGCTTTGAGCGACGACCCCGTCATGGCGGCCGGGAGAGGCAGGGCGGTATGCGAGGCGATGCTGGCGGAGGGTGTGCTGCCGGTGCTCAAGCATATGCCGGGACATGGCCGGGCTACGGTAGACAGCCATAAGGATATGCCGGTGGTGGATGCCGCGCTTGATGACCTTGAGGCCCATGACTTCGCGCCGTTTCGCGACCTGGCCGACATGCCCATCGCTATGACCGCGCACATTGCCTACACCGCCCTGGACCCCGGTTGCCCCGCCACGCTGTCGCGGCGGGTGGTCGAGGACGTCATGCGCGGCAGCTTTGACTTTGACGGACTCTTACTTGGCGACGACATCGGCATGGGAGCCCTGCGGGGCCCCCTGCGCGAACGCGCAGCCCAGACTTTGGACGCTGGCTGCGACGTGGTGTTGCATTGCGACGGCGAGATGGCCTCGATGGAGGACGTTATGGCCGGTGTCGGCGCCACATCCCCAGAGGCTCTGCGGCGCATGTCCGCTGCCGAGGCAAGAAGGGACGCTGCAAAGGAGGCGGGGAATGCCTGAGGTGCTGGAGCTAGAGGCGGCCGAGGCGCCCGGCGATGCCCAGGGGGAATTTGCCGAGGAGACGTCCGTGCTGTCCGAGGACGACGGGCATGAGGAGCTGCGCCTCGAAATTGAAGGTTATGAGGGGCCGCTCGACCTGCTGTTGGAGCTGGCTCGCCGCCAGCGCGTCGACCTGCGGGAGATCTCGGTGCTGGCGCTGGCCGAACAGTACCTGTCCTATATCCAGAGAATGCAGCGGCTTCTACTTCTGCCGGCGACTGAGTACCTGCTCATGGCGGTGTGGCTGGCCTACCTCAAGTCCGCGCTGCTGCTGCCGCGGGAGGAAGAGGAAGAACCCGGTGCCGAGGAGATGGCCGCCCGCCTGGCGGCGCGCTTGGAGATGCTGGCCGCCATGCGCGAGAAGGGTACGGAGCTGATGCGGCGGCCGCGGCTTGGCCGCCAGGTACGTTGCCAGGGCAGCCCGCAGGTACCGCGAATGCGGCTGAGCAGTATCTGGCAGGCGAGTCTCCCGGAGCTGCTCGACGCCTATGGCAAGGTGCGGGCGCGCGACAGCTACGAGCCACTGCATCTTGAACGCCCGCCTCTGGTGCCGGTGGAGCAGGCCATGAAACGTCTGCTCGACGGACTGGCGCCTGGCGTTGGCTGGCTTGACCTGACCGCGCTGGTTCTCTCCGACTGGCGGGCGCCGCCCCTCGTGCGGTCGGCGGTTGGCAGCCTGTTTTCG
>CAZPIN010000212.1:0-13251 GCA_964586735.1 uncultured Rhodobacterales bacterium | reverse complement strand
GTCATAGGCCGTGCCACCGGGCTCGTTGCATGCCGCGATCATGGCGCTGCGTACGACAGCCAGACTGTCGGCGTCGATATCGAGAGGCTCCTGCTCGCGGTCGTCGAAGGTCAGCCGCGGGCGCACCTGCCAGCGGCCGTTGGCGATTCGCGCCGCCATCACCGCCAGCTGCAGCGGCGTTGCCAGCACGAACCCCTGGCCGATTCCGGCGTTGTAGGTATCGCCCTGCGTCCAGGCCTGGCCGATATGCGAGCGCTTCCAGGCGCGCGTTGGCACCTTTCCGGCGCGGGAGATGGCAAGACCCAATTCGTCATACCGCTCGCCCAGTCCCAGCCGCCGGCCGAAGGGCTCGATGCGGTCGATGCCGAGGTCGCTGGCAGCGCGGTAGAAGTAGATGTCGCATGATTGCTTGATCGCCTCATGCATGTTGACGACGCCGTGTCCGCCCCGTTTCCAGCAATGGAAGCGAAGCTGGCCCAGATCGGTGTGGCCGATGCATGGCGTGCGGTCGCCCGGCCCGCGCACGCCGGCCTCCAGTGCCGCCAGCGCCACCGCAAGCTTGAAGGTGGAGCCGGGCGCGTATTCGCCGTTGAGGGCGCGGTGGACGAGCGGCTTGCGGGGGTGTTCGCGGAGCCGTTCCCAGCTTTGGGGCGAGATGCCGGAGATGAACTGGTTGGGGTCGAAGCCAGGCGTCGACACCATGCACATCAGGTTGCCGCTGTGGATGTCCATGACTACCGCCGCTCCGACCTGCTCCGCAAGGCGGCTGTAAGCGAAACGCTGCAGGTTGCCATCCAGAGTCAGTACCAGGTCGCGCCCGCTGGTGGGCGGGTCGCGCCGCAGCTCGCGCAGGCGGTTGCCGCCGGAGTCCACCTCGAAGCGCGCGGTGCCTGGCCGGCCTCGCAGCGCGTCATCGTACACTCGCTCCACGCCGCGCTTGCCGATGTGCAGGTCGGGAATCGTTCGAAGGGGGCGCAGCGTCGGAGAGCGGGCGATGTCCTGCTCGGAGGGGATGCCCACATACCCCACGACATGGGCGAATGCCGTGCCGCTGGGATAGCGCCGCGTCCAGCTGCGCTCAATCTCGATGCCAGGCAAGGCCGGCGCGTTGGCCGCGATCCCTGCGATGATGTTCCAGTCAGCATCTTCCAGCAACGGCAGCGGCGCGTCCCCGCTGTCCTTCTGAAGGGCTTCGCGAATTGTCTGCAGCCGGTCGTCCGGAATCTGCGCCAGAGCCGCCACCCGAATCAGGCTAGCCTCGGGGTCTGGACTGCGCGAGCGCGACAGCAGTACGCCGTGGCGGTGCACAGCGGTGGCCAGCGCCTCCCCGTTGCGGTCGATGATCCGTCCTCGGCGTGGGGTGATGGACTGGAGGTTGACGCGGTTCTCCTCGGCGATGCGCCGCAAGTCGCTCGAGTCGACCACCTGCAGTTTGTGCATGCGAGTCGCCAAAAGCACGCCGACTCCGAGCTTCAGCCCCAGCGCCAGAAAGAACCTGCGGCTCATCCTCAAGTTGAGATCCGGCGGCCCTTCGGAGGGCGAAAACAGAAACGGGTTTCTCATGAATCGACTCCGCGCAACTCGACCGGCCTGAGGTGCAGGCCGAAGTGAAGCAGTGCCCAGAGAAGGGGATAGGCGAGGCTCGCGCCCAGCGCCTGCATCAGCGTGTCTTCAAATGACGGAATCTCCATCAGTGCAACGCCGCCAACGGCAGTCAGAACCAGAGTATGGCCCGAGAAGGCGGCCGCCGCCACCGCCATTTCGATTCGCCACCGAAGGCGCGTGCCAGCGAACCCGCGGACTGTCCGGGTACCCTCCGCGACGAGCAGCATGGCAAGTGCGCCGCCACCCGGTACGCGTCCGTAGAGCAGGTCGGCGAAAAGTCCCAGAGCCAGCGGCAACGCCATCGGGATGGCACGCGGCCAGCGCAGGGCTGCGTAGCAAAGCAGAAGGGGCGACAGGTCCGGACAGGTCCAGCGGGCGCCCAGCGACAATGACAGCGTGGTCAGCAAAACGGTGCCGACTGTCAGCCATGCGGCCGGCCAGAGGCGGTCTCTAATCATGGTCTCCGCTGTCCGTTCGGGGAGCAACGGCAGACTGGGGCTCGCTGGAGGGTCTTAGCTCGGGTGCATCCTGCGGCGGCGAACTTGACGAGGACTCGCAGGAACAGGCCGATGCTGGCGCGATGATGGATGGAGGGGAGGCGAAGTACGGCTCGCCACGGGGCTCTAGAAAGCGCACGAAGCCCAGCGCCCCCAGGCGGGCGAAGGGCGCCACGCGCACTTCGTCGGGGGTGATTTTTTCCACGCGGCCCACCGCCAGGCCGTTGGCGTACAACCCGCCTTGGCCGGACGTGACGACCCACTCGCCAGTCTGGATGCCGGCGCGGCTGGACAGCAGTACAAGCACCGGCAGGTCGCTGCCGTCGCCCGCCAGAATTGCCCGCGCGCCGCTCTCGCGCAGCACCACAGGCACCCGGCTGTTGACGTCGGTGAGCAGCAGAATCCGTGCGCTGTGGCTGGCGACGCCCGTCACCCGCCCCACCAGGCCGTGTCCGTCGACAACCGGCGCTCCGTCGCGCACGCCCTCCTCCTTGCCGGCGTCGGCGAGGACCGAGTGCTGAAACGGTCCGCTCGCTCCGCCAATTACCTGGGCGGTCAGCGACCGCTGGGGAGGCTGTGGACGCACCCCGTTGAGCGCGCGCAGCGAGGCGTTTTCCCACTCCAGGCGCTGGGCTTCAGCGCGCCACTCACGGAGGCGCTCGTTTTCGCGGCGCAGGCGCTCCATTTCGCGGTGGCGGTTCAGCAGGCCATGCAGGCCGGACCAGACGTAGCCGACCGCACTAAGCGCCTCGTCCGCCACGCCAACAGCCGGGCTGGCGGCGTCGGCCAGCTCCGCACCCGCATCTGCAAAGGGCGTTGGCCACTGCTGCCCGACAACGACGATGCCCAGCCCCGCCAGAATGGCCAGAGTCAAGGCGGTGCGTTTACGCAGTCTCGGCCGCATCATGAGGCGCTCCCTGGAACAGCCACCACGCGGTCACTGTACCTCGCAGAACAGCGACTGGTACCGCTCGATCCCCGACAGGGTGCTTTCGGTGCCTCTTGCCACGCAGTTGAGGGGCTCCTCGGCCACGGTCACCATAATGCCGAGGCGGTCACGCAGCAGCTGGTCGAGGTCGCGCAGCATGGCTCCGCCGCCCGTCAGGACGATGCCCTTGTCGATGATGTCGGCGCTGAGTTCGGGAGGGGTGTTCTCCAGCGCATGCTGCACCGACTCGATGATCCCCAGCATGCAGTCCCACAGCGCCTCGGCGACCTGGGCATCGGAGACCTCGACTTCCTTGGGGCCGCCGGTGGTGGTGTCGCGCCCGCGCACGCGGGTATGGCGCGCCTCCTCGCTGGTCTCGAACTTGGCGCGGCCGATTTCCTTCTTCACCCGCTCGGCGGTCGACTCGCCTATGAGCATCCCAAAATTGCGACGCACGTAATTGGAGATCGCCTCGTCCATGCGGTCGCCGGCGGTGCGGATGGAGTTGGCGTATACGATGCCGCCCAGGGAGATGACGGCGATCTCGGTCGTGCCGCCGCCGATGTCGATGATCATGGAGCCGTTGGCCTCCGACACCGGCAGGCCCGCGCCGAGGGCGGCGGCCATGGGCTCGGGCAGCAGGTAGGCGCGGCTGGCGCCGGCGCGCAGGACGGACTCGCGGATGATGCGCTGCTCGACCGTCGTCGCTCCCGACGGCACGCAGACCACCACCACCGGATTGAAGAGGATGTTGCCCTTGCGGATCTTGCGCAGGAACAGCTTGATCATCTCCTCGGCGACGTCGAAGTCGGCGATCACGCCGTCGCGCAGCGGGCGCACGGTGTGGATGTTGTCGGGGGTGCGCCCCAGCATCGCCTTGGCCTCCTCGCCAACCGCCAGCACGGTGCGGCGGCCGGCCTCGACGCGGTAGGAGACCACCGACGGCTCGTTGAGGACGATGCCCTTGTCCTTGACGCTGACCACGGTGTTGGCCGTGCCCAGGTCGATGGCGACGTAGGATGTAAACAGGTTAAACGGGTTGCCGATCATCGCTCCATATCCAAGCTGGGGCTGCCTTGCGCGGCAGCGGCAGTGCCCGGCGGCCGGTGCGGGCCGGGGCGGACAGCGCACTATAGTGCAGTTTGCTCACCCTGAGGGCGTCTTGTTCAGCGCCCGCTGGCGGCGCGCCTCAAGATTGTTGAGGGCGTTGATGTAGGCCCGCACCGAGGACACTACGGTGTCGGTGTCGGCCGAGTGGCCGGTTGCCATGAAGTCTCCGTCGCGCAGCCGCACCGCGACTTCGGCCTGGGCGTCGGTGCCGCGGGTAACAGCGCTCACCTGGTAGGATTCGAGCCGCGCGCTGTGCGGGCAGACTTTCTTGACAGCGTTGAAGGCCGCGTCCACTGGCCCGTCGCCGCTGGCCTCCGCCGTCGCCTCCTCGCCGTCGACCCGCGCCTCGATGCGCGCGGTTTTGGGCTCCTCGGTGCCGCACACCACGCGCAGCGAAGTGAGGGCGACGCGCCCCGCGCCAGACGAGGCGCTGAGGTTTTCGACAAGGGCGGCAATGTCGTCGTCGTAGACCACGCGCTTGCGGTCGGCGAGCTCCTTGAAGCGGGAGAAGACTTCGGCGAACATGTTGTCGCCGATCTCGAAACCCAGCTCCTTGATTTTGGCGGCCAAGGCGTGGCGTCCGGAGTGCTTGCCGAAGGCCAGGCTCGACTCCGACAGGCCGACGTCCTCGGGCCGCATGATCTCGTAGGTGCCGGCATGCTTAAGCATGCCGTCCTGGTGGATGCCAGCCTCGTGGGCGAAGGCATTCTTGCCGACGATCGCCTTGTTGTACTGCACAGGAAACCCGGTGATGGCCGAGACCATTCGCGACGCGGCGGCGATGCGGCGGGTGTCGACGCCGGTGTGGAAGGGCAGGGCGTCGCCGCGCACCGCCAGAGCCATGACGACTTCCTCCATTGCCGCGTTGCCGGCGCGCTCGCCCAGGCCGTTGACCGTGCACTCCACCTGCCGGGCGCCGGCCTCCACCGCCGCCAGGGCGTTGGCGACGGCAAGGCCGAGGTCGTTGTGGCAGTGGGTCGAGATCACCACATGGTCGATGTCCGGCACCCGCTCGCGCAGCATGCGAATCACCTCCGCGCTCTCGCCGGGCACGGTGTAGCCGACCGTGTCGGGAATGTTGATGGTGCCGGCCCCGGCGCGGATGGCTGTCTCCACAGCCCTGCACAGGAAGTCCCGCTCCGAGCGAGTGCCGTCCTCGGGCGACCACTGCACGTCCTCGCACAGGTTGCGGGCCCGCTTCACCGACCGCTTAATTCGCTCCAGCACCTCCTCGGGCGAGAGGGACAGTTTGTACTGCATGTGGATGGGCGAGGTGGCTAGAAAGGTGTGGATCCGCGGCCTGCGCGCTTCCCGCAGCGCTTCCCAGGCGCGGTCGATGTCGGCGTCCTGGGCCCGTGCCAGGCCGCACACCTGCGGGCCGTCGGTCTCGCGGGCGATGGCCTGCACCGCCTCGAAATCGCCCTGCGAGGCGATGGGAAAGCCAGCCTCGATAATATCCACCCGCATGTCCTGCAGGTGACGGGCGATGCGAAGCTTGTCGTCGAGGGTCATGGATGCGCCCGGCGACTGCTCGCCGTCGCGCAGCGTGGTGTCAAAGACCAGAACGCGGTCGCCTCTGGCTGATTCCTTGTCCGCTTCGTTGGTCATGTTCCTGCTCCCCAGTCGTCTGTTGGCGGGCGCTCGATGGTCCCCTGAGCGCGCGCCCTCAACTGCGGGGAAGCGCTCAGGGGCGTGTCAAGCGCAGGGTGCCGAGGGGACAAAGCCGCGCAGTGCGCGGCGGAAAGTGAAATCGAACCATGGCCACAGACCCATGCCGCAACAAAAAGGCCACTCTGCCGCCGGCAGGCGGCGCGAGCCCGAATACAGGTAAGCGTAGCCATTTTAAGCGTACAATGCAAGCGGGGTGGAGTCAGGGAGTCTCCTGCTGCTCATCAAGACAGCTGCGCTCTTCGCTCGAGCCATCGACGTAGCGTACGGTGCTGACGCCCCATGGTTTGCCGTCGCGAAACTCACCTTCGCATACCGTGCCCGACTCTAGGTATGTCAGCACTCCCTTGCCATGCATGGCGTTGTCTTTCCATTCTCCCTCGTAAATCGACACGCCGGGCCATTCGAAGCGTCCCATGCCCTCGTGCTGGCCTCGGACAAACTCGCCTCGGTACTTGGACTCATCCGTGTATTCCGCGTTGCCTTCTCCCTCCTGGAGGCCATTGGCCCAGCCACCTTCGTAGATGTACCCGTCGCCGCTTTCATACCGCCCGTGGCCGTGCTGCCTGCCCTGGATGAACTCACCTCGATAGCGCCCGCCATCGGCAAACGTCAGGTCTCCCGTGCCCCAGTACTGGCCTTCCCGAAATTCGCCTCTGTATTCGGCGCCATCGGCACCCTTATACATGCCGTCGCCTGCGAGCAGCATGCCGGGGCCAAACGATCCCGTGTACCGAGATCCGTCGACCAGCGTCAGCGTGCCGGCGCCAAGCGTCTTTCCGTCGACCCAGCGGCCCTCGAAGCGGCGGCCGTCGGCGAAGGTCATGGTTCCCTCGCCGTCGAACGTACCCCGCAAAAACCGGCCTTCGTAGACATCTCCGTTCTGGTAGGTGTAGACGCCCATCCCGTCGCGGCGGCCGCCGACCCAGCCGCCCTCGTAGCCGTCGCCGTTGGCGTAAACCGCTATGCCCTGTCCATTGAAGACATCGTCGACGAAGTCTCCCGTGTAGACGGTGCCGTCGGCGCCTACGTTGACTCCGGGGCCCGACCGTCGGCCTTCCTGCCACTCGCCGCTGTAGCTGGAACCATCCGTACCAATGTAGCTGCCGGAGCCGTGAATGGCACCGTCGCGGTACTCGCCCTCGTAGGTCGCCCCGTCGCCAAACCTCACCGCCGCCTGGCCGTGTCGCAGGTTGGCCCGCCAGCCGCCCTCGTAACGGTAGTCGCCATCAGTCAGCACGCCGTAGCCGTGGCGAAGTCCCCCTTCCATTTCCCCCTCGTATACCCGTCCGTCTGGGTACTGCAGACGTCCCGCACCGTGCATCGCATCGGCGATCCAGTCGCCCTGGTACACGGTTCCATCAGCAAACTCTTCCCGCCCCTCGCCGTTGCGCAGGTCGTTTATCCAGGTTCCGTCGTACACGCTGCCGTCGGCGAACACGGCCCGTCCCTGGCCGTTGCGGCTGCCTCTGGCCCAGCTGCCGACGTAGGACAGCTCTGAACTTTCGAAGCGACCTTCGCCCGAACGTTCGCCGTGCGCGACGTCCCCGTCATAGGTCCAGCCGTCACCTGACGTGTAGATGCCGCGGCCATGGGGCAGGCCGTCGCGCCAAGCACCGCGGTAGGCGAGACTGCCGTCGCCCGACTCGTAGCTGCCCTGGCCATGCAGGCGGTATTCGCCGTCGAAGGCGCCGCTGTACACATCGCCGCTGGCAAGCGTCAGCGTGCCCTCGCCGTTGGGCATGCCATTGACCCAGGAGCCGACGAAGACCTGTCCGTCGGCAAAGGACAGCCGCCCGCCGCCTTCATAGTCGCCCTTCTGGAAAAAGCCGGAATAGGACGAGCCGTTGGGGTAGAGGCGGACGCCGTGGCCGCTCGGCTGCCCCTGATCCCAGTCGCCTTCGTAGGAGCCGCCGTCGGCAAAATCCATCCGCCCGCCGCCGTGGAACAGGTTGCTGGCGAACGACCCCGTGTAGCGGTTGCCCTCGGCGTCGACGCTGGTGCCTTCTCCCCACCGCTGGCCGTCGCGCCATGTGCCGACGTAGGAGCCGCCGTCAGCCTCCCGCCTGGTGCCCTGGCCGTGGGGTCTGCCAGCGCGCCACTCGCCTTCGTGCACCCGCCCGTCCGGCCAGACGGCCCGTCCCCGTCCCTCCACGGCGCCACTGCGCCATTCGCCCTCGTAGGTGAAACCGTCAGGACGTTCGTAGCGGCCTCTGCCGTGCTGCTGGCCCTCGGCGTTGAGGTCGCCCTCGTAGACTCCGCCGTCGGCATAATCCACCCGTACCCCCGCGCCCTGCTCGGCGGAGGTTTCCTGGGCGTCCGCCGCCCCGGCCAGAATCGCGGCCGGAAGAAGCAGCCAGGCCGCAAGGAGAAGCGCGCGCATCGTCAGCAGGTGCATGGGAATCGTGCAAGGTAGTATAGCATGACTCGTCCACCCCCGCCGCTGGAGGCAAGAAGCCGATGCCGCGCAGCCTGCGCATTGCCCTGGGGCAGTGCAACCCAGCGGTCGGCGACCTCGCTGGCAACCGCGCCATCGCCATGCGCGCCGTCGAGGCGGCCGCCGATGCGCAGGTGGACCTGCTGGCCCTGCCGGAGATGTACCTGTCGGGCTACCCCCTGCAGGATCTTGTGCTGCGGCCCGCCTTCCAGCGCGACGCCATGGCCGCCATGCGGAAGCTCGCCGAGGCGGCCGCCGAAAGCGGCGTGGCGGTGCTTGCGGGTGGGCCGCTCGCGCAGGAGGGGCGGGTCTACAACGCGCTCTATCTGCTCGACGGCGGGACTGTGCGCGCCACGGTGCGCAAGCATCACCTGCCCGGCGAGGGCGTCTTTGACGAGCCCAGGGTCTACGCCCGGGGCGGCATGGCTGGACCGCTGGCGGTGCGCGGCGCGCGGGTTGGCGCGGCCATCTGCGAGGACTTCTGGCACGGCGACGTGGCCGAGACACTGGCCGAGAGCGGCGCCGACCTGCTGCTGTGCGCCAACGGGTCGCCCTACGAGACCGGCAAGTACGACGAGCGGATGCAGGTGATGCTGCGGCGGGCCGTCGAGACCCGCCTGCCGCTGGCCTACGTCAATCTGGTGGGCGGTCAGGACGACCATGTGTTCGATGGGGGATCGTTCGCCGTCAACCGCGGCGGCGCTCTGGCGGTGCAGGCGCCGTTTTTCGAGGAGGCGCTGGCGGTCACCGACTGGCGCGAGCATGGCGACGGATGGCGCTGCGAGCGCGGGGAGCTTGCCAGCGTGCCCGACGGCGACGAGATGGACTACCGGGCGCTGGTGCTGGCGGTGCGCGACTTCGCCGGCAAAAACGGCTTCTCCTCGGCGCTGCTGGGCCTGTCGGGGGGCATCGACTCGGCGCTGGTGGCGGCCATCGCCGTCGACGCGCTGGGGCCCGGGCAGGTGCGGGCGGCGCTGCTGCCCTCGCGCTACACCAGCGACGAAAGCGTCGACTGCGCCCGCGCCTGCGCCGCCCGGCTTGGCTGCCATCTGGACGAAGTTGGCATCGAGGAGGGGGTCGGCGCGGTGGTGGAATCCGTCGGCGGCGCGCTGGAGGGAGGACTGTCGGAGGTGGCCCAGGAGAACGTCCAGGCTCGCCTGCGCGGACTGATGCTGATGGCCATGGCCAACACTACCGGCGCGCTGCTGCTGGCCACCGGCAACAAGTCGGAAGTGTCCGTGGGTTACTCCACACTTTACGGCGACATGTGCGGCGGTTTCGCCCCGCTCAAGGACGTCTACAAGACCCGCGCCTACCGGCTGGCACGCTGGCGCAACGGCCACCACGCGGAGTGGATGCTGGGCCCCGGCGGCGAGGCAGTGCCCGTCAGCGTGATCGAGCGCCCGCCGACGGCCGAGCTGCGCCACGGCCAGCGCGACGACGACAGCCTGCCGCCCTACGAGGAGCTTGACGCCATGCTGGAGATGATGCTGGAGCGGGACCTGTCGCTGGACGAAATCGTTGAGGAGGGCCACAACCGGGAAACCGCGCGGCGGGTGGCGGAAATGGTGCGGAGGTCTGAGTTCAAGCGCTTCCAGGCGGCGCCGGGGCCCAAGATCACGCGCCGGGCCTTCTGGCTGGAGCGGCGCTATCCGGTGACCAGCCGCTACCGGGAAACGGTTGCGGCGGAGGAGGAAAGCCAGCCGAAGGAAGATGGCGGCGGGACGGCTTGACGTCCGCCAACTCCCTCCGCTATAATGGGCGCATGACCGCGCGGACCTCCATTCGCCGAATTATCTGTCGCAGCTGACCCTGCCGGGGTCCGCTGCGCGCGGCATCTTTCTGCCAGACGAACTGCGGATTCCCTGCTTCAGGAGAGTCCATGCCCGATCTCGTGCTCCATGACAGCGGCCAGCAGAAGCGGCGCGTCTTCCGTCCCGCCGACCCGTCGCGGGTCACCATGTACGTGTGCGGCCCGACGGTGTACGCCCGGGCCCACATCGGCAACGCCCGTCCGGTAGTGGTGTTCGACCTGCTGTTTCGGGTGCTGCGCCATCTCTACGGCGAAGGTGCCGTGGTCTACGCCCGCAACATCACCGACATCGACGACAAGATCCTGACGGCGGCCAGCGACAGCGGACGCAGCCCGGCGGAAATCACCGCCGAGACCACCCGCTGGTTTCACGAGGACGTCGCCCGGCTGGGCGCGCTGGATCCCACGCACGAGCCTCGCGCCACGGAGTACATCGAGCAGATGGTCGCCCTGGTGGATCGGCTCGTCGGGCAGGGAATGGCCTATCAGGCCGAGGGGCACGTGCTGTTTTCAACCGGGGACTACAACTCTTATGGCACGCTGTCGCGCCGCCCGCGGGAAGACCAGATCGCCGGCGCCCGCGTCGAGGTGGCGCCTTACAAGCGCGACCCAGCGGACTTTGTGCTTTGGAAGCCATCGGCGGAGGACCAGCCGGGATGGGAGAGTCCCTGGGGCAGGGGGCGGCCAGGATGGCACATTGAATGCTCGGCCATGTCCCGCGACATCCTCGGCGAAACATTCGACATCCACGCGGGCGGCATTGACCTGCTGTTTCCGCACCACGAAAACGAGTGCGCCCAGTCGCTGGGCGCCTATCCCGACGCGGAGTTTGCCCGCTACTGGCTGCACAACGGACATCTCAAGGTGGAAGGGGAAAAAATGGCCAAGTCGCTGGGCAATTTCGTCACCATCGACGAAGCGCTGCGCGGCCATCCGGGCGAAGTCGTGCGCTTCGCGCTGCTGTCGACGCACTACCGCCAGCCCATCGACTGGAGCGAGCGCAAGCTGCAGGAGGCAAATGCGGTGCTGACCGACTGGCACCGCCTCGTGGAGGGAGTGGAGGAGGAGGCCAAGACGGCCGAGCCGCCGGCGGGCGTGTGGGAGGCGCTGCTCGACGACCTCAACACCCCCCGGGCCTTTGCCGAGCTGCACCGCCTGAGCCGCGCGGGAGATGCTGCCGGACTGCTGGCCGGAGCCTCGATGATGGGACTGCTGGCGGGGCCAATTGGAGAATGGGCGCGGGCGGTGTCGGTGTCGAGGGAGGACGCGCGCCGTATCGAGTCACTGGTAGCGCGGCGCGACGAGGCCAGGGCGGCGCGCAATTACGCCCAGGCCGATGCCATTCGCGACCGCCTGCTGGCGGCGGGAATAGAAATACGGGACGGCGCCGAGGGCAGCCGGTGGAGCGCTCTGCCGGACTGCGACCCTGGCCGTCTTGAGGAGAGCCATCCATGAGCGAACGAATAGCCATCTACGACACCACGCTGCGCGACGGGCAGCAGGGACATGGCGTGGATTTCACCATCGAGCAGAAGTGCCGGCTGCTGGCCGCGCTAGCCGAGCTGGGCGTCGACTACATCGAGGGAGGATGGCCGGGGGCCAATCCCACGGACACGGGTTTTTTCGAAACCGCGCCGAAACCGGCGGGCGCCACCCTGGTGGCGTTTGGCATGACCCGCCGCACCGGGCGGTCGGCGTCCAACGACCCCACGCTTGCCAAGGTGCTGGACGCCGATACGCCAGCGGTGTGCCTGGTGGGTAAGGCCCACCCCTATCACGTAGAAACCGCCTTGAGCACGACGCTGGACGAGAACCTGCGGGCAATACGCGAGTCGGTGGAGATCATCGTCGAGCGGGGGCGGGAGGCGCTGTTTGACGCCGAGCATTTTTTCGATGGATACCGCGCCGACCCTGACTACGCCAAAGCCTGCGTCGATGCGGCGCTGGAGGCGGGCGCCCGATGGGCGGTGCTGTGCGACACGAACGGCGGCACCCTGCCGAGCGAGGTGGCGCGGGTGGTCGAGGATGTCTGCGACGGCCGGACGGGTGGACATATCGGCATCCATACCCACAACGACTGCGGACTGGCGGTAGCCAACTCCCTGGCCGCGGTGGAGGCGGGCGCGCGGCAGGTGCAAGGCACGCTCAACGGAGTCGGCGAAAGGTGCGGCAACGCCAATCTGCTGTCGGTGATTGCCAATCTTGCGCTCAAGGAGCCTTACCGCAGCCAGTATGAAATCGGCGTCAACGAAGACGGGCTGCGCGGCATCACCGACATATCGCGGCTGGTGGACGAGATCCTCAACGAGTCGCCCGACCGGCGCGCTCCGTTCGTGGGGGCGTCTGCCTTTACCCACAAGGCGGGACTGCACGTCTCGGCAGTGGAGCGCAGCCCCGACACCTACGAGCACATTGACCCGGCCAGCGTCGGCAACCGCCGGGTGATACCCATGTCGCGCCAGGCTGGACGGGCCAATCTGCTGGGTATGCTGCGCCGGAACGGCATAGAGGTAGATGGTGAAGACCCCCGGCTGCCTGGCCTGCTGGAGCGGGTCAAGGAACTGGAGGACGCTGGATATGCCTTCGATGCGGCCGAGGCAAGCTTTGTGCTGCGGGCAAGGGAGTATCTCGGCATGCAGAAACGGCGTTTTGAAGTGGAGCGCTACCGGGTGGGAGTCGAGAGAAGAAAAGAAGGGGAGGGGGAAAGTACAGCCTCCGAGGCCGTTGTGGTGGCAAGGGTAGACGGCGAGCGACGGATATCGGCATCGGAAAGCTACGATCCGGCGGACGAGGGTGGACTCCCAGCGACGGCGGACGGCAAAGCGGCCGGTGAAGGGCGCGACCATGGGCCGGTCAACGCCTTGGCCCGGGCGCTGCGTAAGGACCTTGGCAGCCTGCAGGACTCCATCGCCGACATGAGGCTGGTGGACTATAGGGTGCGTATCCTTGGCACCGGAACGGAAGCGGTGACGCGGGTGCTGATCGAGAGCGCGGACGGGCAGGGGCGGTCGTGGGCCACTGTCGGGGTATCCGCTAACATCATCGATGCTTCGTTCGAGGCGCTGCTGGACAGCGTCAACTACAAACTGCTGGCAGAGCTGGATGGGGTGGGCGAGAACTGACCGCTATCTGACGGGTATCAGATGCTGCGCATGTTGCGGCCGTTGCCCTCAGCGAGGGGCTGTCGATGAGC
>CAZPIN010000211.1:0-1934 GCA_964586735.1 uncultured Rhodobacterales bacterium | reverse complement strand
CCCAAGTGCCCTGATGGAAGCCGGAGGCGCGCCAGATTTCTAGGACTAGATCCCCCCGCCGATAAGGTCAGCGCGAGGGCTAAACCACCGACAGCAGCGCATCGCCCATCTCGACCGCATCCCCCTCGCGCTGACCTTATCGGCGGGTGGATCTAGTCCTAGAAATCTGGCGCGCCTCCGGCTTCCATCAGGCCACTTGGGGGCAGTTGGCGATGATCAGCGTCGGCGGCCTGCTGCTTTACCTGGCCATCGTGCGCAGGTTCGAGCCCCTGCTGCTGGTGCCCATCGGCTTCGGCGGGATTCTCGCCAACATTCCTGGTGCCGGGATCGCCACCGGCGATGGCCTGCTGAGCTTGATCTACGGGGTCGGCATTGAAACCGGCGCGTTTCCGCTGATCATCTTCATGGGCGTCGGCGCACTCACCGACTTTCGTCCCCTGTTGGCCAATCCCAAGACCCTGCTGCTGGGCGCCGCGGCGCAGTTCGGCATCTTCGGCACCCTGCTCGCCGTCCTCGGCTTAAGCGCCGGTGGACTGATGGACTTCGATGTCCGCGAGGCCGCTGCCATCGCCATCATCGGCGGTGCGGATGGTCCCACCGCCATCTATGTGGCGGGCAAGCTGGCCCCGCACCTGCTGGGCGCCATCGCCATCGCCGCATACTCCTACATGGCGTTGGTGCCGCTGATTCAACCGCCCATCGTGCGCGCCCTGACCAACGAGCGGGAGCGGGCCATTGAAATGCCGCAGTTGCGGGAAGTGGGCAAGGCCGAGGCCATGCTCTTCCCGATGCTGCTGTTGTTGCTCATCGCCCTGCTGCTGCCCGCCGCTGCGCCGCTGCTCGGCATGTTCTGCTTCGGCAACCTGATGCGTGAGTGCGGGGTGGTCGAGCGGCTGGCGGACACCACGCGCAACGCCCTGATTAATACCGTCACCATCTTCCTGGGCTTGGCGGTGGGCGCCAAGCTGCAGGCGGATTTGTTTCTGCGGCCAAGCACCTTGGGCATTCTGCTGCTCGGCCTTACCGCCTTTGCCGTCGGCACCGCCAGCGGGGTGCTCATGGCCAAGCTGATGAACCGCCTGTCGCGAACGCGGGTCAATCCGGTGATTGGCGCCGCTGGCGTCTCCGCGGTGCCCATGGCGGCTCGGGTGGCCAACCGCATCGGCCTGGCCGCCAATCGCCAAAACCATCTGCTGATGCACGCCATGGGGCCGAACGTGGCGGGCGTCATCGGCTCCGCCGCCGCCGCAGGAATATTAATCCTATTTGCGAATTAGGTTATATAACCTACTAATTTAAAAATAATAACTTCCGGTTTAGACGGGATTGCGCTGCACCAATTGGCGGGCGATGAGGATGCGCTGCATCTCGTTGGTGCCTTCGCCGATGCACATCAGCGGCGCTTCGCGGTACAGGCGCTCCACGGGATACTCCGGGGAGTATCCGTAGCCGCCGTGGATGCGCATCGCTTCGCTCGCGTTGGTCATGGCGCTCTCGGAGGCGAAGTACTTGGCCATGCCGGCCTCCATGTCGCAGCGCTCGCCGGCGTCGTAGGCCCGGGCGGCGTCCTCGGTGAGCAGTTCGGCGGCGCGGGTGCGGGTGGCCATTTCGCCCAGCTTGAGTTGGATGGCCTGATGTTCCGCGATGGGCTTGCCGAAGGTCTTGCGCGTCTGCGCGTAGGCCGTCGCCTCGTCCAAGGCCCGGCGGGCGATGCCGACCGAGCGCGCCGCGACGTTGATTCGTCCGAGCTCCAGCCCGCCCACCGCCATGTAGAAGCCCTTGCCCGGTTCGCCGCCGACCAAGTGCCGCTTGGCGTCCAACTGGTAGTCCTCGAAGATCAACTCGGCGGAGTCGATGCCGTGGTAGCCGAGCTTTTCCAGCTTCCGTCCCGTGCGGAATCCGGGGTGGGGCTTGCCGGTGTCTGGATCGGCCTT
>CAZPIN010000210.1:0-19254 GCA_964586735.1 uncultured Rhodobacterales bacterium | reverse complement strand
GCCCCCACATGGCCGGCCTCGACGGCCTCAAGGTGGAAGACCTGACCGGCGCCGAAATCGAGGGCCGCAGCCGCATCCTGCGCCTGCTGGAGTACGCCCGCGAAACCATCCCCGGATTCGCCGACGCCTACGTGGTGGACTTCGCGCCGCAGACCGGCGTGCGGCAGACCCGCATGCTCGACGGCGAGTACGTGGTGACCAAGGAGGACGTGATGCTGCGCAGGCACTTCCCCGACACCGTCTGCCGCGGGCGCGACTACTACACCCCCTACCGGGCGATGCTTCCCCAGAGTGTCGACCAGCTGCTGGTCGCCGGGCGCCACTACTCGGCCACGCCCCAGGCGCAGAAACTGAGCCGCGAGATTCCCCCATGCATGGCCATGGGCGAGGCGGCCGGCATAGCGGCGGCGCTGGCGCTGGATTCTGGGGCGATGGTCCGCGACGTCAGCGCCGCTGACATTCAGAAGCGCATGCGGGCGCAGGGCGCGGACCCCGGCGACGTCCCGGCCGACAACGCCCTCGTCGACTGGCAGGAGGCGAACGAGCCGGTGGGAGAGCCGGCATGACCGCGCCGCTGCCGCTGGAGGGGGTGCGAGTCGTCGACTTCACCCAGGTAATGCTAGGCCCGTGCTGCACCCAGATGCTGGCGGACTATGGCGCCGAGGTCATCAAGGTCGAGAAGGAGAAGATCGGCGACCTCTCGCGCTGGTCGCTGGGCGAGGACCCGGACGGCCTCAACAATCCGGTGTTCTGCTCCCTCAACCGCAACAAGAAAAGCCTAGCCCTCGACCTCAAGCAGGAGGAAGCCAAGCAGGCCGTGATGGCGCTGATCGACGGCGCCGACGTGGTAGTCAATAACTTCCGCCCCGGCGTCATGGACCGCATGGGATTCGGCTATGACGCGCTGCGCGAACGCAACCCGCGGCTGATCTACGCCGAGGGCACGGGCTACGGCCGCGACGGCCCCTACACCCACAAGGGCGGACAGGACGTATTGGCCCAAGCCCTCAGCGGCGTAATGGAGCGGCGCGCCGACGCCGCGCTGCCGATGTCCATCTATCCCACCGCGCTGTGCGACTACGCCGCGGGCATGCATCTGGTGCAGGGCATTCTGCTGGCGTTGCTGCAGCGGCAGGCGACCGGCCAAGGCCAGCGGGTGGAGGTGAGCCTGTACGACTCGATGCTCGCCATGCAGATGCAGGAGGCGGCCATGCGCATGATGCGCGACCGGGAGCTCAACTGGGCGGCCATGCCGCTGACCGGGGTGTTTGAGACCAAAGACGGCGCCATCACCGTCGTCGGCGCCTTCAAGCCCAATCCCCTGCGGGACATCTGCACCGCCTTCGGCATCGAGGATCTTTCCGAGGAGGAGCGGTTTTCCACCCTTGACCGCCAGCGCGAGAACCGCCCGGAAATCCAGAAGGTGTTTCGCGACAACTTCGCCAGGGAAACCACCGAGCACTGGCTGAAGCGCCTGGAGGAAGTTGACATCCTCTGCGCGCCGGTGCGCACCCTAGCCGAGGCGCTCGGCGACGAGCAGACGGCCGTCAACGGCATGGTGGTCGAAGCCGGCAGCACGGAGGCCGGTCCGGTGCGGCTCATCGGCTCTCCCATCCACATGTCCAACGCGCCGCTGGAGGTGCGCCATCCGCCGCCGCGGCTGGGCGAACACAACGACGCGCTGATGGGCGAAATCGAGGCCGCCAGTCCGGCGGCGGAGGCGTCCCCTTGATGGGCATCCAGTACCACGTCGACGGCCACGTAGCCCGCGTCACCATCGACCGGCCAGAAAGGCGCAACGCCATCGACGCCGCCACCGAGCGCCGGCTTCTGGAGGTGTGGAACGGCATCGAGGCGAACCGCGACGTACGCTGCGTGGTGCTGACCGGAACGGGCGACCGGGCGTTCTGCGCCGGCGCCGACATGAAGGACGACGAGGGCAACGAGGGACTCGACTACTGGGCGGAGCCCCGCGCCAACGGCTTCGGCGGCATCGCCCTGCGCACCACCCTCGACGTGCCGGTGGTTGCCCGCGTCAACGGATTCGCCCTTGGCGGCGGATTCGAGATGGTGCTCGGCTGCGACATCGTCGTTGCCTGCGACGACGCCGAGATGGGACTGCCCGAGGCGCGGGTGGGCAGGCTTCCCCTCGACGGCGGCATCGTCCGCCTGCCGCGCCGCATTTCGCACAGCCGGGCGATGGGCATGCTGCTCACGGGCAGGCGGATACCCGCCGCCACGCTGGTCGAATGGGGACTGGTCAACGAAGCCGTGCCCCGCGCCGAGCTCGACGCGGCCGTCGACCGCTGGGTCGCCGACATACTCGCCTGCGCCCCGCTGAGCCTGCGGGCGATCAAGCAGATCGTCCAGCGCACCGCGCATCTTTCCCCCGCCGAAGCCCAGTCCCTGAAGCTGCCGGCGCTGGTCGAGGCGCTGCGCAGCGAGGACAGCAACGAGGGCGTTCAGGCGTTCGTCGAGAAGCGATCGCCCGTGTGGAAGGGACGCTGAGGCCGATGGCTTTCGTGATCGGCGAAACCTGCATCGACGTAAAGGACGGTGAATGCACCAAAGTCTGCCCGGTGGACTGCATCTACGAGGGGGGCCGCATGTTCTACATCCACCCCGACGAGTGCATCAATTGCGCCCTTTGCGTGTCGGTCTGCCCGGTAGAGGCGATTTACGACGAGGATCAGCTGCCCGATACCTGGCATTCCTTCATCGACGCGAACCGGGAGTTCTTCGAGGACTCCGTTACGGGCTGGGGAGCGCCCGGAGGCGCCGACGAAACGCATCGCTCCGATCTTGACCACCCGCTTGTCGCCAGCTGGCCCCCTAGCAGCGGCGCGGAGTGAGAACGGCCTGACGAGGCCGGATCCTATCCATCATGGATTCTGCTGGCGCAGGGGGCACGCGGCGCTTCGAGTTCCCGTTGCTGCTGGAGCGTCTGGATGACCCCCGGCCACGACGGGGCGCGGCTATCGAGACGGCCGACGGAACCGTGTCGGCGGTCCGCAGCATGGATCAGCCTCCCGCCGACAACGGCAGGCTTGCGACGCCCGCCCTCGTCAACGCCCACGACCACGGCTACGGACTGCGCCCGCTGGATTTTGGCGTCGCCGACGACGCGCTGGAGGCGTTCATCGCGGGCTGGGGCATGCGGCCGGTCACCGATCCTTATCTGGAGGCCCTTGTTGCCTTCGGCCGCATGGCGCGCAGCGGCATTGGCACCACCATGCACCTGATCAACTCGCATCGAGTCAGCCAGCTCCAGGGCGAGGCGGAGCACATTGCGCGCGCGGCCGGCGACATCGGCATCCGCGTCGCCCTCTCCTGTCCCCTTCTGGACCGGGGCGACTGGGTATACGACGGCCCCGAAGCGGTCGAGGTGCTGCTCGCGGACCAGGACAGGGAGCGGATGCGCGCGGCTCTCGCCAAGCGCCCTCCCATGAAAGAGCAGATCGCTAACGCGAACGAAGTCGCGGACTCACTCTCAAGTCCGATGGTGAGCGTGCTGTACGGCCCGGTGGGACCGCAGTGGTGCACCAACGAGAGTCTGGAGCGCATCGCCGAGGCATCGGCGCAGAACCAGCGCTACGTACACATGCACACGCTTGAGTCGATGCGTCAGCGAGAGTGGCTGGACCGGGCGCATCCCATGGGATTCATGCGTTTTCTGGACCAGATCGGGCTGCTGTCGGAGCGGCTGTCTCTCGCCCATGGCGTGCAGCTGCGGGACGAGGAAATCGAGCTTCTTGCCGAGCGCGGCGTTACCGTCGTCTCCAACCCTTCCAGCAATCTGCGCTACCGCTCCGGCGTCGCGCCCTTGGCAAGGATGCGCGCTGCGGGAATGCGGGTGGCGCTGGGACTGGACGGCGCGGGAATCGACGACGATCAGGACATGTGGCGGGAGATTCGGCTTGCCCATCTGCTGCATGGAGGAAAGGAACTGGACGCGGCAATCCCCCAGGGCTGGTTTCTGCAGGCGGCTACCACCGCCGCCGTACAGTCCATTGGAATGGACAGCGGACTTGGCGCCATCAGCGAGGGGGCGCCTGCGGACTTCGTGACCATCGATTTTGCGCGGCTGGCGGCCGATTCCGTGTATCCCCCCGCCGACCTGCGCCCATGGCTTCTGCAGCGCATGACGTCCGCCTATGTCGATGGCCTTGTGGTAGCGGGTGAGCCCGTGCTGAAGGGTGGCAAGGCGCTGGGCGTGGACCTTCCCGCCGCCGAGAAGGAGTTCGCAGGCCAGTGCCGCGCTGGCGCTCTTGGCGAAGAGCACGCCGCCTGGATTGGCCGGATGCGGTCCGCTGTACAGACGCATTATGGCGGCGACTGACTCGCCACTCGAGTCAAGTCCTAAACCCGCCGGTTGAGTTTGGCAGAAAGCCGGGGCGCCGCGAGACGCCGAAGTGCCCTCCAGTGGTGGCAGGGAGAGTAGTCCCTCCTCCGAAGCGACTGGCGGGAGGCAAGCAATACCGGCGAATCGGCCCTATGCTGCGCGGCGCGGACGCACGGCAGCGCCGCCGGGAGTATCCGGAATGAACGGCGAAGTCACCCTGGCCAACTGGCGCCAGCCGCAGCATCTGCCGTGGGCGGTCGCCAACGTCAACCAAGTCCTCTCCTGCCACACGATTGCCTGCGACCCCGAGTCGTCCATCGACCTTCCCCGCGCTTCCGCCAGCCTAGACGGCATTTCCGTCCGGCACGGTGGACGCGACTGGAGTCTGGAGGAGTATCTCGATACCAGCGCCACCGACGGCATCTGCGTGCTTCACCGGGGTCAAATCGCGCTGGAGCGTTATTTCGGCCACACCCGCCCCGACACTCCCCATCTCCTGTACTCGGTCTCCAAGTCGGCGCTTGGCCTGCTGGCTGGAATTCTCATCCACCGCGGCGACCTGTCCGCCGAGGACCCCGTGACGCGATGGCTGCCTGAGGCCGCCGGCTCCGCCTGGGATGGCGCCACGGTGCGCCACCTGCTGGACATGCAGTGCGGCGTCCGCTTCAACGAGGTGCCTCTGAGCGATTCGCCGGAGGTAACGGCCTATCGCATGGCGCACGGCTGGGACCCTCCGGGCGATGGCGTCCCGCCCGCCGACCTGCGCGGCTTTCTTGCTTCCCTCAGCGAGGCTGACGCGCCGCACGGCGTCCGCTTCCACTACGGCTCGGTAACCAGCGACATGCTCGGCTGGACTCTGGAGCGAGCTGCCGACCACACGTACGCGGACCTTGTCGACGAGTTTCTATGGCGGCCGATGGGCGCGGCCAGCGACGCGCTCGTCACCACCGACCGGCTGGGAGCGGCCCGCGCCTCGGCTGGCCTGTGTGCTTCGCTGACCGACCTTGCAAGATTCGGCCTCGTGATGGCAAGGCGCGGCCGGGGACCGGCAAAGCGGGTAGCCCCCGAAAACTGGATCGACGACATCTTCATGGGCGGCGACGCTGGCCTGTGGCTGGAAGGCAACCTCGCCCCCTATTTTCCCCGTGAGCCCCTGCGCTACCGCAGCCACTGGTACGCGCATGGCGAGGAGCGGCGATGGGCGTTCGCCGCGGGCGTTCATGGCCAGTACCTCTTCGTCGACCCTGACCTCGACATTGTGGTCGCCAAGCTCTCCTCCCACCGGACCGCGTTCGACTACCGCCTCAACGCTTTGGCCCTTCGGGCGGCGGACGCGATTCGAGACCGCCTGGCGGCTTCCTGACCCGCCGCCCGGGCCGCCCAGTCCAGCGTCCCATGCTTTCCCTGCACGGCATCGCGGAGCGGTGGCGCGGGCGGCCTCCCGCAAGCGGGGTGCTGATCGCCTCGCTTGCCATGCTGATGCTGCCCGGCCTCGACGTCATTGCCAAGAGCCTGACTGACGAGCTGCCCATCATGCAGATTTCCGCCGGGCGGTTCGTCTTTCAGCTGATCATTCTTTTCCTGGTTGCGCAGGCAACCGGGTGGAAAATGCGCATTGAGTGGCGCCGTCCGCAGATGCTGCTGCCGGGCGTGATGCTGGCGCTCGCCACGCTGTTCATCTTCGCCGCCTACAAGCATTTGCCTGTGGCCGAGGCCCTCGCGATCTTCTTCGTCGAGCCGCTGATCCTGACCCTGTTCGCCGCCCGGTTCCTTGGCGAGCGAATCGGCTGGCGCAGCGTTGCCGCCTGCCTGGCCGGCTTCGCCGGCACCATCCTCGTCATCCAGCCAAACTTTGTCGAAGTGGGCTGGCCGGCTGTCTTTCCTCTTGGCACGGCCGTCTCTTTCGCAGTATACATGGTGCTTCTTCGCCGCCACGCCTCCCGCCACAGCACGTTCGTCATACAGAGCCACGTCGCAGTAGGAGCCACCATGGTGCTGGCGGTGGCCATCAGTGCGGGCTGGGCGCTGGGAGTCGAGTCCCTGACGCCAGAGATCCCCACCCCCAACCAGCTGCTGCGCCTGGCCCTGCTGGGGGCCGTCGCCACCCTCGGCCACGCCATGATATCGGTGGCGCTGCGCAGGACAACCGCCTCCTCCGTCGCTCCCCTGCAGTATCTGGAGATCAGCTCCGCCACGGTGCTGGGCTGGTGGATATTCGGCGACTTTCCGGACGCTCTGGCGTGGACCGGCATCGCCATCATCGTCGGCTCGGGGCTGTTCGTTCACATCCGCAAAAGACAGCGCGAGGCCCGCGAGTAGCCGCTTGCGGCAGTGCGACAAGGTTCCTATCTCTCCGGTCCGTAGGGGCGGACCTGTTGACCGCTGCCGTGCTAGTCTGCTATTGGGGCAACGGGGTGCGTAGCTCAGTGGAAGAGCACTACGTTGACATCGTAGGGGTCGGTGGTTCAATCCCACCCGCACCCACCAGTCCCCGCAGCTGAAACGAGGTATCGCCGATGGCCGCCATTGACGACATGCTTGCGAGCAACGCCCGCTATGCCGAGAGGTTCGACAAGGCGGACCTCGCCATCCCCCCCGCCAAAAAGGCTGCCGTCGTCGCCTGCATGGACGCCCGCCTCGTGCCCCACCGCATCCTTGGCCTTGAAGAGGGCGACGCTCATGTCATCCGCAACGCTGGCGGCGTGGTCACGGACGACGTGCTGCGCTCGCTGGTGATATCCCAGCGTCTGCTGGGCACGCGCGAAATCATCCTCGTCCAGCACACGGACTGCGGAATGCTCACCTTCCGCGACGACGACGTAAAGGACGCCATCGAGGACGAAACCGGCTTGCGCCCAGCATTCGCCATGGAGGCGTTTCGGGACCTTGATGGCAGCGTCCGACAGTCGATGAGACGGATTCATGCCAGCCCGTTCATTCCCCACAAGGACCAGGTCCGCGGATTCGTCTACGACTGCGCCACTGGCGGTCTGAGAGAGGTGGCCCCAGCCTAACTGCGCCTAAGCGGACGGACTTGACAGAGGGCGCCTGACCGCCTAGTTTGTCCGCGGTTGGAGACGCATCGGCCGCGGCCGTGCGCCAGCCAGTCTGCAAAAATGCTAAGATGCGGCGCACCGTCTGGCGACGTGCCGCGGCGAACTGCTTGGGAACAAGGCTATGAAGATCAGAAACTCGCTCCGTACGCTCAAGGCGCGCGAGAGGCACTGCCGCGTCATCCGCCGCCGCGGCCGCGTGTACGTCATCAACAAGCGCCAGCCCCGCTTCAAGGCGAGGCAGGGGTAGACACCTCCGCTAATCCGGCAGCGCGGGGTGAACGATCTGCGCTCCCGGTGCTATGCCGTAGCGTCTGGACAGTCCGGCGCCGATTTCCAGCACGGCCACAACGAGGCCATTGGACGGAATGCGGGCGTCGCTGCGGGGAACGGTGTATTCCTCGATCCGCAGCACCTTGCCTTCGACGTCGATGAAGATGATGTCAAGCGAAATGTGGGTGTTGCGCATCCAGAACGACGCCTCCTGAGGGGCGCCCAGCAGAAACAGCATGCCGTGGTCCTCGGCAAGCTCGTACCGCCCCGAAAGGCCAATGGTACGCTCGCGCGGGGAGTCGGCGATTTCCACCAAGAATATCTGGTCTCCCTGCTCAGTGCGAACGACGAGGGGCTCGCGTTCGGCCCCCAAAGCGCCCGCGCCGCTGAATAGTGCGACCAGCAGAACAGCGGCGTGAAAGACGGTGTACGCCCGACGAACGCGCGCCAGCGGTCCCTTGATCATGAAGCCCCCCAATGCCGCAGTCGGCAAACCAGCCTAAATTTACCTGGATTCAGAACTGCGCAAAACCCGCCAGCGGCGCAGACCGCCGCTCATGCTCCCGCCAAGAGTCAGCAAGCCCGCTCGGTACTGTTCATATCGCCGCCGATTGCGCTACACTGCAGCCACTATGCAATTCGCTGAGCAGACTGCGGGGACCGCGTGATCTCCCGACGACGATCAGATGCCCGCCGCGGGGATGGCTGTTATCGTTCCACGCGCCAGTTTGAAACCCCTGCTGCGAATTTGGCGGGATTTGCCCGATGACCGCCGTAGCAGGAGCCTGCGGAGGGCGCAGCGGATGGGTGGTCACCCGCCGGGACTTGGCCGGCGGCAGCATCACTCTGCGCCACCTGAAAGTGCTGTCCGAACTCGTCAAGGAAAAGGACGCCCCAAAGCACATCTGTATCGACATCCCCATTGGGCTTCTGGAAAAGGCGTCGCCTGGAGGACGCCAATGCGAACGCGAAGGCCGGAAGCTGCTGGGCTACCCACGCAGCGCCTGCATCTTCAGTCCGCCGGTGCGCAAGGCCATCAAGGCAAAGACCTTCAAGGAAGCGCAGGAGATCAACCGCTCCACCTCCGAACACAAGGTGGGCGTCGGACGACAGTCATTTGGCATACTACCCCGTATCCGGGAAGTTGATTCGATCATGACGCCCAAGCTGCAAAAGCAGGTGCGCGAGTGCCATCCGGAGCTTTCCTTCTTCCAGATGAACGGCGAAGTCGCGCTGGATTCCTTCAAGGCGGCGCTTCCCGGCCAGCGCGAAAGGCAGCAGCTTCTGGAGTATCAGTGGAACACTGGCCTTGGCCATCTGATGAATTCCCTGCGGCCGGCAAAGGTCAGCATCAGCGAGATTCTGGAGTCCATGGCAGCGTGCTGGACCGCGGAACGCATAGCGAAGAAGGAAGCGCTCGTGCTGCCGGCCAAGCGCCAGAAGGATGCAAAAGGGCTGACGATGGAGATCGTATGCTGAGCGAGACCTCTTCTTCCCCATCTGACGGCGCTGCCGCTGACCCGAAGGAAGTCGAACGTTTCGGGCAGATGGCGGACTCTTGGTGGGACTCCGACGGCGAACAGGCCGCCCTGCATCTCATGACTCCGGCTCGTCTCGATTTCCTGCTGGCACAGTTGTTTGGCCAATTCGGACTTGATGGAAGCGGCCGGCGGCCCCTTGAGGGACTGCGCATTCTCGACGCGGGGTGCGGCGGCGGACTCATCAGCGAACCTCTGGCGCGTCTTGGCGCCAGCGTAACGGGCATTGATCCGTCAGAAGCCTGCATAGACGTCGCCCGCAGCCATGCCGCCGCCTCGAGCCTCGACATAGACTATCGGGTGGCTACCCCCGGCGACCTGCCCCGAGAAGACCCGCCCTTCCACGCTGTCATGTGCATGGACGTTATTGAGCACGTCCCTGACCCCGGTCTCCTGCTACGGGACTGCGCAGAGCGGCTTGCCGAAGAGGGACTGCTCGTCGCGTCAACCCTCAACCGAACAAGCCGCAGCTACTGGCTGGCGATCACGGCGGCGGAGCGAATCCTGCGCTGGGTGCCTCGAGGCACCCATGACTGGAATAGATTCCTGCGTCCCGACGAGCTCCGCTGCCTGATGCGGGAAGCCGGACTTCAGCCCGTCGACTCTGCCGGCATCGTGTACAAGCCGCTCAGCCACGCATGGCGGCTCAGCGAAACGGACGTTTCCGTAAATTACGCCATGGCGGCGGTGCGCATGATGAACGAGGCGTAGGACAGCCAGCCACGCTGTCTATACCGGGCGAAACGGAACCAACCAAAACAGATCAAGTAGGCCCACCCTGAAGTGGAAGTAGGCAACGCCTCGGCTCGTAGCGTCGTCCAGAAAAAGACCTGCCAGCGCACAGCGCTGTGGGCCATGCCGCAGAAGCTCCCACAGCATACGCGGTACTGGAAGCCCGGACATGGTCCCGCTTCCATACCTCTCCACCTTTCCAGAGGGCTTGACCACGAAGCCTAAAAGCCGACGCGGGCTTCCAGCATGATCGCCTGCTCCGGAGTCTGGAACCGTCTCTCCTCACGCTCGCCGTAGAGGTCGAGACTCAGCCGCTCCAGCGCTCCTTTCCGCCCCTGCACCTTGGCGCCTAGGCGCAGGCTGCCGTACGACTCGCCCGCCTCCGACTCGCCATACAGGGTTGCAAGCGTGCGCTCCCGAATCGCTCCAAGACCGTAGCCGAGACGCGCACTCATAGCCAGCGAATCGCTGGAAGACGGACTCATGTCTCCGCTGGAATCCGCGTTCCAAAGCGAATCGGCGGAGTTCGACAGCGGAGCGTTCCAGGCCGGCTCCAGCGAAACATGAAACCCGCGGGAATCGCCGCCCGGATCGTAGGCGATCGCCAGGCTCAGGCCCGTTTCGCTGAACTCTTCCTTGCCATGTGTCAGAAGAACACTGCCCCGTCCCGACAGCTGGACGCCGCCACTCGGACTCGCGTAGGCGAATCTCGCCGCCGCGTCGAAACCGACACCGCTTCCCGCGTCGCCGCTGTCCTGCCGCGCCCCAAGCTCAAACGCGTAGGACAGCGGTCGGTCTATTCCGCCCGCCTGCCTAGGCGCCATCTCGGCAGCCAGCCGGATGCGCTTCGAGTCAGCGCCGGCGCCATCCACTAGTTCGCCCGCCCCTTCGGTAGAAAGCGATGCGGTAAACGCGTCAGCCTTCACCGCTATGCCTGCGCTCCCGTATGTCGCGACCGGATTCCAGAAGCCCGCGGCGACCGTCTGCGACGAAAGGTCCATGTCAGTCGAAACCTCCCCATGTACGGCTTCCGCGCTGCCCGACCCAATCCCGACGGCTGCCCAAAACTCCGTCCCGCCCGCCGACTTCAAGCGAAGCCACGGAGCGACGCTGGTCAGCGACGGGGACAGCTCTCCGTCTCCGTCCTGAGTGTCGGCGTAGCTGTACTCAACCGTGCCGGAGGCGTTGCTGACCGCGAGTCCAAGCAGCATGCTCCCGCTCGTCCGGTAATCGAGGCCGACGGTCAAGGTGGTCGTCGACCCGTCAATGGATAGCGCCGAGACGCCGTCCTCCTCCATCTCGATTCCGAAACTTCCATTGCTTCCCGCGCCCCAGTAAACGACTGAGCTGCCTCCCGACGGTCCTTCATCCAAGGCCAGCGCAAAGCTTGACCCTCCAGCAATGTGATCGCTGTCCGGAAAATCGGCCCACCGCTTGAAGTCGTCAAGGTCGCCGCTGTATACTGGACTGCCTCCCGCCCGGTTACCAGGCGATGGCGGCGAGACCGTCTCAATGCCCAGAATTCTTGCCGTTTCCCACGCCGCTATGCGAGAGTTCGTGCCGGATGCGAAGGCGCTGACATCGACAGAGCGGCCCCCCAAATTGACATGGGAAGTGGTACCGCCATGCCGGTGCATCTCGACCCGGCTCCACACAGCGCTGACAAGGCTGGTGGCGGTGGATCGCCCAAACGCCGCAAGCGCGCCTGTGGCCGCCCTGTCCGATGGCGACGCGATTGATGGCAGTACCACGTCGAAGACCGCCACAGCCACCCGGCCGTTGGAGTCAACAGCAGCCTGCAGAGGGCCAGAAATTTCATCGGACTGCCGGACTTCCACTCCATCGGCCCCGACTGGCCGTTCCAGTTCGATCACCAGCTGGTGCCCGTCAATGCTCTCACGGTCAATGCCGACAATGCCTTTGGTGGCGGTTGTCACCGACATTCCCGCTGACAGGACTGCAGTACCGCTTTCCAGCTCGCTGGTGGATACATTGCGGGCGGCGACGCCTCTTGAGAATGGGCTTGCCTGCTGCTGAACCGCCTCCTCCGTCATGATGACGCTCAGTACCCAGTTAACCGCAATCGGGCTGGCCAGCGTCTCCGAAAGCCGCAGGGCAAACTCCACTTCTGGCGTTCCCTCGCCCTCTCCCGGGGCAACCTGCGGCGAGGCGACCTCCAGCGTAACCGGATCTACGACGGCTTGGGAGGGAAGAATAGTGGCAGTCGCCGCTGTCGACGGAATTGGAACGCCTGCCCCGTCAACAAGCGTCACGATCACCGTCTCCGGGACCTCTGCGACAAAATCGCTTTGCACAAGCGTCCGTATGGACTTGCTTGTCTCGCCCGCCTCGAATGTGAGCGCGCCTTCAGCCGCGGTCTGAGTCGCGTCCGAGAAGTCAAAGCCCTCTGCTGCCGTTCCGCCAAAGATGTACCGCACCGAGAAAGCGCTCGTCGGCTCGGGAGACAGAGTAACATTGAAGACCAGCTCCTTCGTTCCCGAATCTGGCTCGTAGAACGGTCCGGACGGCGCTTCGACAACGTAGTTGAAGTCGTCATTCACGATGGTGCCGGTCCCCGCAATCGACGGCAACCCGCTAATAAATATGGCGCCGCCCATCGCGTCGGACAGCGTAACCACAACCGTCTCGTCTTCCTCGAACTCCGTGTCGCCAATAACCCGTATCTGGATCGTCTTCGAGACTTCCTTCTGGCTGCTGTCAAAGGTCAGCCTTCCATCCGCCAGTACCTCAAAGTCGGTGCCGCTGAAGGCGGTCCCGCCAGTGACGCTGTAATCAACTGAGACGTCCCGGTCCCAAGCGATGTCCAGCGTCACCTCGAAGTCAAGCGTTGTCCCTTCCCTGGCGTCGCCCTCAATAACGCTCGGAGTACCAATCCTTACCAGAGACGCGTCGTTGTCTTTAATGGTTCCCGTTCCGACGCCCGTCTCGATTCTTGGCTCGACTCCCTGTGAACACATCCCGCAAGCCGGATTGGACAGGGTTGCTGTCAGCGTTTCGCTGCCTTCCGGTATCGTGTCGCCAAAAACCTCAACTTTAATTTCTCGCGTCAGACCGCCTCCCGGGGTGAAGGCCAGCATTCCGGATACCGCCATGAAGTCCGTCCCCTCCGTCGCCTCGCCGGCCGCCGACCTGCTGATTACCTCGTAGTCGACCGTTATCATTGCATTCTCTGGCGTTTCCGCCTCCAGCGTCACCGTGAAACTTAATGTGACCGTTCTGGTGTCGCCCTCCGTCACGCTCGGAGAATCGATGGAGAGAGCGAGATCGTCGTCGTTGACGACCGTCCCCGTACCCTCCGCGCCGTTCGTCTCCAGCGTGGCGCCCGTCGGATCCGACAGCATTACCGTCACCGTCTCGTCGACTTCGGCTAGGATGTCGCCCCGTACCTGAACCGTAATCGTCTTGGATGCTTCTTCTGGCGCGAAGAATAGCTGGCCGCCCGCCGTGGGCACGTAATCGCCGGCTCCCACCTCTCCCCCGATGGCCGTGCCGTCTGCCAAAGTGTAGGCGACCGACGAGTCTAGCCGGGTATCCCCGATTTTGAACACCGTGAAGACCAGGTCGGTCAAATCCGAATCCCCCTCCTCGACCAGCGGCGAGTCGATGGAAAAAGCCGGAGGGTCGTCGTCATCGATAATGACGCCGGTCCAGTCGGCGGTATAGATGTTGGCGTTTGGCGACGCGTTGGACAGCAAAAGCGTGACAGTCTCCTCGTCCGCCTCATCAAAGCTGTCGCCAAGTACCTCGACAGAAACGGTCTTAACGGTTTCACCGATATTGTAGGTCAGAGTGCCGGATGTCGCCCCGAAGTCCTCGCCGGCGGCCGCCTCGCCCGCTGCCGTACCTCCCGCAGCCTCGTAGTCCACCGTCACCGCCTCGTTCCATACCGGAGCCATGGTGACCTCAAAGACTAAAATGGCGGTCTCGCCCTCCCCGCCCTCGTCAACCCGCGCCGGGCCAACCGTAAATGACGGGCTGTCGTCATTGAGGATGGTGCCCGTGGCCAGAATCTCGGTTACGGACGGACCGCCCTCAAATTCCGCGTCGGCGCTTAGACCATGAAGCCGGGCGCTAACCGTTTCATTGGGCTCGCGGTTATCGTCTCCGTGCACCGTCACTGAAAACGACTGAAGCTGAGGCGCGGCAACATCCGGGGCGAACGTCAGCGTACCCGTCGGGGCGTCGGCCGTGTAGTCATCACCGGCGCCCCCCGGACCATGACTGGCCGTGCCGCTGCCGCTTCCAGACGCCAGCACCGTGTAGTTGACCGTTACGGGCTGAAGCGAACGCGCCGCCAAAGCGGCGGTAAAGGTCATCGAAGCCGTTTCTCCATTCTGGCCTTCCACCACATCCTCCGCTTCCAGGGTAACGAGAAGTGAATCGTCATCAACAATTGTGCCTGTACCCACTATGGTAGGCTCATCGTCCGCGAACTTGGCACTGTCGGAGCTGGACAGGGTTACAATCACAGTTTCGTCAAGCTCAGTGAGATCGTCCCCTCTGACCGCAATGTTGATAAAGTCTGAATTCTGGTCAGCCGGGATGGCAAAAGATGCGCTGGAATGACTGAAGTCGGCGTCGTTGCCGGTAGACGTCGCCGTACCAGTGATCGAGTAGGAGACCATGGCGGGCACAGCGGTCGCTCCCTCCTTCGTCACTTCGAAGCGCAGCATCGTCGTGCCGCCGACATCGCCCTCGGTCACGGTGGGAAGCCGGCCAAACGCCAGCACTGGCGCGTCGTCATCGTTGGTGATCGTACCGATGCCGTCAATCGTTGCTGCCTGACTCGCGAATGCCGCGTTGACTGGACTGGAGAGCGTAACGATTACCGTCTCGTTTCCCTCAAACACCGCGTCGTCAACGACGGCCACTTCAATCATCGTCATCGTTTCAGCCGCTGAAAGGGTAATCGGAGAACTTGCCATATGAGCAATGTCCGCTCCGTCGCCGCTCACCGTAGCCGTACTTGACTCTGCAATTGCGTAGCTGAACGTTGCGGACAAGTCAGTTGCACCTGTCTTTGTCACCTCGAACCGCAGCGTGGCCGGACTGCCAGAGCCACCCTCAACCACGGTAGGAGACGCACCAAATGCCAGCACCGGCGCGTCATCATCATTGGTGATTGTTCCGGTGCCGGTAATCGTTGAGGCCGAGCCGGCAAGCACGGCGCTGCCCGTCGGGTTGGACAGTTCAACCACCACCGTCTCGTCTTCCTCAAACACCGCGTCTCCCGTCAACGTCACCGAAATCGCCTTCGACACTTCGTTCATGGCAGCGTCGAAGGTCAGCGTGCCGTCTGCCAGTGCCTCGAAGTCGGTACCGCTGACAGCCGTACCGCTTGACACAACGCTGTACGAGACCGCTATGTTCTGATCCCTTGCATGACTGAGCCTTACTTCGAAATCGAGCGTTGGGGTATCTCCCGCATCACCCTCGTTCACGGCCGGGTTGGTGATGGAAATCTGCACCGCCTCGTTGTCCAGTATGGTGCCCGTGGCCGTGCCCTCGCCCGAAACCAAACTTGGGACTACGCCTACCGGGCAGCCGGAGCACTGTGGGTTGGAAAGAGTCACTGTGAATGTCTCATTCGCCTCGAGCAAGTCGTCGCCAGTCACCGAAACGCCGAACGTCTGCGTCAAGGGACCTTCATTCGTAAAAGTAAAGGTACCGCTTGCCGCCGTAAAGTCCGTGCCCGCCGTTGCCTCTCCGTTCCCGTTTCCTCCGGACACCATGTAGGAGACCGCAAGGTCGGCAGGCGTCATCTTGCCCAGCGTGACGGTGAAAGTCATGGTGGTGGTTTCGCCAGCATCCCCCTCCGTTGCCGTCTCATCCGAAATCGAGAGCTTGAGCTCGTCGTCGTCGTTGATTGTCCCTATGCCGTCAACAGTAGAAGCTCCGTCGGCAAACATGGCGTTTACGGGACTGGTCAGGCGGACGATAACCGTTTCGTCAACCTCGGCGAGGTCGTCACCGTTGATGGTAACCTCTATCAGTTTCGTCGTCTCGCCTACCGCAAATGCAAGCGGAGAGCGGGCGGAGTGCTCGTAGTCGTCTCCATCGCCCGTCATACCCGCCGTGCTTTCAGCGGCAATCGCATAGTCCACCGTGACAGGTCGGGCAGTGTCGCCTTCAAGCGACACTTCGAATTCAAGCGCGGTCGTCTCGCCCGTGTCACCCTCGACTGCTCTTGGAGACGATATTGACAGTACTGGCGCTTCGTCATTGCTTAAGACGCCGATTCTTTTCGTGGTCGATCCGCCGTCATTGCTCCTCCCTAAATTTATAACGAGCGATTCGCCGTCCGATTCGTAAAAACTGTCATCGATCGCTTTCAACCTGAACCTGAAGGACGTTGCCCTCGCCGCAATACGGAATATCGCCGTGTTCGCTTCGCTGTTGCACCGCCCCGAGCCTTCCCCGATGAACCTAACCGCGTTGACGATGTAGTCTTCACATCGGAACGCCGTGCCTTCTATTTCAAACGAAAAAGAAAGAACGACTGAGTATCTTGGTATGTTCAGGGTGACTTCATTGCTGGCGTCAAAGTTGCCCGCCGCTGCCCGCTCGTGCGAACTCAGGTTCTCGCTAATAGTATCCGGGGTATCGCCAAACGTAATTCCCGCTTCCGTCGCCGGAGCGGGACGGTCGTTGTCGAAAATGCGCACCGTACGAGTTTGCGCTCCGCGCCTGCCGTTAATATACAAGTTTCCGGGGTCGAAGGTGATGACGATGGACTCGGTGTCCTCCTCGATGCTGTCGTCAAGAACCTTGACCCGAAACCAGAATCTCCGTTCGCTCTGTCCCTCCCTCCAGATGATCCATCTCATAACGGGATTGCTGCTGGTGGGCTGATTTATTACCATACCTTCCGGCACCGGATCAGATTTTTGCGCTCGAACGACGTAGTCTACTCCATATCTAGCAGTGCCGCCAAACCTGATTTCCAACACCGTTGCTCCCTTTCTGGGAAGGTTTCTTCCAGCAATTTCAACCTGCTTATCCCTTTGAAAGCTGCTTGAACTCGTCCCCCTTTCTGCGCTGAACAGATCCTCGCTCAGAACGGAGGGAAGAGAGGTCGACGACAGCAGGTGAAACGTCGTCGCTCTGTCTTCGTCGTTGTCTCGAATTAGAATGCCTATCTCGCTTGGTGTGCCAAGTCTGACGCCACTGACTGTTTCAAGCGTAATCGTAATCTCTTCCTTCTGTCTTTCATCGACAGGGTCGTCGCGAACTACGACGGTAAACGTTCTGCACTCCGTTACGCCTTGCTCGCCCTCGACTCTGTATGTGGCGCTTGTGCTTTCGCTGGTCTGAAATTCGCCAGAATTTACGTCTCTTGCATGAAGGCTATAGTCCTGGGCTATTGTTGCAGTGCCGCCCAGATTGACTCGATAGGTCGCGGTACCGGATACTGCGAAATCCACGCAGGCGGCCACCCTCACTCCAGATGACTTGGCTCTGCTGTCGCCCTCGCTTACAGAATACCTGTTGGTGCCGTCTTGAGGAATGTTTGTTATCGTGCCGTCGTAGGATGGCCTGACGAGCGCCACCTCGCCAAAAGGGTCGTCATCGTCCCGAATTTGAAGCGTAAATCTAGCAGGTCCGTTGACTCTGCCTCTTGAGAGATTTTCGACCGTCACGGAAAGCGTCTCGTAGCTGCCCTCGTCAAGCCGGTCATCCATGATTGTGAAGGAAAGAGAGCTCTGTCTCCATCCCGACGAGCCCCGTACCCGATATCGGCATCTGGTGGTCTCAGCGGTCTGGCACCGGTCGGGATGAATGTCGCTTGGATGAATTCTGTAGTCTTCGCCCAACACTGCGCTTCCGCCAATCACGAGATCAAATTCCATAGTGTCTCCCCAAGGCAAGTTCCTCACGTATACGTTGAACTGAACGCCCGGGTCCTGTGCCCTGCTGTCGATCTCGTTTACTCTAAACGCGGACGACCCAGCAGCAGCAAGCACTGTGAAACTGTCGTGGTAGGACATTTGGCGCTGCTCCACATAGGTATCCTGAGCCTGCGCGGTATCGGGCATAGCTGCCAACGTCGTGGCAAGAATCGCAATAGACATCGCTACGACCGCGGCCACCCGCCGCGAGAATTTGTGAGCCACGGTACTCACCTCCACCCGGCGGGGGATATGCGCCATGGTCCACTGTCTGCTGTCGGTTGACACCTTCATGGTGTACCTCGCTTCTTCATGGTGTACATCGCTTCGGTTCGTTCCTGCTGTCCATTGACTCCCGCCGAAGCCTTGGCAGAAGCCAGCCAACCAGTCAACGACGCCCCGCTGCGCACGGAGCCGTTGATAGAGCCAACAATGGCGCAGTTCACAGCAGATGTCAACGGGACGGGCATCCCTTGGTCTCTACCTCTCCCAAACTGCCTTGTCCGGTACCTCGGCTAGCTCTATGTGAACGGTCACTCTCAGCACTGCCGTTCACGCCAGCCGCAGAGACGCCAGGCTCTGCGCCGCGTCGAGGCCTGAGTCGGTTCGGATTGCCCTGTGTCGCTCCCCACCTCGTCTAGCACGTTTCAGCAGCCATCGGTGTCAATGACTGCGGCTGCATTGCGGTCCAGCCACTGTGCCGCCCCCATCAGCGATGCAGTACTGTTTGCACCTCTGCGCCTCTTCGGAAGGCTGGAGCGCGAAGCCCCGATGCCACTCCGAAGTGCATCAGCAGGCGGGAAAGCCTAGAAACCGACGCGGGCTTCCAGCATGATCGCCTGCTCCGGAGTCCTGTACCGTCTCTCCTCGCGCTCGCCATAGAGGTCGAGACGAAGCCGCTCCAGCGCTCCTTCCCGCCCCCGCACCTCGGCGCCAAGGCGCAGGCTGCCGTACGACTCGCCCGTCTCCGACTCGCCATACAGGGTTGCAAGCGTACGCTCCCGAATCGCTCCAAGACCGTAGCCAAGGCGGGCGCTCATAGTCAGCGCGTCGCTGGCAAACGGCTCCAAACCTCCGCTGGAGTCGGCGTTCCACAGCGAATCGGCGGAGTTCGACCGCGGGGCGTTCCAGGCCGGCTCCAGCGAAAGATGAATCCCGCGGGAATCGCCGCCCGGATCGTAGGCGATCGCGAGACTCAGTCCCGTTTCGCTGAAGCCCTCCTGGCCATGGCTCAGAAGGAAACTGCCCCGTCCCGACACCTGGACGCCGCCGCCCGGACTCCCGTAGGCGAAGTTCGCCGCCGCATCGAAACCGACGCCCTCGCCGCCATCGCCGCTGTCCTGCCGCGCCCCAAGCTCAAGCGTATAGGACAGCGGCCGGTCTGCACCGTCCGCCTGCCCCGGCGC
>CAZPIN010000209.1:0-4233 GCA_964586735.1 uncultured Rhodobacterales bacterium | reverse complement strand
AGTTCGCGTCCACGCCGACAGCCTCCACCACCCCGGCAGCCTCGACGCCCAGGCGGGTCGGCAGCGGCAGCGGATACAGGCCGCTGCGGTGATAGGTGTCGATGAAGTTCAGCCCGATGGCGGTGTGACGAACAAGGACCTGGCCGGGGCCGGGGGCGCCCAAATCGTCCTGCTCCCACTGCATCACCTCCGGGCCGCCGGTTTGGTGCATTCGGTAAACGCCAGTCACTTATTCCCTCCTTTGAGCCTCTAAATCAAGGCTCCAAATTGCCAAACAACAGGCTAAGGGCGGCGCCGGGATCATCCGCCCGCATGAAGGCCTCACCGACCAGAAACGCACCCACACCCCGTTCGCGCATCATGCGCACTTGGCTGCTTTCATGGAAGCCGCTTTCGGTCACCACCCGGATGCCATCCGGAATCTGCCCAAGCAGGTCCAAGGTGGTCTCCAAACGCGTCTCGAAGGTCTTGAGGTTGCGGTTGTTGATGCCCACGAGCCGTGGATTCAGCTTGAGCGCCATTTCGAGTTCAGCGGCGTCATGCACTTCGATCAAGGCATCGAGGCCCAAGTCCCGCGCCTGCTGGTAAAGCGCCTCGAGTTGCGCGGCATCGAGCGCGCTGACGATCAGCAGCACGCAGTCCGCGCCGAGCGCCCGGGACTCCAGGATTTGATAGCCGTCCACCATGAAGTCCTTGCGCAGCACGGGGAGGGCCGTGGCTTGTCGGGCGGCTTGCAAATGCTGGTCCGCACCTTGGAAGAAGGCCTCGTCGGTCAGCACCGACAGGCAGGCGGCACCCGCCGCCTCGTATTGGGGCGCGATGGCGGCGGGGTCGTAGCCGGCCCGAATCAGGCCCTTGCTCGGCGAGGCCTTCTTGAGTTCCGCGATCACCGCCGGCCGGCCTCTGGCGATCTTGCGATCAAGGGCCGCAGCGAAGTCGCGCGGCGCGGATTGCCGATCGGCCTCAGCCTCAAGTTCCGCAACACACCGCTGCCGCCGGCGTTCGGCGACCTCGTCGCGCTTGTGGGCGATGATTCGGTCGAGGATGGTCACGACGCCGGTTCGTCGCTAGCCCGGCCCATCATACGGCTGACCCGTGCCAACTCGTCGAACCGCTCCTTGGCGAGCCCAGCGGCAATGGCATCCTGCGCCATCTCGACGCCGGCGGCGTGGTCGAGGGCGACCCCGGCGGCGTAGATGGCGGCGCCGGCATTCAAGGCGACGATGTCTGCCGCCGCGGAGTCCGGCTGGGTCAGGGATTCACGCACCAGCGACAGGCTGGACTCGGTGGAATCCGCACGCAGTTCCGCGGCATCGCGGCGGGTTAGCCCGAAGTCCTCGGGAACCACTTCATACTGCTCAATGCGCCCACTCTTAAGCTCGCAAACCTGGCTCGGGCCGTCTATCGCCAATTCATCCAGTCCCCCGGCATGGACAATGAGCACCTGCTCGCTGCCGAGCAGCTCGGCCACCTCCGCCAAGGGGCGCAACCAATCGGGGCTGAACACGCCGATCACCTGGCGGCGGGCGCCCGCGGGGTTGGTGAGCGGCCCGAGCACGTTCATCAGGGTACGGAAGCCGAGCGCCTGGCGCACCGGCGCTGCGTGGCGCATGGCGCCGTGGTGGCGCTGGGCGAACAAAAAGCCGATGCCGATCTCGCGAATGCAATGGGCGATCTGCGCCGGGGTCAACGCCAGGTTCACGCCAGCGGCTTCGAGCACGTCGGCGCTGCCGCTGAATCCGGTCATCTTGCGGTTGCCGTGCTTGGCCACCCGTGCCCCGGCGGCGGCGGCCACGAAGCCGGCAGCGGTGGAAATATTGAACAGCTTAGCGCCGCTGCCGCCGGTGCCGCAGGTATCGACCAGATGCTCGGCCTCAACGTCCACCCGCAGCGACAGTGCCCGCATGGCCTCGGCGGCGCCCGCGACTTCGGCGGTGGTTTCGCCCTTCATGCGCAGCGCCGTCAGCAGGGCGCCGGTTTGCGCGGCCTCCGCCTCGCCCGACATCACTTGCCGAAACACGGCGTTGGCGTCCCCTTGGCTGAGCGAGCGCCCCGCCACCAGCGCCGCCAAGGCGGTTTGAATGTCCATGCCTTCAAGCTCCCGGATGTTCAAGATTGAGAAAGTTGCGCAGCAGGTCATGCCCGGAATCGGTGAAGATCGACTCCGGGTGGAACTGCACGCCTTCGATGGGGAATTGGCGGTGCCGGCAGCCCATCAGTTCGTGGACCGCGCCGTCGCGCTCCGTCCAAGCGGTCATTTCCAAGCAACTCGGCAGTGAATCCCGCGCCACCACCAAGGAATGGTAGCGGGTGGCCTGCAGCGGCGCCGTCAAGCCCGCGAACAGGCCTTCCCCCTCGTGGTGGACCAGCGAGGTCTTGCCGTGCATGACGGAATCGGCGCGCACCACGTCGCCGCCATAGGCTTGGCCGATGCACTGGTGGCCCAGGCAAATGCCGAGCAGCGGCAGGCGCGGCCCGAAGGTGCGCACCACGTCCAGGCAAACGCCCGCCTCGTTGGGCGTGCATGGACCCGGCGAGAGCACAATGCGCTCCGGGGCCATGGCCTCGATGTCAGCCAGGCTGATCTCGTCATTGCGATGCACGGCCACTTCCGCGCCCAACTCGCCGAGATACTGCACCACGTTGTAGGTGAAGGAGTCGTAGTTGTCGATCATCAGCAGCATGGGGCACCTAGTGTTTCGTCAAGCGTCATTTCAGACGTCTCTCCAGCCGAGCGAGCATCTCCTGGGTGGTCTTCAGCTCGCGCAGAATCTCCTCCCGTCCCGGCGTGGTCTCCAGTTCGCGCAGGCGTTCCTGCTTGGCCTCGTCCAAGTTGTTCAACACCACGGCGATGAACAGGTTGATCACCACGAAGGTGCCCAACACGACGAAGCTCACGAAATAAGCCCACGCCCAGCCATGGGCGGCCATGGCGGCGTACATGATGTCGGTCCAATCCTCCAGCGTCACGATGCGGAACAGGGACAGCAGCGAGATGCCGAGATTGCGCCAATGGGTGGGGTCCGCCTCGTGGAACAGGTGGTAGCCCGCCACCCCGTACACGTAGAAGATGATCGACATCAGGATGATCACATGGCCCATGCTGGGTATCGAGCGGACCAGCGTGGCGACGATCAGGCGCAGCTCCGGCAGGGCGGACACCAGCCGCAGCACCCGCATCAGGCGGGCGAGGCGCGCCAGCGTGGCCAACTGGCCGGTCGCCGGCAGCAGGCTGATGACGACGATGGTGAAGTCGAAGACGTTCCAGCCGTCCTTGAAGTAGCGGCTCGGGCGAGGATGCTCGGCGGCGATCTTGATGATGGCTTCGACGACGAAGATGGTCAGGAAGAGCTGGTTCAAGGCGGCGAACAGCCCCGCATAGGCATCGCGCAACGCCGCCGAAGTATCCAAGCCGATGACGATGCCGTTGGCGATGATGACCGCCGTGATGCCATGCTGAAACCAGCCGCTGCCGGTGATGCGGCGCAGCAGGGCGATCATGGCGCGGCCTCCTCCAAGCCCTTGAGCCCGGCCTCCGCCAAAGCGGCGGCGCGGAAGATGGCCCGGCCCTTGTTCATGCTCTCCTTCCATTCCAAGCGCGGGCTGGAGTCGGCGACGATGCCGCCGCCCGCCTCGATGTACAGGGTGCCGTCCTTCACCACGGCCGTGCGGATGGCAATGGCCGTGTCCATGTTGCCGTTCCAGCCGAGATAGCCCACGGCACCTCCGTAGATGCCCCGCTTGACGGGTTCCAGTTCATCGATGATCTCCATGGCACGGATTTTCGGCGCGCCGGACAGAGTGCCCACGGGCAGCGTTGCCCGCAGCACGTCCATGGCCGTCTTGTCGGGCTTGAGCTTTCCTATGACGTTGCTGGAGATGTGCATGACGTGGGAGTAGCGCTCGATGGCGAACTTCTCGGTCACCTGGACCGAGCCGGTCTCCGCCACCCTGCCCACATCGTTGCGGCCGAGGTCAATCAGCATCAGGTGCTCAGCGATCTCCTTGGGATCATTGGCCAGCTCCTCCTCCATGGCCTTATCCTCCTCCGGCGTGCGGCCACGCCGCCGGGTGCCAGCCAGGGGCCGGTTAATGACGGTGCCGTCCTCCAGGCGAGCCAGGATCTCCGGCGAGGAACTGACGATCTGAAAGTCCTCCAGGTCCATGAAATACATGTAGGGCGAGGGGTTGAGGTGGCGCAGCGCCCGGTACAGGTTGATCGGGTCTGCGCCA
>CAZPIN010000208.1:0-10575 GCA_964586735.1 uncultured Rhodobacterales bacterium | reverse complement strand
CGCAATATGGTGCAGTTGGTTTCCACGTCGCCGCAGTAGCTCAGCTGGTAGAGCAACGCATTCGTAATGCGTGGGTCGGGGGTTCGAGTCCCTTCTGCGGCACCGCAATGCTCGACGAATGCCGGCGGCACTGCGTCAAATTAGGCCGCCCCAGCGACATCGACCACGTAACTGCCGACGTGCTTTTTCTCCAAAAACGCCTGCTGCGCCTCGACCAGCCGCTCTAGCGGGTATACCCCCGCCAGCACTGGCGTCAGCGCCTCTTGCTCAATCATCTGTATCAGGTCTGAAAATACTTCTGGCGGGGCTACGGTAGCACCTACCAGAGTCAGATCTTTCAAGTACAGCAGTCGAAGGTCCAGCTCCACGATTGGCCCGGCGATGGCTCCAGAGCACACGTACCGCCCACCTGGCCGCAGCACATCGATCAACTGCCCCCACGAGGGACCACCCACTACGTCAGCAACCACGTCCACCGATGCACTTCCAGTAGCAACCTCGACCTCCTTGCCCAGATTTGCCGGGTCACGGGGCAGCACCGCAGCCGCACCCAGGGCTTTCATCGCATCTTCCTTGCCAGCCGAACACTGCGCTATCGGAGTGCCCCCCTTGCTGCGCACCATCTGCACCAAAGCCGTCCCGACGCCGCCCGATGCACCCGTGACAAGTACAGTATCGCCCGCCTCCACCTGCGCCCTGCGCAGCATGTTTGCCGCGGTCATGGAGGAGGTTGCGAATGTCGCCAGCTCGGTATCCGACAGCTTGCTGTCAATGGGGAATATCTGACGGGTGTCTACTTTGGTGTATTCCGCGAAGCCTCCGTCACACTCGCTTCCGAAGTATCCCGCTTTGTCGATATTGTCAGGGTTCTCCCAGTCGATCAGCCACGGATAGATCAGGCAGCGTCGTCCTGCCAGAGACGGGTCAGCCCCCTGCCCCACTTCCTCAACGACGCCAGCAACATCGGCTCCCTGAATTCGGGGAAACGTCAGGGGGTTGCCTCCCCAGGTCGCGTCCCCCTCCTCGGCTCCCGCTCCAGCCGCGCCGGATGTGGCGGAGGTGTTGCCCCGCGAGTACCAAGCCGTGCGGGTGTTGATGTCGGTGTTGTTCATGCCGCATGCGAGCACGCGCACAAGCACCTCTCCCTGCCCGGCCACAGGGCGCGGCCAGTCGTCTCGGTACTCCAACTGCTCGGTTCCCCCGTGTCCCCGCAGGACAACGGCCCGCATCGTCGAATCTGCCATGTTGCTGCCTCTCTAACCGTAGGGTGCCACTCGCCGAGTGTAGCCGATTCATCTGCGCTGGGATGGTGCTACCACACCATCTGGCGACAAGTTAGGCCCAATAGCCTTTCTTCCTAAATCGGGTAGTATGGGCCAACGCAAGAGGGCCCCTACTCCGGGCGGCTGCACGGCCTCTCCCTGCTGTTGCACTTCGCGGCGGCATCGGAGATGCGTTCTACCTGTGTCGGCATTCGAGGGCATTGTGTTCAAAGATAGGCTGAAACTTTCCAGAGCAAGGTCTGGCATGACTATGGCGCAGCTGGCGGCTGCTATGACGCCATCTGTCAACCCTCAATCTATACGCAAGTTCTCATCGGGCAAAGAGTATCCTTCCCTTTCCGAACTGGTCGCCATCGGTAAGGCACTCAATGTTTCATTGGACTTCTTGCTTGGCGGGCAAATCGCGTCACTCAAGTGTCCTCGGTGGAGTAATCAGGTCTCTGCCAGAGACATTGCCCGTGTGGAGTCGCTGATCATCGAAAAAATTGAAAATTACCTGACCATCGAGAGCATTCTGGAACTCTCTCCGATTTCTGATCCGTTTCGCGGGCTGCGAATTCGCCGTGTACCTGACGAGGATGCCCAGCTCGAAAAACTAGCGCACAAGGTTCGGGTAAAATGGTATGTAGGCGGTGGCCCAATTCCTAGCGTGATTGGACTGCTCGAAAGGATGGGGCTGATGATCATCGAAGCAGATATTCCTGAGCCAGTGGACAGATTGACTTGTCAGGCAAAGTGTATCAATGGACGCTCGGTGGAAGCGGACATTGTCTCCTACCGCACCAGCGCAGAACGAACGCGATTCAATCTGGCACGAGAACTGGCACGCAGAGTCATCGCCTTGGACAGCATTGAAGACAAGCGGGTCAAAGAGGCCATGAGCTCTTTCGCTGGTGCGTTCCTTGTGCCCCGAGCGCACCTTCTCAAGCAAACTGGAAGAAACCGTACGGGCATGACTGCGCGAGAGGTGCTGCTCCTTGCACAGATTTACGGCATCCCCGCGATAGCGATGCTTATGCGGCTTGGAGAAACGGGAGTACTCAGCAAGTCTGCTGTCGAGCGGGCGTTTCGCGGATTCGCCAGTTCCTGGCGCAAGCACGAACCCGAACCTATCGACCCGAATGAGGGATTTGCCTCCCTTGAGACGCCTCGCCGCTATGAGTCTCTGGTATGGCGCGCCCTCGGAGAGTGGCTGATTTCACCAGTGCGGGGTGCTAAACTGCTGAACCTGTCACTGGACGAGGTCGAGCGTGGAATCAGAGGCAACCAAGCACCGAGACTCGCGTCGCAGCCCTCGACAACCCTTGCCTGACCCCCTCGCTCGAGTGATGCAATTCATAGTGACACAGAGGCGTCGTTGTTGGTTCTGCCCAACTGACTAGACTCGCGCCACGCAGCGCAGCAGCAGGAGCGGGCCATGGCCGATCTTCCCAGCAAGGCAGACGCCGTCGTCATCGGCGGAGGCATCATTGGCTTGTCCACGGCCTACCATCTGTGCCGCCGCGGCCTGACGGACGTCGTCGTACTGGAGCGCCAGCAGGTCGCCTCCGGCACGACGTGGCACGCGGCGGGGCTGATCGGCAGCGTGCGCCCATCCGAAATCCTGCACCGGCAGATCCACCGCATCTACGACTTCATCCGCGACGTCGAGGAGGAGAGCGGCCAGCCCACCGGGTTTCGCCGCGTCGGCTCGCTCTGGATTGCCCAGGAGACCGAACGCTGGGCGGAGATTCGCCGCCTGCACGACCAGACCCGGCTATGGGGCCCGGAGACCCGCCTGCTCACCCCGGGAGAGATTGGTGACCTCTATCCGCTGATCGACACCGAGGGTCTGGTCGGCGGCATGCACGCGCCTGGCGAGGGGTGGATTTCGCCCGTGGACTTCGCCCAGGCGGTAGCCAAGGCCGCCAGGGGCCGCGGGGCGCGCGTCATCGAGCACTGCGAGGCGACTGGCATTCATGTGGAGCAGGGACGGGTCGCGGGAGTTCAGTGTGGAGAGCATCGCATCGAAACGGCCCTGGTCGCCAACTGCGCGGGGCTCTGGGGACGCCATGTAGGACTGCTCGCCGGCATAGACGTGCCGCTGCAGGCGGTGGAGCACTACTACGCCGTCACCGAAAAGTCGGACCAGATCCCCCGCGACCTGCCGGTGCTGCGGGACCAGACGTCCTGCGCCTACATCAAGGAGGACGCCGGCTCGATTTTGGTGGGCGCCTTTGAGCGCGAAGCCCGCCCGGTGGCGCTGGAGTCGCTGCCCACGGACTTCTCCTTCGGCGAGCTCGACGGCGACTTCGAGGGACAGTTCCTGCCGGTGCTCGAGGCCGCCATGGAACGCCTGCCAATTCTCAGGACTCTGGGCATCCGCAAGCTGTTCTGCGGCCCCGAAAGCTTCACGCCAGACGGGCGCGTGGCGCTCGGCGCCTCCGACGATGTCGACGGGCTGTTCGCCTGCGCCGGCTGCAACTCCCAAGGCATCCAGTCGGCCGCCGGCTTCGGCGGCATGCTGGCGGACTGGATGGTGGACGGCCACCAGCCCTGCGACCTTTCCCATATCGACCTGCTGCGCAACGAGCCCTTCATGAACGCCCCGACCTACGTCTGGAGGCGCTCGGTGGAGACGCTTGGCCTGCTCTACGATCACCATTTCCCCTACCGCCAGCTGGCCACCGAGCGCGGCGTCCGCCGCAGCCCCATTCACGACCAGCTGGCGGCGCGGGGCGCCTGCTTCGGCGAGGTGGCGGGCTACGAACGCGCCAACTGGTTTGCCCCCGAGGGCGTGAAGCCCGCCTACCGCTACTCGTTCGCCGCCCAGAACTGGCATCCCCACAGCGCCGCCGAGCACATGGCCTTTCGCGAGGGAGTCGGCCTGATCGACCTGTCCAGCTTCGCCGCATTCAAGGTTGCTGGGCCGGACTCCTGCAAGGCGCTGCAGCGCATCTGTTCTGCCGACGTCGACGTCCCGCCGGGGCGAATCGTCTACACCCACTGGCTCAACGACCGCGGCGGCATCGAATCGGACCTGACCGTCGCCCGCGAGGCCGACGACTGCTACCAGATCACCACGGGAGTCGCCGTGCGGCGGCGCGACTGGGCATGGCTGTCCAGCCACCTGGACCCCGACGAACGGCATGTCGCCATCGACGTCAGCGCCGCGGTGTCCATGCTGGGTGTGTTCGGGCCGCGCTCCCGCGCCCTGCTGGAGTCCGTGACCGGCCTCACTCTGGACAGCGCATCATGCCCCTATGGCGCCTGGCTGGAGGCGGCGGTCGGCGCGGCGCCGGCATCCCTGATGCGCACATGCTTCGCCGGCGGCCTTGGATGGGAAGTACAAGTGTCGGCTGAGTTTGCAGGGCATGTCTTCGAGACGCTGCTGACGGCCGGCGAGGGGCACGGCATCCGCCTGTGCGGCATGCACGCCCTCGACTCCTGCCGCATCGAGCGCGGCTTCGTCCACTACGGCCACGAGGTCAGCCCCGACGAAAACCCCTTCCAGGTGGGACTGGGCTTCGTCTGCAATTTCGAAAAGGGGGAGTTCATCGGTCGCGACGCGGCGCTGCGCCATCTCGACGCCGGAGTTGGAAGCCAGACAGGCCGGCTGGCCAGCGTGCTTCTCAAGGACTCCGCTCCCCTGCTCTACGGCGGCGAGCCCATCCTGCGCGACGGCAAGCCGGTGGGCTACGTAACCTCGGGGGCCTACGGCCACTATCTGGGGGCTTCCGTCGGACTGGGCTGGCTGCGCAACGGCCAGGGCGTCAGCGCCGACTGGGTCGAAGCTGGCGACTATGCCGTGCTGGTGGAATCGGAGGAGGCGCCAGCCAGAGTGTCGCTCAAGCCGTTCTTCGACGGAAGGCAGGCCCGCTCATGACCGCCTGGCTGGAGGACGCCGCCGATTTCGCCGACGGCGGACGCAAGGACGCCTTCGCGGTCCACGTACTGGACAGTGCGCATTCCGATCCTCTGAGCGGGCTGCCCGTCGCCCTGCGCCGCTACGCCAAGGCGGCCGGCTGGAAGCCCAAGACCGGCTCCATGCTGGTGGTGCGGGCGCAGAACGGCGCCCCGCATCGTGCGATTTACGCGGCCGACTTCAGCCTAGCCTATCCGATGGGGGCTCTGCCATCGGCGGTGGCAAACGTCACCGGCGGCAAGGCGACCGTGTGCACCTTGGAGGGGATCAAGCAGGTCGAGCGGCGCGAGACGGCTGCGCTGAGCTGGCTGGTCGGCCTGCCAAACCGTCCCAGCGGCAAGAAAAAGGACAAGGACGAATCCGATCCGCCCAGTCTGGCGGCGCCGCAGGGGATAGACCGAAAGCGGGCGCTGACGGTGGCCCGCGCGGTACGCCTGGCCCGCAGGCTGATCGACGCCCCGGCCAACGAGCTGGGACCCGCCGGACTGGAGGAAGCCGCCCGGGAGGTGGCCGACGCCTGCGGAGCGAAGTTCGAATGCGTCGTCGGCGACGCGCTGGTGGAACGGGGCTGGCCGTTGGTGCATGCCGTAGGGCGGGCTGCCGCCCAGGCGCCGCGGGTCGTCGACATGGTATGGGGCGAAGCGCGGGCGCCGCGGGTCACGCTGGTGGGCAAGGGAGTCACCTTCGACACGGGCGGACTCGACATCAAGCCGTCGCGGGCGATGCGCAACATGAAGAAGGACATGGGCGGCGCCGCCTGCGCCCTGGCGCTGGCGCGGATGGTGATGGAACGCAAGCTGCCCGTGCGGCTGCGGCTGCTGCTGCCCATCGCCGAAAACGCGGTTTCCGCCGCCTCCTTCCGCGCCGGCGACGTGCTGCGCAGCCGCAAGGGCCTGACGGTCGAAATCGGCAACACCGACGCCGAAGGCCGGCTGCTGCTGGCCGACGCGCTGGCCGAGGCCGACTCCGAGAAGCCGCGGCTGCTGTTCAACTTCGCCACCCTCACCGGCGCCGCCCGCGTCGCCCTTGGCCCGGAGCTGCCGGCGATGTTCGCGCCCAGCGACCGCCTTGCCCGGGAGATCGAGTCCTGCTGCGCCGCCGAGCGCGACCCCGTCTGGCGCATGCCGCTGTGGGAGCCCTACGACGCCTACCTCAAGACGCGGGTCGCCGACGTCTCCAGCACGGGGTCGGAGGCTTCGGCGGGCGCAATCACGGCCGCCATGTTTCTGCGCCGCTTCATCGAGCGCCGCGACGCCTGGGCGCATTTCGACCTCTTTGCCTGGACCGCCAAGCCCGCCCCCGGACGCCCGTCGGGCGGCGAATGCCAGGTTGCCCGCGGCCTGCTTCGGCTCCTCGAGCGCCGCTACCCTCCCGCATGAGCGAATTCGACCCTCGCGTCACTCCCGCCCGCGAGGACCTTGCCGCCGAATCGCTGCGCGGCGTCGTGTCGTCCCCGCGCTACGCGACAGCTCTTCGCCGCCGTGTGCGGACGGACGTAGCCCCGCTGCGCCGCCGTCCAGATCTTCTCTCCTCCCTCGACACCCAGATGCTGCGCGGCGAGGCCATCGAGAGCTACCACGAGGCCAACGGCTGGACCTGGGGACAGGCGGAGGCCGACGGCTATGTCGGCTACGTGCCGACGGAGGCGCTCGACGAGCTGGGCGACAGTCCCACACACAAGGTCGCCGCGCCCCTTGCCCTGCACTACGCCAAGCCGGCCGCATCGTCGCCGGCCATCGACGCCAGCTGGCACGGCAGCCTGCTGCGCGTACTCTCGGAACCGACGGCGGACGGATTTGTCGAGGCCGCCGAAGGCGGCTGGATGCACGTCGGCCATCTAGCCCCTATCGGCCAAGCAAACTCAGACCCGGTGGAAATGGCGCTACGGTTTGTCGGCGCGCCCTACCTGCTCGGCGGACGGACGGCGCGGGGACTGGACTGCTCGGCGCTGGTGCAGCTAGCCTATGCCGCGGCCAAGCCACCGCGGGACTCCGACATGCAGCGCGAAGCGCTGGGGCGGGCGCTGGAGGACGCCGAATCGTCCAGGCGGGGCGATCTGGTATTCTGGGACGGGCATGTTGGCATCCTTTGCGAACCGGAGACCATGGTACACGCCAACGCGCATCACATGGCGGTGGCAGTCGAGCCGCTGGAGGGTGCGGTGCACCGCCTTGCAGGCAAGGGACTGCCGGTAATGGCCAGACGGAGGATGGAGCCATGAGGTATCGCGGCATGGTCCTGTTTCTGGCGTCCTTCCTGTCCGCCGCGCCAGCGGTTGCTCAAGTCGGCCCCGAGGGGTTTGCCGCCTGGCTGGATTCGTTTCGCACCCGCGCCGCTGCCGCGGGCATCGCGTCTGAAGTCACCGACCGCGCCCTGACTGGCATCGCCTACAACTCGACAGTCATCGAGAAAGACCGCTACCAGCCCGAATTCGTGCGCCCCATCTGGGAGTATCTGGGCAAGGCCGTCTCCAGCCGCAAAGTAGAGGAAGGACAGGCGCTCGCTCAGAAGCATGCGGCGCTGCTGGCGGTGCTGGAGTCCCAGTACGGCGTCCCCTCCAGCGTACTGATGGCGATCTGGGGAATCGAAAGCGCCTACGGCAGCGCCTTCGGCAACTTCGGCGTCTTCGAGGCGCTGGCCACCCTGGCCTACGACGGGCGGCGCGGGGAGTTCTGGGAAGGCGAGCTGCTCGCCGCCCTGCGCATCCTCCAGTCGGAAGAGCTGTCGCCCGAGCGCATGCGGGGGTCATGGGCCGGGGCCATGGGGCACACGCAGTTCCTGCCCTCCAGCTTTCTGGGCTATGCAGTGGACGGCGATGGCGACGGCGTGCGCGACATCTGGGCTGACAATCCAGCCGACGCCCTGGCCTCCTCCGCCAACTACCTAGCCGAGCACGGCTGGCGGCGGGGCATGCCCTGGGGCCAGGAGGCGATGCTGCCGGACAGCTTCGACTACACCTTGGTCGACGGCGCGGTGCGCCGCCCGCTGCGGCAGTGGCGCGAACTGGACGTACGTGCAGCCGATGGCGGCCCCCTGCCCGATTCACTGGACCTGGACTGGAAGGCGGCGGTGATCGCACCGGCTGGCAGCGAGGGGCCCGCGTTTCTGCTGCTCGACAACTTCCGCGTGCTGCTGCGCTACAACAACTCCACCAGCTACGCGTTGGCCGTCAGCCGCCTGGCCGACCGAATCGAGGGCGGCGGACCGCTGTCGGGACGCTGGCCCGGCGGCGAGCCGTCGCTGCGCGTGGAGCGCATCGAGCGCATGCAGGAACAGCTGATCCGCCTCGGATACGGCGATCTGGGAGTGGATGGCATCGTCGGGCCGCAGACGCGCAAGGCGGTGCGAAGCTTCCAGCAGAAGTTGGGACTGGTGCCGGACGGTTTCGTCTCGAACGCGCTGCTCGAGGCGGTGGAGGCGGCGGCCAACCCCTAGGCGGCAGCCAGGGAGGCGGTCATTCGTTGCCGCCGATCACCGATACGTCCGCGCCCAGACCGCCGCCCTTGCGGGGCGCCATCACGCGCAGCGTCACCGCGTCGTCGCTTTCGGTGATGAGCTTGCCCTCAAGCTTGAAGACAAAGCCGTCTTCGCCCTCGATGGGCGTGACGTGCAGGTTTTCCAGGCGGGGCTCGAACTGACGAATCGCCGATTCGATGATGCTGGCGATCTTGAGCCGGTCACGCTCCACCTTGGGCGACAGCCCGGTCATACTCGGCAGTCCCCAGCCTACGACTCCAGGCGACCCGCGCGGTCCGGTGCGTCGGGCGCCAAGCACGTCGGTGATATCGCGAAGCAGCTCGTTGATGCCCGAGGGCCTCGCCGAATCGAATCGGTCGAACAGCGGTGTCAGCATGGTATCCTCCGCGCCTGTATGTCGGCGCCATCGTAGCAGACTGCGCTGGACTATGGAAGTTGCCGACCCGCGTCCGCTCCGGTAGAGTGCCGCAGCCAGGCGTGGCCGGGCACCCATGCCATTGGGTTGGACCATCAGCGAAGCAGCCCGGTCAGGACCATGCGCCAAACCTATACGTTCGACGAAGTCGCCCTCGTACCCCAGTTCAACAACGTGCCTTCGCGCACCGAGCCCAGCCTCGAGTCCTGGCTGACCCGCGAAGACCGCGTCCAGATACCGCTGCTCGCCGCCAACATGGACAGCGTCGTCGGCGAGGACCTCGCCCGGGTGCTGCTGGACAATGGCACCTTCCCCATCTTCCATCGCTTCGCCGACGTGGACACCCAGGTAGAGTGGACCAAGCGGTTCCAGGGCCAGGCGTACGTCTCATGCGGCCTGCAGGACTCCGAACGGGTGGCCAAACTGTTCGACGCGGGGGCCCGGGGAGTCTGCATCGACGTCGCCCACGGCCACTCGGACCTCATGATGCGGCTGGTCGAGCAGATCAAGACTGACCACCCCGACAGGCAGATCATCGCCGGCAACGTCTGCACTCCCATGGCCTACCACGACCTGGTCAACGCCGGCGCGGATGCGGTCAAGGTCGGCATCGGCCCCGGCGCCGCCTGCACCACCCGCATGGTGACGGGCTTTGGCGTACCCCAGTTCACCGCCGTACGCGACTGCGCACAGGTGGCCGACAAGCTGAGGGCCCCGCTGATCGCCGACGGCGGTATCCGCACCAGCCGGGACATCGTCCTCGCCCTCGCCGCCGGCGCCAGCACGGTTATGGTGGGCAGGCTGTTCGCGGCCACCGAGGAGAGTGCGGCCGAGAAGCGGTCGAACGGCAACGGCGGGATGGAGGCCAAGTACCGCGGCCAGGCCAGCGAGGACTTCCAGAACGAGTACTACGGCGGCCTGAAGTTCGCCACGGTCGCGGAGGGGGTGGACTTCTGGGTGCCGGTAACCGGGTCTGCCCAGACGTGCATCGACCAGCTGCTAGGGGGCCTGCGCAGCGGCATGACCTATGCCGGAGCCCGCAACATCAAGGAGCTCCAGCGCAAGGCGGAGTTCGTGGCGGTTGGCGGCGGTTACATGCAGGAGAGCAGCCCGCGCAACGGTGCAGTATGATGCTTGTACAAGGCAACTTGCAGGACGGGGCTGGAGGTTCGAACTGCCGAGCGGGAAGCAGCAAGGCCTACCCGGTACCCAGAAATGACACTGGACAAGTTGACAGATGTCGTGTCTTATTCACGGCATGTACTCGCAGCATCAAATACTTCGGACGCTTCGCGCAGACGAGAGCAAAGGCCAGCTTGATCTCATCATAGCGCAAAACCCGTCCGATAGCCGAACCGCCCTCGGACGCAAAGTCTGCGCGCGGCTCGGATTCGTCGACGCCCTCGGGCGCCCACAAGTCACAGGATGCCTCAAGGCTCTGGCAATCCTCGACCGGGAGGGTCGAATCGAGCTCCCGAAACCGCGCAGCCGCCCGT
>CAZPIN010000207.1:0-2951 GCA_964586735.1 uncultured Rhodobacterales bacterium | reverse complement strand
GGTTTGGTCAGTTGCAGCATTGAGGAGGTCAGCGATGGCCAAGACAAAACAGAAGAGCGCAGCGGCGGTGAGTTTCACAGCCGACGGCTCTTGGGAAGACGACGGCGTTGGCGGCTCGCCAGGCCGCGTCCGCGTGTCGGTTGATTTCGTGGTCGATGGCGCGGTTTCCGCGAAGTCGGTTCAGGCGGCTCTGGACGGCGTGCTTCGCAATTCGGCGCTTCGGCGGGCGGTGCTTGACGAGGGCGCGGCCGGCTGGGACAGCCAGGACGGGGGGATCAGCTGATGGCGGTGCAGCAGCAGAGGGAGGCAGCGATGTCTCACGGATACAGGGACGCTCGGCAGACGTCCTGCGATCATGGGCTTGACTTCGATCTGACGATCTCCTATGAGGAGGGTCGGCAGGATCGGCTTCGGCTTGAGCTGACGGCTACGACGCCGAACATCGAGGCGGGGTTCGACGCCCTGTTCGAGCGGTTCGGCTTGGCTCGCCGTCATCTGATCGAGGCTTACCGCCAGGAGTTCAAGGCAGCGGTCGACAGGAGGGACATCTGATGGCGGCGCGGAAAGCGAAGCCGATGCTGCACGACAACGGCACCTTCGACGACTTCACCGACTGGCGGGACTGCCCTGTCCCGCTTTACATCGACGAGCATCTGATGGCGATGGTGAAGCAGTGCATGAACGGCCGGCATGGGACGGCGGAGCATCCTGGCCAGCGCATCCAGATGTTCCTCGACAATGCGGTTCGGGAGCATGCCAAGTATCTGCGGCGGCAGACGGCCCATTGGAAGAACGAGAACAAGGAAACGGACGAGGCGTGGGAACGCTACAAGGCGTCTCACCCTGAGGTCGAATGAGCCTTGTCAAGCGAAACGAGGTCCGCAAGCGCCTGATCTGCGACGGGATCAGAAAGGGTCTTTCGAACCAGAAGGCTGCTGCGGCGGCGGGCGTCTCCTACGGGACTCTGCGGCAGTGGATGCGGACGTACGACGACTGGCAGCGGTCGGTTCAGAAGGCGGAGGCGGAGCGGGACGGCTGGCGTCTTGAGACGCTTGAGGACATCCTGTGGGACCATTGCGTCAACGGTACGCCGGCGGTGAAGTTCGTGGACGGGAAGCCGGTGGAGTACCGGTACCACGACCCGAAGGGCGCGAAGCTGCTGCGGTTCCTGCAGCGTCTGGACAACGCGTGGCGGCCGTCGTCGGGTTCGCCGGTGGTGGGGAACTCGAACGTGGATATGATGCTCGGCATTCTGGACGCGGAGGATGCGACGGTGGTGGAGGTGGAGCCGGAAGAGGAGCGGGAGGCGGCCGGCGATGAATGAGCTGGACCAGATGCGGGCGTGGAAGCAGGACTTCACGCTGTTCGCCCGCGAGTGCCTGAGAATTCTTGACAAGGACGGCAATCTGGTGCCGTTCGAGTTCAACGCGGCGCAGGTGGACTTCCTCGCCAAAATCTTCGAGCAGATGGTCTACAAGGGCCGGGTGGACGCGATCATTCTCAAGGCCCGCCAGCTTGGTTTCTCGACGCTGATCACGGCGCTGTTTCTGTGGATGGCGGTCTTCATCAAGGGCCGGCAGACGTGCATCGTGTCGCACAAGCAGGACAGCACCGAGCATCTGGCGGGGATGGTGCATCGGTACATCCGCTATCTTCCGAAGCAGCTGCACCGGCCTCTGGAGAAGAGCAACCAGCACCGCATCGTGTGGAAGAACCGCGAGACGGCGTACTCGCTCTACACGGCAGCCGGCGAAGAGATCGCGCGGTCGAAGACGATCCACAACATGCACCTGTCGGAGCTCGGACTGTGGCGCAACGCGCAGAAGACGGCGGCTTCGCTGTCGCCGTCGTTCACCAAGAGCGACGGGTCGTACAAGATCATCGAGTCGACGGCGAACGGGATGGGGAACTATTTCCACCAGAAGTGGCAGGAGGCGGAGGCGTCTCTGCAGGTGGGGGCCGAGGCGGGCGGTACGCTGGCGGTGTTCTATCCGTGGTTTTGGGACAGCGGGTACCGGACAAGGCCGCCGGACGGCTTCGACATGGCGAGCATCGACGTCGGCCACAGCGAGAGCGCCGAGGAGTACGCGAATCTCTACGGGCTGGATGACTGGCAGATGGCGTGGTACTGCCAGCAGCTTCTGGAGGAGTTCAACGACGACACCTATACGATGCGGCAGGAGTATCCGGCGAACGCGGCGGAGGCGTTTCAGGGGGGCGCGGCGGGGGCGCTGGTTCCGAGCAAGTTCATCATGCGGGCGCGGACGGCCACGATCCCCGACGCGGACGTCCGGAAGCACCCGATCATCATGGGCGTCGATCCGGCGCGGCCCGACAAGGAGCTGGACCCGGGCGGCTCGAAGCGGCACGACCGCTTCGCCATCATCCGCCGCCAGGGTCCGAAAGCCTACGGGCTGGAGTGCCGGCACGACCTTGACTCGGTGGACGCGGCGGCGTGGATACACCAGAAGGTTCGGGCGGAGGGGATTGCGATGGTGTGCGTCGACGCGGGGGGCGCGGGCGGCGGCGACGGCGTGATCGACAATCTCAAGCGGATGGAGGGGATGGCGAATCGGGTGATGGGCGTCAACTTCTCGGAGAACGCGATCGACAAGGACAAGTACGACCGGCGGCGCGAGGAGATGTGGGGGGACATGCGCGACTGGTTCAAGGCGAAGGAGGCGCGGGACATCCCCAACGACGACGAGCTGCACAGCGACATCCAGGGGCCGAAGTTCAAGATCGAGGGGGGGAAGCTGAAGCTCCAGGCGAAGGCGGAGATGCGGAGCAAGGGTATCCGCTCGCCGGACTGCGCGGACGCGCTGGCCCTGACCTTCGCGGTCAAGCTGCTGACGAGCGCCACGGGCCGCTTCACCGGACTGGAGCCGTTCGTGCCGAAGGGCGGCGGCGGCGACGGGTGGCTTGACAGCGGCCAGGCGCAGGTCTATGAG
>CAZPIN010000206.1:0-5543 GCA_964586735.1 uncultured Rhodobacterales bacterium | reverse complement strand
GCACCTTGGGCCGGGTCGACAGCGCCATGGCGATCATCGCCCGCTGCCGCATGCCGCCGGACAGCTCGAAGGCGTACTGCCCGAACCGCCGCGGCGCCTCCGACACCCCTACCCTCTCCAGCATCTCGATGGAGACGGCGGTGGCCTCCTTGCGGTCCATCGCCCGGTGGATCTGCAGCTGCTCCACCATCTGGTCGCCGATGGTGATGGCCGGGGCGAAGCTCGCCATCGGCTCCTGGAAGATCATCGATATGGCCCCGCCGCGCACCAGCCGCAGCTGGCGCGACCCCCGCAGCGCCATGACGTCCACCTGCTGGCCGTCGAGGTCCAACAGGATGCAGCACTTGTCGCCGTAGCGGTTGCCGTCGTAGATGGCGTTGCCGGGATTCAGCTGCATCAGCGCCTTGGCGGTGACCGACTTGCCCGACCCGCTCTCCCCCACCAGGCCGATGACCTGCCCGGCGTCGAGATTAAAGGAGACGTCGTCGACCGCCGAGACCAGCCCCTCGTCGGTGCGGAAGCGCACCGAGAGATTGCGGACGCTTAGCAGGGCGCTCATTTGTGATGCTGCGCGTAGGGGTCGGCGGCGTCGCGCAGGCCGTCGCCAACGAACACGAACGCCATGACCAGGGCGACGAAAAACAGCACCGGGATGAAGTACCACTGGTAGTTGATCAGCACGTCGGCGCGGGTGACGTTCTGCAGCAGCACACCCAGCGAGCTCACCGGATCCTTCAGCCCCAGGCCGATGAACGACAGCGCGGTCTCGTTGAGCACCATGTACGGAAACGAGATCACCAGGTCGACGATGATGTAGCTGGTGAAGCTCGGCAGGAGATGCCGGCGGATGATGTGCCCGGCCGAGGCGCCGCATAGCTGCGCCGCCAGCACGTACTCCTGCGAGCGCTCGCTGAGCAGATGGGTGCGCACCCGGCGCGCCAGCGTCGGCCAGCCGATCAGGCCGAGGATGACGGATATGAAGAAGAATCTCGTCTCAGCGCTCCACTCGTCGGGCACGAAGGCGGCCAGGGCGATGAACAGCGGTATCGGCGGCACCGTACGCACCGCGTCGGTGATCATCTGGATGACGGAGTCGATCCAGCCGCCGTAGTAGCCCGACACCCCGCCGATGACCAACGCCAGCAGAAAGGCGATGAAGACGCCTATGGTGCCGACCGCCAGCGAGGTGTAGATGGCGTGCAGGGTGCGCGAGAAGATGTCCTTGCCAGAGGCGTCGGTGCCAAAAAGATGCACCTGCCCGCTGTCGACCCCGAACAGGTGCCAGTCCAGCGTCAGGCCGCCAAAGTCGATGTCGAATATTTGGCCGGGGAAGTCGACCTCGACCACGAAGAAGCTGTACTCGGCGCCGCGCACGAAAAACTCCAGGTAGCGGCGCTTCTCGGTGTTGATCTCGGTGACCCAGCGGAAGTTTGTCTCGATGGAGCGGGTGCGCTCCGGCGTGTGGACGAAAGGCCGCAGCGAGCAGCCGTTGTGGTCGCAGAACTGGGGTATCTGCGGCGCGCCGTCCTGGTAGTCGGGATTGCGTCCGGCGATCGTCGGGTCGTAGGGCGAGAGAAACGGGGCCAGCACCCCGACCACCACCCTGAAGATCAGGATGGCGCCGGCCACCATCGCCGAGCGGTTGCGGCGGAAGCGGGCCCAGACCAGCTGCCGCTGCGAGGCGGTGAAGTAGGCCTCGCGCTGGGTCTGGTCGGCGGCGGCGGTCGCGTCGGTCATCCGAGTATTCCCCTGCGCACCCGCGGATCCAGAACCGCCAGCATCATGTCGGTGAGGAAGTTGAGGGTGACGATGGTGGCGGTGAGCAGGAAGATGATCGCCCCCGCCAGCTGCTGGTCGTTGGAGCGGGCCAGCGACTCGATGAGCAGCGCGCCCACGTCGTTGAGGATCAGGATCAGCGCCACCACCGGCAGCTCGTTGAAGATGCGGTTGAGGTCGAAGCCCAGCGAGTTGACGATGGGACCCAGCGCGTGGCGGGCGGGATAGCGCCACAGCAGGGCGCCGCCGGATACGCCCCGCGCACGCGCCGCCGTCACGTAGAGCTTGCCGACCTCGTCCGACATCAGCGCCCGCACCGTCTGCAGGGCGAAGGCCGTGGCCGACCAGCCAAGGATGATCACCGGCAGCCAGGCGTGCGCCAGAAAGTCCAGCAGCCGCCCGATCGACCACTCGGCGTCGCGGTACTCGTTGCTGAACAGCCCCGTAGGCGTCGTCCCGGTCAGGCTCGAGGCAATCAGCAGAATGAGCAGGGCCAGCAGGAAGTTGGGCATCGCCAGGCCCAGATAGCTGAGGAAGCGGAGCGAGTTGTTGAGCGTGCGGTTGCGCGAAACGGCCGAGAGGATTCCCACCGGGATGGCGATCAGGTAGGCGAGAAACAGGGCGGCGAAGCAGATGGCCAGCGAGACGCCGAACTTGTCTCCCAGCAGCTCGTTGATGCGAACCCGCAGGATGCAGCTCTCGCCGAACTCGCCCTGAAAGGCGTTGGCCACCCAGCTCCCCCAGCGGACGAAGAACGGGCGGTCCAGGCCAAGCCGCTTCCGCTCGGCCTCGATGTCGGCGACGGTGATGCCGGATCCCTGGGTGTTCTTGAAGGCGAGATAGCGCTCGGCGCAGTCGCCCGGCACCAGCTCCATCAGCGAGAAGACAATCAGCGAAACCAGCAGCAGCGTGAACACCGCCATGGCCGCCCGCATCGCGGCGAATCGCAGAAACTGCGCCATCGCCCGTCTCTAGCCGGTCTCGCCCGCCCCGCTGCGGCTAGCGGGAGGCGTCGGCGGAGCGGCAGGGCGGACGGCCATCGGCCGTCTGCGCTCCGCCGCCCCGCCCGCCGTTCCTACTGGCCGTCAGCGAAGTACCACTGCGGCCCCCGATAGGGGTAGGTGCGGTAGTACTCGTAGGACCAGGTCTTGAACTCCGTGAAGTTGCGCAGCGCGTTGCGGCGCACGATGGGGTTCGGTCCCTGAACCGTGCCGATGAACAGCAGGTTGCCGGTCATGTTGGCGACCAGCCGCTCGACCAGCGCCTTGGCTTCGTCCGCGCCTGGCTGGGTCGACTGCAGCGCGTCGATGTCGGCAATGATGTCCTTGACATACTGCGGCGGCTCGACGCCCTGGGCGCCGCCGCTGTCCACCCACTCCCCCCAGAGCATGCCGGTGCGGTGGCCGAAGTAGTTCTCGAACGGCGGATAGAACAGCTCGTTGTTGCCCAGGATGATGGCCAGCGGCTGGCCCTTCTGCCACAGGCCCACGTCGAGCTTGTTGGCCGACTGCGCCGAGCGGTACTCGTCGGGCGTCACCTCCTTGACGGTGGTGCGGACGCCGACGTCGCTCCAGTGCTTCGCCACCAGCTCAACGACCGCGAGGCCGATGCCCTGGGTCGAGAACTGCATGTTGAGGGTGATCTTCGTGCCGCTGGGCAGGTCGCGCCAGCCGTCGCCGTCGGCGTCCTTCATGCCGACCTCGTCGAGCAGCGCCATGGCCCGGCTCGGGTCATGCTCGGCGAAGTGCCTGGCCCACTTCGGATCGACGTAGTCGGGAGTGGGCGAGAAGGGCACGTACTGCTTGGGCTGGCCGACGCCGAAGAAGGCTGTCTCGTTGATCTCGTCGCGGTCGATCGCCAGCGACATCGCCTGGCGGAACCGCAGGTCGCCGAACAGCTCGCGCTTCTCGGTATCCTCGGAGGTGACGTTGAAGGACACAACCTCCATGGCGATGGTCGGCTTGAGCAGCACCGTGTAGTCGCCCTTCTCCTGGTTGTCCATCAGGATGGGGGCGTTGGGCAGCCGCACCGACTGCGACTTGTAGTCGACCTCGCCGTTGCTGAGCTTGAGGATGCGCACCTGGTCCTCGTTGATGTACACCTCGTCCTGCTCGCTGATGTACGGCAGCTGGTTGCCCTGGGTGTCCACCATGTGGAAGTAGGGGTTGGCCACAAGATGCCGTCCGGCGGTGGTGTCGGTGATGTAGATGTGGCTCTCCAGCGTCGGTACCACGTCGGCCGGCAGGTTGCCCACCCGGTCAGGAGTCGCCAGCAGCGGCGATGGGGTGTCGGTCCAGTCGGAGTTGCCGAAGTACGCCTTGATCACCTCGTAGCCGTTCTCGAACCCTGCCTCCTGGGCAAGCCGGTCGGCGTCCGGGTTGATGTCCGGATGGAACTGGCCGAGGAAGTGCTTGGGCTGGAACGCCTGGGCGAAGGACGTGGCGAAATGCGCCACCAGGCCGGGCTTGGGCGCCGGCAGCTCGAAGCGCACGGTCTGCGGGTCGACCGCCACCACGTTCATGCGCTTGCCGCCCACCAGCACGTAGTCCTTGGGCTTCTCGATCACGTTGGAGTCGAGGGCGAGGTTGTCGTACCAAAACTTCACGTCCTCGGAGGTGAACGGGCTGCCGTCCGACCAGCGGTGGCCCTTGCGCAGGAACACGGTCAGCACGGTGAAGTCGCTGTTCCATTCCCAGTCCCGGGCGATGTTGGGGACGATGGTCTGCAGGTCGTCGGAGTAGCGCATCAGGTTGACATGCCGCACCGACAGGAAATCCGAGGTGCCCGCCTCGGTGGCGTTGGAGAGCACGTCAAGCGTGCCGCCGTAGATGCCTACCGACTCGTAGGGCACCACTACCAGCGGCTCTTCCGGCAGCCGCTGGGACAGCGGCGGCAGGCCCGGGTTGCCACGGATCTGGCTGTTGAGCGCCCCGATCTCGGGGTTCTCCTGGAAGGTCATGGTGCAGCCGGCGGCCGACTCGTACTCCGAGCGCTCGTACTGCTGGGGATACTTGCCGGCGGCGACTCCCATGGAGTCGGCGACGGTAACGGCCGGGCAGGCTGCCAGAGCGGCGGCCGACGCGGCGGCGTATGCGACGGCGGCTGCCGCCGCGGTGAACGCGGTGCGGATCATGGTTGTGTTCTCCCTTTTGCCGGCCAACTCTGGCGGGCGTCGCGACGGCAATGCTGCCGTGCCGCCCTGAAGGTCAGCGAGCGAATTTTGTTGCAGTGATACTACACCAAGGACGGTGCATGTGCAAGCTGCCAAGCGCGGGCGGGGCATGGTCCAAGGTAGGCGCCGCCCGCCGGCCCTCCGCCTTCGCAGGCCACCAGCGGCAGAACGCCTGGAGCGGCGCATGATGCTGGCGCTGGAACTGCGGGGAAGGTACGGACTCGACGGCCGCCGGGATGTGCCCGGCGTGGCTGGCATCCTCCTATGGAGGCAGTGCCTCGACGATGGCCGTCCTGCAGAAGGACCGGCTGACCCGCGGGCTGGCGACGTACTCCCTGCCGGGCAGCCGCTGGCTGCGGCTGCCGAAGTCCTGCCCCTCGGGGCGGGCGGTGGCCATAATCGGAAGCGTTACGCCGCCATGGCGCGGGCGTTTCCGGCCAGGGAGTCCCAGCTGCGCGACGGAGCGCCGCATCTATGGGATGCTGCGCAGATGGATTGCCACGCAGCGGGGTACGCAGGCACAGGATGTTGCGCGACGAGGCGGGTGGAGTATGGTGGGGTCGACGAAGCTTCGGCTTCATCCGCCACTCTGGAG
>CAZPIN010000205.1:0-8998 GCA_964586735.1 uncultured Rhodobacterales bacterium | reverse complement strand
AGGGCGCCGTGAAGGCCGCGGGCCACCTGCTCCCAGGAGCGAATGTGCGGGTGGTACCAGTAGGTGCCCGCGTCGGGTACGAGGAAGTCGTAGAGGAAGTCCTCTCCCGGCGGGACGGGGTACTGGCTGATCTGCGCGACTCCGTCCATGGCGTTGTCGATGCGGATGCCATGCCAGTGGATGGTGGTGTCCTGCGGAAGGCGGTTGACCAGCCGCTGGACGATTCGGTCGCCGCGCCGGGCGCGGATGACGGGTCCGGGAGCTAGGCTGTTGTAGGTCCAGAGGGAGGTCTTCGGATAGTCGGCTGGAGCGATCTGCAGGTCCGCGGGGGCGGCGGTCAGGCTGGGGGCAAGCGCCGACGCCGGCGGCGCCAGCGAGACGGCTCCTGCGGCGGCCGTGCCGGCGAGAAACGACCTGCGGCTCAGGATCATCTGCTATCTCCCTGCATGCGGCTGACCGCGGCTGATCGCTGCCAGCATGGTACCAAAGCAACGCAGGCATACTATACGATGCGCCTGAAACCGAATTCTCCTCGCCGCATCAAGGGATGAAGGAAGCACCGCCATGGCGAACGAACCCGTCGTAATGGTACACGTCAGCGACCCCGAGCCGTCGGTGGAAGCGGTGCGCCTGGCGCACCCGGATCTGGAGGTAGCCGCCTGCGACAGCTACGAGGGGCTTGCCGATGCGCTTGAGAAGAGCGGGGCCTCGGTGGTGTACACCGTGCGCTTTGACGGCACCAACAGATATCCGCGCGAATCGCTTGTCGAGAACCCGGCAGTGCGATGGGTGTCGATAGGGGGGTCGGGCACGGACCATCTGCTGCCGTGGTACACCGGCGCGGTCACCGTCACCAACGCCGCAGGCGTGGCCGCCGACATGATGGCGGAGTACGCGCTGGGCGCGGCGCTGCACTACTCGCTGGACCTCGACCGCTACCGCCAGGCGCAGGAGCGGCGGGAGTGGGTGGACGGGAAGGTGACGCCGCTGGCCGGGCAGACCGCGCTGATCGTGGGACTCGGCCACACCGGGCGGGCGGCGGCCCAGCGTTTCAGCGCGATGGGCATGACGGTGCTGGGCGTGCGGGCAAGACCCAAGCCGACGGACTGCGTGGACGAAGTACATGGCATCGAGGCACTGCCGCAGCTGCTGCCAAGAGCGGATCTGGTGATGGTATGCGTGCCGCTGGTGCCGTCGACGCGGGGACTGCTTGGCGCGGAGGAGTTTGGGCGAATCAGGCCCGGCGCGGTGATGGTGGACGTGTCGCGGGGCGGCGTGGTGGTGGAGAGCGAGATGGTGGCGGCGCTGCGGGACGGGCGGCTGAAGGGAGCCGCGCTGGACGTGTTTGAGACCGAGCCGCTGCCGCCCGACAGCCCGCTGTGGACGATGCCGAATGTGCTGCTGACGCCTCACTGCTCCGCCATCTACGACGGATGGCAGGAGAAGTCGGTTGAGATGTTCTGCGAGAACCTTGCCCGGTTCCGGCGTGGCGAGCCTTTGGTAAGCATCGTAGACCCCGAGCGGGGATACTGAGGCTTGGACCAGCAAGAAACTAGAGCTAGCGGGCCGAGTTGCGATCTGCTGTAAATGTCTATGCTAACGCGTATGAATTGGCCACTTGACAAGACTACCCAAATGTGCTATACGCAGGTGTGTGTCTAGCGTGAGCATCGTAGAATGCGTTGGGTCACGCCACTGGCACACACGGGCGGTATGGGTCATAGTCGACTCTGTGATCCCTGACCTGTTTGCTCGTTCCATTTGTGTAACAACTCGCCTCAGGGTGATATAGGAGGTGCAAGACAACATCATGGAAGTAACAAGAGAAACACTGGTAAATAAGGCCATCGAGGCATCGCTTGCCGCGGTGGAAATCTACAATAAACCAGCCTTTGAATATCGAGAAGAAACGTTCTCTATTCTTATGCTTAATGCATGGGAGTTGTTGCTTAAGGCAAGAATCATCAAGGAGAATGACAACGATATTACATCAATATTTATGCGCGCAAAGGCAAATGCAAAAAGTGGTGAAACAGGAAAGGGAGAAGATATAGAGAAAGATTCATTGAACATAGAAAAGACAATTGGCATTGATAAAGCAATAAATATTGTGAGGCAATATTCCGAGCAAAGAATTGATAAATACTGCGTTCAAAACCTTAACCTGCTTCGCAAAATACGAAATAGCTCTATCCACTTGCACAATATGGATGAAAATTTAGGCGGCAAAATACAAATGGTTGCTGCTGCAACACTGAAAAATTTTGTGCTGGCTACTGAGACATGGTTCAATGCTGATTTCAGTAAGTTTAAGTTACATTTGATGCCGCTTTCGTTTCAACCACATAACAGTGCGGTTGAAGTTGTTCAGTATAGTGAAAGGCAAGATGCTGCAGGTAAATTGATAAATGCTATTGCGCAATTGGAGAAAGATAATACGTTAACTGGCGAATCACAATATTGCGTAATTGCTCCAGTTTATATTTCCTATAAACAGGAAAACAATAAGAGCGCGACATCTGTGCGCATTGATGCAAATGACCCTAATGCAACACCGGTGAAGATGAGTGATGATAACTTTCAAGAATTATACCCATTGACATATAAAAAGCTTACAAGTAAGCTGAAAAAGAGGTATACAGACTTTGTAGAGAATCAATGTTATCATGACAGGCGTAAAGCATTAGAGGAAAATGAAAGTTGTTGCTATGTGCGATTTCTTGATCCAAATAGAAAGACGTTGCACCAGAAGCATTATAGTTTTGAAATAATCAAACAATTTGATACATTTTACACCCTGCGAACAAAAACAGAGTAATTGCAGTAAAAATTTGTGTATGTTTTAAGATATGGACGTTCACAGTTCACGAGATGCATAGTCACAAAGGAATACAACGAATAGGTCGATTGCCTCAAGTGTATTTACATGCGTTGCAAATTCAAAATATTCAATTGCGTTAATAAAATCAAATAACATCTAGATTACCCCTTTAAGTTTTCGAACAACAACAATTCCTAAAAGCACTCCTGCATCCATCAGTCCATCAGCATCAGGTTGTAGATTCACGGCATGCTTTCAAACAGCTGTCCCTGGCCTCCAGCGGGTGGTGGCAGGTCAAGAGCGCGGCATACCGCGTACACCATCGCCTGATTGGATGTCACCACTGGCAGGTCGGTGCTTTCCTCGATTCTTTCCACGGCTTCCGCCGCCCGCATGTCGGTGCAGCTCAGCACAATCGCCTCGACGCCTGCTCCAGCCGCCTGTACCGCAAGCTCATACACCTCGTTCGGCGTCAGTTCACCCTGGCCGTAGTTGTCCAGCTCCCGGCCGATGTCGGCGCGGGCTACAGTCTCGATACCTTCCTCCGCCAGAAACTTCACCGCAAGGTCATTGATCTCGCCCACATACGGCGACGCAAACCCCACACGCTTCACGCCCAGCGCATGGACCGCTTCCACCAGCGCTCCGGCGGCGGTGATGGTCATCGCGCCCGATTCGGCCGCGATCCTCTCCGCCAGCGCCCGGTCAAACTCCCGCCCATGGGTCAGGGTGGCGGACGTGCATCCGTACAGCACGGCACTGGGCCGCACCCCACTAATCGTCCGCAGCGTATCGTCGATGTCGGATGCGCCAAGTCCGGCCATCTGCTCCGCTCCCGGTATCGCCTTCAGGTCGTAGCCGCCTAGCCGGGCATAGTGCATCGTGCATCCCTCGGGACGCATCATCTCCATGTCAGGCTCGAGATTGACGTTGGTGTAGGGCACCAGCACGCCTATCTTGGGGCCGCTTCTTGCGCTGGCAGTCATGCGCCGCTCTCCGCGTGCTCCTCGAGTATCTCCGCTGTCCGCTCCATGGTGTAGGCAAGACCTACCGTAATCCGCAAACAGTGGTCCAACCCGTAACCGGTCATGTTTCGCGGGTGCATTCCTTCTTCCCGCATCGTACTCTCCACGCTCTTGGCGGCGGCGCTGTCGGCAAACGGCACCAGCACGAAGTTCGTGCTGCTCTTCGGCGGCACATACCCGGCAGCCTCCAGACGCGACACAAACCTGTCCCGCGCAGCTACCGTCTCGGCCACGGCCCGCCGCATGTGCTCCTGGTCGCGAATCGCCGCCTCTGCCATCGCCTGGCTGACGCTGGACAGGTTGTTCGGGTTGAGCAGCTTGCGCACGTGCTGCGCGGCGTCCGCCGACAGTACTCCCCATCCTACCCGCATCCCGGCCATGCCGTAGGCTTTGGAAAACGTCCGGGTCACCACGCTGTCGCCGCGCTCGGCAAGGGCAAGCAGGGAGTCGTGCTCCGGGCCGGCGTACTCCGTATATGCCTGGTCCACCACCAGCATCGTGCACGCTGGCAGCCCTTCTCGCAGACGCGTCATCTCGTCGGCGTCCAGCGCCGTGCCGGTTGGATTGCCGGGGTTGCAGACAAACACGATTCGCGTGTCTGGCCCCGCAGCCTCCAGCAGCGCGTCGACCGATACCTTGTAGTCGCGCTCGGGTGCCATCTCGTGCCGCGCGCCTGCCCGCTGGCAGGCGGTGGACAGAAACAGATACCCGTACTGCGTGCCAAGCACGGTGTCGCCCGGTCCGGCATACGCCCGCACTACGCAGTCGATGATCTCCATGGACCCCGCGCCGCAGAGGATCGACTCCGCATCCAGTCCATGCACCTCGGCTATGGCGGCCCGCATCGCCTGCCAGTCGGGGTCGGGATAGATGTTGGCGCTGGTGACCGCCGCCCTGCCAGCCTCCACCGCCGCCGGACTGGGTGGCATCGGGTTTTCGTTCTGCGCCAGTGTCAGCACCCCCCTTGGCAGGTTGGCCAGGGGGTAGGGGGCCATGGCCGCGACGGCTTCTACCGGCCGTATCACTTTCGCTTTCCGTAGGTTTTCTTGGCCGATTCGGGGGATACCAGCCCGCTTTCCACGTCCTGCCGCAAGGCATCCGGGTTGCGTTCCTCGGGCGGTCCGAAACCGCCCCCTCCCGGCGTCTCAAACACCAGCCGCTCTCCCGCCTCCACGCGCAGCTCGCATTTGCCGGGGATGTCCTGGTCCCGTCCCTCCACCCGTATGCGTCCAGGCGCTCCCGCCAGTCCGCCCTCCCGCCCGCGGGCGGCGTTGCGCACCCGCTCGACGGACAGAAACACCAGAAACGGCTCGTCCCTGGAGGACTCCATCTCGATGCGCTGTCCCAGCCCGCCGCGCTGGCGGCCGGCTCCTCCCGAATCGGGCCGCAGCTCGCGCCTCCATACGGTTACCGGCGCCACCAGTTCGGTGATCTCCACCTGCGATCCAAACACCCCGGATGGATAGGCGGTCGCCGACAGCCCGTCGAGTTTCGGCCGGGCGCCGGTGCCGCCGTTGTGCACCAGCTCCACGGCATACTCCTTCCATCCATGCCGCCGGGCCTCCGGCGCGCTGCGCAGGGGCAGGTCGTACATGCAGGAGGCCCCTTCCGCCGGCACCCTGTCGGGCGCCGCCTGGGCGAGGCATCCAAAGACCAGGTCGGGAGTCATCTGGCCCAGCGTGTGGCGCATGGCCACGGGCGCCGGAGGCTGCGCGTTGAGGATGCAGCCGGGCGGACCGGTGACGGTAAACGGCTCCAGCGATCCGGCGTTGTTGGGGATGTCCGGGCCGACGACGCAGCGCATGGCGAACACCGAGTAGGCGGCGGCGTAGTTGAGCGGGACGTTGATGCCCTTGCTGGAACAGTCCGACGTGCCCGTGAAATCCAGATGCAGGCCGTCCTTGCCTACCGTCAGCGCGGCATGCAGCTCCAGCTCCTTCTCGTACCCGTCCACCTTCAGGACGCTGCGGTAGACGCCCTCGGGCAGCTCGGCGACGGCCTCCAGCGCGCCGCGGCGGGAGACATCGATGATGTGGCTGGCAAGGGGCTCCAGCGATTCGGCGCCAAACTCCTTCATCGTCTCCTGCAGCCGCCGCGCGCCGATCTCGCAGCATGCGATCAGGGCGTAGATGTCGCCCTCGTTGGCGACGGGCTCCCGGGAGTTGGCCTTGACGATGTCGAGGAGAAGCGCGTTCAGCTCTCCCTGCTCCACCAGCCTGCAGGGCGGCACCCGCAGTCCCTCCTCGAAGACGTCCGCGCCCTCGGGTCCCATGCCAAGGCCGCCTAGGTCCACCAGATGCGACGTGCAGGACGTGAAGCCAATCACCTGGCCTTCATGGAACACCGGCATCATCAGGAGGAAGTCGTTGAGATGGCCCGAGGCGATCCAGGGGTCGTTGGTCACGTAGATGTCGCCCGGCCGCATCAGCTCGAGGGGAAACTGTTTCAGCAGGGTCTTCACCGCCTCGGCCATGGTGTTGATGTGGCCGGGGGTGCCGGTGACCGCCTGGGCGAGCATCCGTCCCTTCGCGTCGAACACCCCGGCCGAGATGTCGCCGCACTCGCGGACGATGGGCGAGAAGGCGGCGCGTACCAGGGTCTGCGCCTGCTCCTCGACCACGGCGAGGAGGCGGTTCCACATGGCCTGGAGGCGGGCGGTGGACATCTCGCTCATGGGATCAGTCCTTCTCGCGGTCGACGGGGATTATGGCCGGTCCGTCCGGTGTCTCCGGCCCGTCCGGCGCTTCTGGCCCGGTCAGCGCTTCTGGCTCAACCTGCTCGGCCATTTCGGCCTCGACCTCGACTTTCGCGTTGTAGTAAGCCTCGAGTGCGGTTCGGATGCTGATCGCCGAATCGCTGACCATGTCCTTTCTGGCCACGTCGTTTCTGGTCAGGTACAGCTGGCCATGGTCGTTGACCATGGCGGTGAAGTCGCGTCCCACGAACGTGGTGGTCTGCGGCTCGGTGATCAGCGCGGGGCCGGGCATGGTGTTGCCCTTCTCCAGGTCTTTCCGGCGGTATACCGCCGCCTCTACCCACTCGCCCGTGACGTCGCAGCGAATCGTCCGGGTCTCCGATGTGGCGGTAGCGAGGAATGGCGGGAGGCCCAGGGTGGCGTGGCCGACATGGGGAGGATGGGTAAACACATCCACTACCCAGTTGAGAATTTCGATCTCCATGCCGGACACCGGGCGGGAGTACTGCTTGGCGTAGAGGGCCTCGAACCGCTCCCTGAGCTGGCCGGCCTCCTCCTCGGTGAACGTATCGCCAATGATGTACACTTTGACTTCATGGCCCTGTCCGCGGTAGCGCATATAGGCGTTGCGCTGTTTGAGCACCGATTCATACGGGGTGCCCTGCTTCACGAATTCTGCCGCCTGCTCCTCCATGGACTTCAGCAGTCTATCGATCTCGTCGACGTCGATGCTGTCGAGCAGCGTGTAGTGGCTGCGCACGATTTCATGGGAAATTCTGGCGAAGAGAAAGCCCACCGCCGAGCCGACGGCGGGGTCGGCGGGAATCAGAATCTTGGACACGCCGGCAAGCCGCGCCATGCGGCAGGCATGCAGGGGGCCGTTGCCGCCGAAGGCGATCAGGGTGCGGGATTCGAGGTCCGTGCCGGACTCCGCCGCGTGCATGCGGGCGGCGCTGGACATGCCCTCGTCGACGATCTGGCAGATGCCGTCCGCCGCCTCGTCCACGTCCAGACCGTCCGGATCGGCGATGGCCGTCTTGATGGCCGCGCGCGCCACGTCGGGGTCGATGCTGACCTGGCCGTCGGCGAACGACTCCGGCTGGACGTAGCCCAGGGCGATGTCGGCGTCGGTTACAGTGGGGCGGTCGCCGCCGCGGCCGAAGGCGACTGGCCCGGGGTCGGAGCCGGCGCTGTCGGGGCCTACGGTGAGCCGTCCCAGACGGTCCGTACAGGCGATGGAGCCGCCCCCCGCTCCGATTTCGATCATGTCGATGACGGGTATGCGCAGCGGAATGCCCGACCCCTTCTGGAATCGCGCTTCGCGGGCGACCTCGAAGGTGCGCGAATGCTGCAGCTTGCCTCCTCTGATGAGACACAGCTTGGCCGTGGTACCGCCCATGTCGAAGGAAATGGCTTCATCGATCAGACTCGAGCGGGCGACTTCCAGCGCCATTTCCGCTCCGCCGGCGGGACCGGACTCGACCAGGCGAATCGGCAGGCGGACGGCGGTGTCCAGGTCGCACATGCCGCCGCCCGACGTCATCAGGAAAACCGGACAGCCCAGACCGGCGTCCCGAAGGCGCGTCTCGAAGGCGGCCAGATACCGCGCCATGAGCGGCTGGATGTAGGCGTTGGCCACCGTCGTGCACATGCGGTCGAACTCCCGCGCCTCCGGGCTGACGTCGAAGGAGACCGATATCGGCAGGTCGGGGAGATGGTCGAGGAGGAGGTCGCGAAGGCGAAACTCGTGGGCGGGATTGGCGTAGGAGTGCAGCAGGCAGATGGCTACGGACTCGGCCTCGCAGCCGCGAATCTGCTCCACCAGCCCGGGCACGGCATCCTCGTCGAGGGCCAGCAGGGGCTTGCCCTCCGCCGACATGCGCTCCGGGATGGTGAAGGAACGGCTGCGCGGAACCAGAAAGTCGGGCTTGGTGAGATTGAGGTCGTACTGGCTGTAGCGTCGCTCGTAGGCGATCTCGAGGATGTCGCGGAAGCCCTCGGTGGCGACCGTCGCCACGCGGGCGCCGCGCTTTTCGATGAGGGCGTTGGTGGCGAGAGTGGTGCCGTGGATGAAGGTGGCGACGGCGTCCATCGACGCCCCCGCCTCGTCGAGGGTGCGCTGGATCGCGGCTATGGCGCCCTCGGAGGGGTCGTGATGGGTGGTGAGGGTCTTGGTGGTCGCCCGAATCTTGCCGTAGTCGCCCATCAGCACCGAATCGGTGAAGGTGCCGCCGATGTCCACGGCGAGCCGAAGGTATGCGCGAAACATGGCGGCAGCCTCCGTGGCGGGGCGCGAACGGTCTGGCGCCTAGTGTAGCGTGGACCGTGATGGGGCATGCCGTCTGGTGCCTGGGCGTGGGGTGGAGGGTGGTGGACATGGCCAGCCCCTGCCAGCGGACGTCGTGGCAAGGGTGTCGTGGCGTGGGACTGGGCTTGCGTCGTGGCCATGGCTAGCCC